>CAZYEW010000052.1:9164-13618 GCA_964646705.1 uncultured Sulfurimonas sp.
AGAAAACCTTCGTAGGCCGCGACGGTATTTTTGGCGACGGTACGTTGCCACGCTTTGTCTTCGGCGGTAAGGATGCGTGCAGGCAAATTGAAATAAAACTCGGGACGTGCAGTCGATATTGCCACCCCGTAACCACGCATCCGGTTCGCCAATGCTTCCAGCGATAGCGGCCGGCCGTCGATATTTCGCGCAAGTTTGTCCAAAAAGCCCGAAGGCTTCGGCCGCTGACTCCAATGCAGCAGGATATCGGCGTCTTTGACCTTGCGCAATGCCGACAGCAGACCCGATAAATCGGTCGCGTTTTTCTGCCTGGAAAAACGATAGGCATCGACAAGCGCCAGCGTGATACGGGGAGAATGGCTTTGAAACTTTTGCAGCAAAAAGTCAAGACTGACCGCCGACAGGCGTAACTGCCGCATCGATTCAAGCTGCATCTGTGCCGGAAGGATCCATGCCTGAGCGTTGTAGGTCAGCATTTCGCCGGCATACACGACCGTAACGACACCGTTGTCGGCCACGCGCCTGTCGAAGCGGCGGAATGCACGAATCAGCTCGGCACGGTTCAAATCGTAGGCGGTTTCGATGATGAAACCTTTTTTTCTTAAAAAGGCCTCAAACCGTTTGGCCGCGACAATCGTCGACGTATCACCACCGTCCAGCGTGTTGGCGATAACAAATGCGTAACGCGGTTCTTTTTTCATCACATCGAGCGACACGTCGGCAAACAGACAGACGACCGTCAACAACATCGTCACGAAGAAACGCATATTCTCCTCCTGGTCGGACATACGGATGAGAATATTATCATTTCTAATTGCTTACAGCTTTATTAAAATAATAATTATTTATTCTTTATAGCGCATTGTGCCGCAGCGGCACATGCCTATTTCGCCGCCTTCAGAAAATCGGAAAGAATATCGTCGGGGTTTTCCAAACCGATCGAAACACGTATCAAGCCCGG
Source organism: uncultured Sulfurimonas sp. (assembly GCA_964646705.1). GTDB lineage: Bacteria > Campylobacterota > Campylobacteria > Campylobacterales > Sulfurimonadaceae > Thiomicrolovo. The sequence goes on from CAZYEW010000052.1 coordinate 10,126, forward strand.
CGTAATACCGAGAAACGCCTTTTCATTTTCGCTGAAATCCCGATAGATCGTCGAGGCCATATGCAGCGCCAGCGTTCTGCTGTCGCCGATGTTGGCCGTGATCGTCGCCAACCGGCTTTGGTGCAAAAACGCGTAGGCTGCCTCTTGTGTCTTCATATCGATCGTCAGCAACGGACCGCATCCAAGCGAAAAGCTTGTGTTATAGCGAGCATGATGCGGATGCGACGGCAAGGAGGGATGGTTGACTTCAATACCGGCATCGGCCAAACCTTGGGCCACCGTTTCGACGCTCTGCACGATGCGGTCCATCCGCAGCGGCAGCGTTTCGATGCCCAGCAGCGTCAGGTAGCTGTTGAATGCCGACGGGCTCATCCCGAAATCCCGCATCGCACGTTTTTTGCCGACGGCGATCAGCGCACCTTCGCCTACATTGTCGATAAACTTGTGAATCGAGGCATAGCGCTCGCCCCGTAATTTGTCGTCTTCGCCGCCGATGCCGCGGTAAATCGCGGCACCGCCGAGTGCCGATGCATTGCCTGCAATCAGTTTCGTCGTCGAATACACGACGATATCCGCACCCAATTTAAGCGGCCTGACGCTCATCGGCGTCACGGTATTGTCGACCATCAGCACAATACCGTGTTCGCTTGCGATTTCGGCTACCGCCTTAATGTCGGGCAGGCGCATGTTCGGATTACCGACGCTCTCAAGAAACACAAGCTTCGTTTTCGGACCGATTGCCTCTTTGAGCGCATCGAGCGCATCGACGTCGAAAAACGACGTTTCGATACCGAAACGCGGAAGGGTTTCGCTAAAAAGCGCATAGGTCCCGCCGAACAGGCCTCCGACACTGACGATTTCGTCGCCCGCCTGCAGCAACGACAATATTGCCAGCGTCGTCGCAGCCATTCCCGAGCTTGTCGCGATCGCACCGAAACCGCCTTCCATCTCGGTCAAAATACGCTCAAGCTGCGCCGTCGTCGGGTTTCCCATCCGTGCATACAGCGGCTTTTTGACGCTGCCGTCGAAAATGCCCTCCGCCGTTTCCGGATCCCCGTAACCAAATGCCGCGGAATTGACGATTGCCGGACTGACCGGGCCTTCTTTCGATCCGTTCATCTGAACGAACGGTGTGGTAAACTTTTCAAAACGGTTCATGTTCGATCCATCGTGTTCTTAAGATAAAATGAAATTATAGCCCAAAAAGGAGCGCGTGTGACCAAACGCATCTTCGTTACGGCAACAAATACCGACATCGGCAAAACCTACGCGACGCTAAAGCTGATCGAAACCTTTACGGCACTCGGCTATCGTGTCGGTGCCGTCAAGCCTATTGAAACCGGCGTCCAAAGTCTCCCCGCGGACGGAGAACGACTGCTTCAGGCCATACAGCGATACAATCCGCTGACAAAAGAGCTCTGTATCGACGACGTCGTACCGGTTCAAATGCCGCTGCCTGCGGCACCTTTCGTCGCTTCGAAGGGAAACCCCGTCGATTATGCCGCGATCGATGCCGCAATCGCACGCATGGAATGCTTATGCGACATCTGTATCATCGAAGGTGCCGGCGGCCTGCTCGTTCCCGTCGATGCGACGACCGATATGATCGACATGATCGAACGGTTCAATGCCAAAACGCTGCTTGTCTCGCATTGCCGTTTAGGCTGCATCAACGATACACGCTTAAGCTTGTCATTGCTAAAAAACCGGCGCCTCTCCTATGAATGGGTTCTCAATTGCCGTGACGATGACCACGATTTTTCGAGCACCTCACAACCCTGGTTCGACGCGCATTTCGCCCCTTGGTTCCGGCTCGACCAAGATGTCGAAGCCCTATGCAGACGGCTTTTGCTATAATCACGGCATACATTCATGCACGAAAGCGGGGCCATGCAGCATCTCATCCGTACCGACGACTTTACCGCCGAAGAGATCGAACGTCTTTTCCATGATGCAGAAACTTTTAGCGACGGGCGTTTTCACCGGCTGCTTCAAGACCGTATCGTCATCACACTTTTTTTCGAAAACTCCACGCGCACGCGCAGCTCTTTTGAAATTGCAGCCAAACGACTCGGTGCTGAAATGGTCCACCTCGATGTCGCCAGAAGTTCGACGAAAAAAGGCGAAACCCTTGTCGACACCGCCATGAATCTCGACGCGATGGGTCCTGATGCCATTATCGTCCGCCATGCCAACGCCGGCGTACCGAAAATTCTTTCCAACCATACCGAAGCATCCATTATCAATGCCGGTGACGGGGCGCATGCGCATCCTACCCAGGCACTGCTCGATCTTTTCACCCTGCGCCGTCATTTCGGGGACGTCCGCGGAAAAAAAATCGCTATCGTCGGCGATATCAAAAACTCCAGGGTCGCCAATTCCAATATCGAGCTGCTTCACCGCTTCGGCATGCAAGTCATCCTCGTCGCACCGCCGCAGTTCATGCCGAAAACCGACCTCGAACACACCTATCGCCTTCACGACGTCATTTCCGATGTCGATGCGATTATGAGCCTGCGCACGCAAACCGAACGCCATTCCCAGCCTGCATATGCTTCGCTGCAAGACTATGCCAACGATTTTTGTCTTACGAAGGAGCTAATCGGTGACCGTAATATCGTCATCCTCCATCCTGGCCCTGTACACCGCAATATCGATATCGACGATGCCCTCCTTGCCGACGAACGCTGCAAAGTCCTGCAGCAGGTTTCCAACGGTGTCTTCGTCCGAATGGCCGTACTGAAAAAACTTATTCTCGATGAGCGTTGAGAAGATCGACAGACTCTGTGCCGCCGGCACTCCCTTTCTCGTCATCACGGATTTCGAAGCAACTGCGATACGCTGCTATACACTCGGTGAACTTGAAACGCTCGACATCAGCTTTACTTTCGAAGGAAGCGGAAAAGAACACTCGACCCTTCTCGCGGCTTCTCCTGTAACGTTTACCTCCTATCGCGATAAACTCCTTCAAGTCCAAGCGTACATTCGCAAAGGCGAAACCTATCTTTTAAATCTCACACAGCCGACACCGATTGATATCGGGAAAAAAAGCTTTCACGAAATCTATACGCTTGCCAACGCCCCGTACAAACTGCGCTACCAAGACAAGTTCGTCTGTTTCTCGCCTGAAAAATTCATCGATATCATCGACGACAGAATTTTGACATACCCCATGAAAGGAACCATCGATGCATCAGTTGAAAATGCACGGCAACGCATTCTTGACGACACCAAAGAAATGGCGGAACATGTGATGATTGTCGATTTGCTTAGAAACGATCTCGGTATCGTGGCAAACGATATCCGCGTCGATCGCTTTCGATATATTACGCAAATCCAAGCCGGCAACAAGCAACTCTTGCAAGTCAGTTCACAAATTTCGGGAAAGCTGCCCAAAAATTGGAGGCAGAATTTTTCTTCCATACTTCAAGCCTTGCTGCCTGCCGGAAGCATCAGCGGGACACCGAAAAAACGCACCGTCGAAATCATTCAA
>CAZYEW010000053.1:0-7415 GCA_964646705.1 uncultured Sulfurimonas sp.
TTTCGCCCGCTTCTTCGAGTGCGACCGAAACGCCGTAAAGCGGAAAACCGCTGGCGTAGTTGTCGCTGCCGTCGAGCGGATCGAGTACGATGGTCGCGGCACCTTCGCCGATTTCGCCGCTCTCCTCGGAAACGACGCGGCCGAACCTTCCGAGATGTTTCAAAGCGATCGCCTCGGCCGCCAGATCGAAGCCCATCGAGACATCGCCGCCGGCTCCGCGCTCGTGCGGCACGAACAGCGCCTCGTCACGCAGGCTCAGGCGTTTGTCGATCTCGATGCAGGCGTCGACCGCCGCATCGAGAAACGCCGCGACGTCAGTCAAGCAGGCTTTTCAAGATCGCGTAGGCCGCTTCACGCCCGTCGTACGCGGCATTGACGACCAGATCGGCCCCGCGGTAGCAGTCGCCGCCGGCGAAAATACCCGAAGTACTCGTCTGGTGGTTTTCATCGACAACGATACCGCCCCACGCATTGGTTTCGATGCCGTTTTCGGCCAGAAAAGAAGGAACGTGCGGATCGAACCCGAGCGCCATGACGATCACGTCGGCATTGACCGTAAACTCGCTGCCCTTGACCTCTTCCATGCGCTGGCGACCGCTTTCGTCTTTGGCGCCGAGCACCGTTTTGACCATTTCCACGCCGATCGCGCGGCCGTTCTCGTCGACGAGAATCTGTTTCGGCGAGGCGTAAAAATGGAAATCGACGCCTTCTTCGCGTGCGTTTTTGTACTCTTTTTGACTGCCGGGCATATTGTGCGCATCGCGCCGGTAGTAACAGCGCACGTTTTTGGCGCCCTCGCGTTTGGCGGTACGCACACAGTCCATGGCGGTATCGCCTCCGCCGATGACGACGACGTCGAGGTCTTTGAATTCGAACTGTCGGTCGAAAGGCTCGCCGAACTGCTTTTTCTGAATCGCCGTCAGGTATTCCATCGCCATATAGACGTTCGGCGCATTTTCCCCGGCGATACCGGCACGCTTGGCTTTGGTCGCACCGATGCCGATGAAGATGGCGTCGTGCTCGCCGATAATCTCTTCGAACGCCACGTCTTTGCCGACTTCGCAGTTCGTGACCAGCTTCATCCCCGCTTCTTCAAGCAGACGCACGCGGCGTTCGACGACTTTTTTGTCGAGTTTGAAATTGGGAATACCGTAGGTCATCAGCCCGCCCGCACGGTCGGCACGCTCGTACATCGTGACGCCCACGCCCGAGCGCAGCAGGTAGGTCGCGGCAGAGAGGCCCGCCGGGCCCGAACCGATCACCGCGACTTTCTTGTCGGTCGTTATCCCCGGGAATTCGGGCTTGAGGCCGGCTTTGAAACCTTCTTCGTTGATAAAGGTCTCGACCGAACCGATGGTGATCGCACCGTGGCCGTCGTTGAGGGTACAGTCCCCTTCGCACAGACGATCGTGCGGGCAGACCCGGCCCATCACCTCGGGAAAGGGCGAAGGTTCGTTCGAGAGCTTGAACGCGAACTCGAGATCTTTTTCGGCAACGGCCTTGAGCCACTGCGGAATGTAGTTGTGCAGCGGGCATTTGTTCAGGCAGTACGGGTCTCCGCACTGAATACAGCGCTCACTCTGCGACGATGCACCGTGTTTGTCGAACACTTCGTAAATTTCTTTAAAATCTTTGACCCGCTCGACAACCAGACGTTTGTCGGGATCGATACGGCCAATGGTTAAAAATTCTCTCATCTTAGTCTCCCTTTTCCTGGTTGAGTGGCAGTTTGGTCAGGTTTTTCGGGCGTACGAGCCAGAAATTCCTGATTTCGGTGCGGAAATTGTTGATGATCGACTTGGCTTTCGCACTGTCGGTCTCGTTGACGTAGTCTTTGAGCAGGCGCTTGAGGAAATGACGCGCCTCGTCGCCGTCATCGGTATCGATGCGAACGGCTTCGACCAGTTCCCGGTTGACGTTTTCGATGAAATTGTGCCCCTCGTCGAACACGAAGGCGATACCGCCGGTCATCCCTGCACCGAAGTTCACACCCGTTTTTCCGAGAATCACGACGATGCCGCCGGTCATGTACTCGCACGGACTGTCGCCGGTGCCTTCGACGATCGCAAGCGCCCCGGAGTTGCGTACCGCGAAGCGTTCGCCCACCGCCGCATTGACGTACAGCTTGCCGCCCGTCGCTCCGTAAAGGCAGGTATTTCCGCCGCCGCTGAACGCGCCGCCTTCGTGCGGCGATTTGATCACGATCTTGCCGCCGTGCATTCCCTTGCCGATGTAGTCGTTGGCGACGCCTTCGAGGTGCATATGCACACCGTTGATCAAGAAAGCGCCGAATGCCTGACCGGCGACGCCTTTGAGCCGAATGTCGATCGTTCCGTCTTTGAGGCCTTCATCACCGTAGTATTTCGCAATTTCGCCCGAAATCCGTGCGCCGAAACTTCGGTTGAGGTTGCAAATGTCGTAGCTGACGCGTACCGGATGGTCCGGATGCTTGATCGTATGGCGGACCTCTTCGAGAATGTTCTTCTCGAACGCATTGTCGTCGAAAGGCTCGTTGAACGGTACCTGACAGGTGTCGATCCCTTCTTCGCGATGCAGTACGGCACTGAAGTCGAACTTCTTCGCCAGCGGCGTATCGACGACTTCGAGCAAATCGCTGCGCCCGATCAGTTCGTCAAGGCTGCGATAGCCCAGCTCCGCCATGATCGACCGCACGTCTTCGGCAAGCAGGGTGAAATAGTTGATCAGCTGCTGTACCGTCCCTTTGTAGAATTCCTTGCGCAGTTTCTCGTTTTGCGTCGCGATGCCGACCGAACATTTGTTGACGTGGCAGATGCGCAGCATTTTACAGCCGACGATCGTCAATACGCCGGTACCGAACGCGTAACTCTCGGCACCGAGCAATGCGGCTTTGACGACGTCAAGACCGGTTTTCAGCCCCCCGTCGGTCTGTACTTCGACCAGTTCGCGGAGATTGTTGGCTTTGAGGGCGTTGTGTGCCTCGGAAAGGCCGAGCTCCCAGGGGTTGCCCGCGAATTTGATCGACGTCAGCGGTGCGGCGCCCGTTCCGCCGTCGCCGCCGGAAATGATGATTTTGTCGGCATAGGCTTTGGCTACGCCCGCGGCGATCGTTCCGACCCCTGCCGTCGAAACCAGCTTGACGGCGATCTTGGCCTCGGGATTGACCTGTTTAAGGTCGAAGATCAGCTGTGCCAGGTCCTCGATCGAATAGATATCGTGGTGCGGCGGCGGCGAAATCAGCGTTACGCCCGGTACCGTATGGCGCAGGCGTGCAATAAGGCCCGTTACCTTGTGGCCCGGAAGCTGTCCGCCTTCGCCGGGCTTGGCACCCTGTGCGACTTTGATCTGAATCTCTTCGGCCGAACGCAGGTAGGCCGGAGTGACGCCGAAACGGCCCGAAGCGACCTGTTTGATTTTGGAGTTTTTGATCGTACCGAAACGTGCGGCATCTTCGCCGCCCTCGCCCGAGTTCGACTGGCCGCCGATGGTATTCATCGCTTCGGCGATACATTCGTGCGCTTCGGGCGAAATCGACCCCAGGCTCATCGCCGCCGACGCGAACCGTTTGAAAATTTTCTCTTTGGGTTCGACCTCGTCGACCGAAATCGGCTTGCGGTCCGATTTGAACGTCAGAAAATCACGAATGAATTTCTGCCCGCGGCCGTTGATCACACTGCGCAGTTTCTCGAAATCTTTCGGGTCGCCAGACTTGGAGAGTGCGTGAATGGCGTGAATGACCTCCGGGCCGAAATCGTGATATTCCTGACCGTTGTAGAATTTGTAGAATCCGCCGATCTTGAGCGGAAAAATACGGTTGAAACGCAGCTTGTCGAACGCTTCTTTATGCGTTTTTTCCAGCCGTTCGTCGATGTCGTCGTAACCCAGTCCCGGCAGCAGGCAGTGCGAATCGCCGAAACATTCGTCGACGATCTCACGGCTGAGGCCGAGAATATCGAACAGGCCGCTGTTGCGATACGACGCGATCGTGGCGATCCCCATTTTCGACATGATTTTGAGCAGCCCGGAATTGAGCGCCGAATGAACGGACTTGAGCGCATCGTGACGCGTCACGTTCGCCAGTGCGCGGCTGCGTTCCACATGGGCGACGACGGTTGCGAACAGCAGCCGCGGATAGACGGCACTCGCACCGTAAGCGATCAGCGTCGCCGCTCCGTGCGAATCGACCACTTCCGACGTGACCGCGACGATCGAAACGAGGTGACGCACCCCGGCATCGAGCAGCGCATGATTGACGCGGCCCACCGCCATCAGCATCGGAATGACGCGCCGGCGCTCGTCCAAATCCCGGTCGTCGAGAATAATAATGCGCACGCCCCCTTCTTTGACGGCATCCGTAATCTTTTCGATCAAAGCGTCGAGTGCCGGTTTAAGCCGCCCTTCGAAGGCCGTCGAAAACGTCGTATTCTTGTAAAACGGTTCGTAACGCGGGGATTTTTCGTCACCGTACGATTTCAGCACGTCGAGTTTTTCTTTCGTGATGATCGGCGAAATCGCTTTAAGACGATGCGCATGCGAAGGCAATTCATTGAGCATATTATGCGTTTCGCCGAATCCGGTGTTGAGGCTCATCACGACTTTTTCGCGAATGGGATCGATCGGCGGATTGGTGACCTGCGCAAATTTCTGTTTGAAGAAATCGCTGAAATTGCGCTGCTTGTCGCTGAAGGCCGCCATCGGCGTATCGTCTCCCATCGAGCCTACAGCCTCTTTGCCGTCTTTGATCATTGGCTCGATCACCTGTTCGATGATCTCTTCGGTAATGTTGAAATAGCGCTGACGCGCGATCATTTCATCGGGGCCGAGAATGCATTTTTCGTTGTACTGCTCTTCAACGTGTTCCTGAAGATAGACCATATGGGCGTTGAGCCACTTCATGTACGGATTCGACGACTTGAGATAGTCGTTGATTTCGTCGTTTTTCAGCACCCTGCCGAATTTCAGATCCAGCCCGATCATCTCTCCCGACTGCAGGCGCCCGCGCTCTTTGATGTTTTCTTCGCCGAAGTCGATAACGCCGTATTCGCTGGCGATCAGCAGCGTATTGTCGTTGGTGATGACGTATTTCGACGGACGCAGGCCGTTGCGGTCGAGGACACAGCCGATATAGCGGCCGTCGGTGAGCGAAAACGCCGCCGGACCGTCCCATGCTTCGAAAACCGTCGAAAAATATTCATAAAACGCCCGCAGATCCGGGTCCATATGCGGGGCGTTCTGCCACGGTGCGGGAATCAGGGCGCGGGCAGCCTTGAAAAAATCCATCCCGTTGGCGATCAGGAACTCGAAAAAGTTGTCCGCACTGGCGCTGTCGGAGGCACCGGGCTGCAGGATCGGCAGGAGCCGGTCGAGTTCTTTGTCGGTGAAGACTTCGCTCTTGACCGACTCGGACTTGACGCGGACGTTGAAGCGGTTGGCCTCGACCGAGTTGATTTCGCCGTTGTGCGCCACGGCACGAAACGGCTGCGCCAAACGCCATTTGGGCAGGGTGTTCGTCGAAAAGCGCTGATGAAACAGCGAAAAGGAGATCTCGAACGACGGGTCGCGCAGGTCGACGTAGAACTCCTTGATGTGCGTCGGCATCACCAGCCCTTTGTAGGAAATGACGCGCGACGACATCGACGGAATATAAAAATCCTCGTCGTCTTCGAGTGCGTGCTCGGTCTCTTTGCGGCTCAAGTACAACAATGCATCGAAACGCTGCGTCGCCATAATGGAGTTGGGTACGATAAATACGTGATAGATTTGCGGCAGCGTCTGAAGCGCCTGCTCACCCAATGCATTCGTGTCCACGGGAACGGCGCGACGCAGTACGACCTTGAGATCGTTGTCGCAACAAAAACGCTCGAGCACGTCGAGATGATCTTTTTCTCTTGTAAACACCGTCGCGACGGCGAACATTTCGGGAAGTTCCACCCCGTGTTCCGTCGCTACCCTGCGCATAAACGGTTTGGGCAGCGAGAGCAGCAGGCCGCTGCCGTCACCGGTCTTGCCGTCTGCGGCGATGGCGCCGCGGTGCATCATTCGCTCAAGCGCCGTAATGGCACGTTCGAGCGTTTCGTGCGATGCCCGATTGTCGATATTGGCGATCAGACCGAAACCGCAGTTGTCTTTGAACGATCGTAAAAGGTCAGAATATTCCACTCGGTTCACCTCTTTAAGCGTATATTAATCTACTTTTCCGTATTTAGGAAAAAGCTAATTTCTAAATTATAGAGTTTTTTAGGTTAAACTTCGTTTTCATCATGGGTTTTTAACGGATAGAGGAAAGCAATTGATACGGGAAGAAACATAGCGTGCAGGGCTACGTCGTTCGGATTCAGCGCGTACGCAACGAGGACCTGATCGTCACGATTTTAACGGAACATCGCTTACAAACCGTTTACCGTTTTTACGGCGCACGCCACAGTACCCTCAATCTCGGCTATAAAATCGATTTTGAAATCGAGCACACTTTGCAAAGCCCGATGGGCCGCCTTCGCGATGTTATTCATCTGGGTTTTCCGTGGCTGAAAGAACTCGGGCGTACCCGTCTTTGGCACCAATTCGTCTCGCTTTTCTACCCCCATCTCAAAGATGCCGAAGAAACCGGTGCGTTTTATTTCGAACTTTTCGAACACTGCGCGTCGCTTTGGGGACGGCAAAACCCCAAACGCCTTGCACTCGAAGCCTACGTATCACTGCTCGAATACGAGGGGAGACTTCCCGATCCCTCCCGCTGTTTCTTCTGCGAATTGCCGATCGAAGAGAAACATCTGACCGTCATCCGATCGTTTCACTGCGCACACGAGCACTGTACGCATGCCGGAGGCATCGAACGAAACGCCTTTACGGAACTGACGCTGCGCAAGAGTGCGCTGTTTCTATGCGACGACGATGTCGAACGGCTTTGGCTGGTTTTAAAAGAAGGATTGTAACGGCGTGCTCACGCCGCGAATTTCGCTTTGAGTGCTTTGAAATAGTGTTTGAGGTCCTCAAGATGTCCGCGGGCGACCTCAAGGTCCGTACAATTTTTGCAGTAGGTGTTGAAAGCGACCAGAACATCGGCTACGCCGCCTTCGCCCAAACTCGTCGCCGAGCCTTTAAGCATATGTGAAACCCTTTCAAGACGCTCTTTGTCGCCTTCTTTGAGTGCGGCTTCGAGATTCGGGATTTCCGATTCAATCTGCGTCACCAGTTCGCCGATGAACATATCGGCCTCCTCTTGCGAAAGACCGAGCGCCTCGACCGCACGTGCGTTGTCGAATTCCGGATAGGCCGTCGGTTTTCGCTCGGCTTTTTGCTGCGGTTTGGGCTGCGGTTTCGGTTTGGGTCGGGCCGTCGGGCGAGGCTGCGGTTTCGGTTCAGGTTTCGGCTGCAGTTTCGATTCGGGCTTCGCCGCCGGCCGGGGCTGCGGTTTGATTTCCGGTTTTTGTTCGGCT
>CAZYEW010000053.1:7515-13357 GCA_964646705.1 uncultured Sulfurimonas sp.
TTCGGGCTTCGCCGCCGGCCGGGGCTGCGGTTTGATTTCCGGTTTTTGTTCGGCTTTGGGTTTTGGCTGCGGTTTGACTGCCGCTTTCGGCGCCGTCGTTTTTCCGGGTTTCGCTTTGGGTTCCGGCGACGGCTTGGCGGCGCGCTCGGGAGGCCTTTTTTTCAGCGGTACTTTTCGATCTTCTTTTTGGATCTCTTTTTTTAGGGTTTCAAGATGTTTCGTACTTTTGACCTGCGCAACGACGATCCACAGCAAAAAGACAATTAAAATCGCCCCGCCCCCAATCAAAAGGACCATAATCCAACTCATTGCATTCTCCCAAACCTTGATCTTCAATGGCGTTATATTTATAACTTATCGAATCTTAAACCATCGAAAGAAAAACGTATTTTCAGATCTCGTAATGAAAAGGTTGGTAAATTTGGTCCAGTTCCGTGAGTTTCAATGCGAAAATCTTTCTAACTTGCCGCTGTGCGTCACTCAGGAAGTTTTCAAGTATCGGGCTGCCTGCCATCGACTTTTCGTAATCGCATAAAGGGCCTTCGAGCGTTTCGATAATTTCGAGCACGCTCATCTGCGAAGCCGGTTTCGCCAACGTGTACCCGCCGGCCGCCCCGCGTACGCTCGAGACCAGGCCGCTGCGGCGAAGCGCCGAGAGAATCTGTTCCAGGTAGCCGCGTGATATTCCCGTAACCGCCGCAATCTCCCGGGTCTGCATCGAACGTCCTCGCGGTGCGCGACTGAGTGCGTACATCGCTGAAAGCGCATAGATTCCCTTCGATCCGATGGTTACCATGACCGTTTCCGCATCTCCGTGACGAATCGGTAAAGATGATAGACTTTGCAACCCACACAGAAATCGAGCGTCACATCCATAAGCAGACAGGCAATGAAAACCAAGGCGATCACCGTTGCCGTATCGTCCCAGTGCAGCAGAAGCGCCGCGGTCAACGCCCCGATAAACACAAGCCCGAAATGGCCGGCGACCTTTTTGGCCGCACTGTCGACCGGCCGCGACGGCAGCGCCAACAACGCTTTGAGCGTCGCCGCCGTGCGATACAGCGGGCTGTAACGTTTATTGCCGTGCAAACGAACGAAAAGATCGATCAAAAGCAGTCCGAGCAGCCATGGCCAGTTAAATCCGACGGCTACAATGACGACCGCCGCGGTCAATGCCGACACAATACGGCTTGCGGTATTGTCGACGCTAATAAAGTTGACGGGGCAGGCTTGGGCCATATCATGCCTTTTTTTCGGGCATTTTAAAGTAGAGCGTGCGCAAAAGTCAAGTATTCATACCGAATTACTATGAATTATCGGACGTTCAATGCACGAAGCAGGTCGGTGATTCGATCCGCTTCCACGCGTTCCCATCGTTTCGCATCGAAACAGGAGAAAAGACCTTCTATCGTTTCCTGCTCAAACGCACTCCCATCTCGATATGCGCGGTATAGGGAAACTGATCGAACATTGCCATCGCCTCGACGCGGTGGGTTGACGAAAGCCGTTCGATGTCGCGCAGCAGGGTCTGCGGATTGCACGAAATGTACAGCACGTGTTCGAAGCGCGCGGCGAAGTCACACGACGCTTCATCGAGCCCCGCACGGGGCGGATCGACGAAAATCGTCTGCAGGCGATACGATGCCAGATCGATGTGGCGCATCCGCCGAAACGGCCGCACGCCGTCGAGCGCCTGCACGAACTCCTCGGCACTCATCCGCACGAAGTCGATGTTTTCCGTACCGTTGAGCCGCATATTCTCTTTGGCCGCGGCAATGGAGGTTTTGGAAATTTCGGTCGCGAGGATGCGGTCGAATTTCGATGCGAACGGGATCGTGAAATTGCCCGCGCCGCAGTACAGCTCCAACAGGTCTCCGCCCAGCCCTTCACACTGTTCGAGCGCCCATCCGATCATCTGCGCATTGACGCCGGGATTGGGCTGGGTGAAACTGTTTTCGACCTGTTTGAACCGGTAGGTGCGGCCGGCGACGTCGAGCGATTCGATGACGTAATCGCTGCCAACGACCTCTTTTTGTTTGCGACTGCGGCCAATGATGCCGATGCCAAAACGTGCCGCCAGCGCCTCGGCCGCAGTGCGCCACGTTTCGTCGAGTTTTCGGTGATACAACAGCGAAACGACCGTGCCGCTTTGCGCATGAAGAAAATCGATTCCAAACAGTTTGCGCCGCAGCGTTTCATCGTTTTCGATCGCGTCGCGCAACGGCTCCATCAGTGTCGCAATCGCCGGATCGACCATCGGACACTCCTGCAGCAGCACGACCTTTTCATCGCGCTCGGCCGCATTCATCGCCAGATGCATCGCGTCGCCGACATGCCAGACTTTGAACTCGGCACGCGCACGGTAGCCGCTTTCGCGCGAACGGGCGACAAAATACTCGCCGTCGTAATACGGAGCGAACATCGCTTCGATGCGGGCGCGTTTGCGCGCAAGCTGGGCTTCGTATCCGCCTTCGTACTCGCGGCAGCCGCCGCAGGCACCGAAATGTTCACACTGCATCACACGCCTTTGCACACATCAGCCGGCATACGATTCCCGCCGTGATGTACACGATAAAAAGCGAGCCGACGACATCACTGAAAAAATGGCCGCCTACACTGATGCGCGCCACGCCTACCGCCGCACCGTACAGCAGCGCGACCGTCGCCCACAGCCGTTTTCGCCGCGAAACGAAGACGAACGCCAATAGTGAAAAAGCCGCTGCCGCGTGGCCGCTGGTACAGGAATAGCCGGGATGCCGCGTCGGAACGAACAGCGGCGTCATCGGATATTTTCCGCCGAATTCCACGGTGCGTGCGGGACGGGAACGGCCCAGGTGCTCTTTTAGCATCGCATTCACGACCAAGCCCGAACCGATCCCGAATACGAGCAGCACATACAGCAGTTTTCTGCCGTTCCACCCCGCGACGCTGCGATGAAAAAAACGGTTGAAAAGCCACAACAGCAACGCCGCTGTGAACGTTCCGCCTACGACCGGTCCGACCGAATGATACAGCAGCGCCTCGGCCCAGGTGCCGCTGCCGATAAAACGGCTGCCGTCGTAGAATAATGTGCTGATGCGGTAATCGATCTGCGGAAACAGCATCAGTACCGCTGTGACCGCGGCCATCGCGGCCCACTGCCAAAGTGCGATGCATGCAAACCGCCGGTTCATCGTCCCTCTTCAAGCGTGGCTATCGTACTGCGGTTGCCTTCGCGGCGCGGCTTGTAGTGAATGAGGAAATCGCCTTTGCCGTGCCCTGCGGCGAAACTGCTTTTATGCAGCGGCGATTCCACCAAAAAAGGCAGCGCCCGCGTTTTCATTCGTGCTGCCTCGTTGCTCCAGCCTTCATATTCGATGCGGTAGAGCGCACTGTAAATCACCGCACGCCCCGTGCCGTGATAGCAGTGAATGAGCACCGGATACGACGTGTTGTCGTCGAGGACTTCGAAAAATTTCGTCAGGGTTTTTTTCGTCGGAATCTGCCCCGACGGAATATTGACGTGGCGAATGTCCGTATGGTGTTTCGCGTTGATCCGAGCGACGGCGGCGGCTTCGGCATCGATATCGCGCTGCTGGGCGGGGTTGAGCGCGTCTTGCACGCCCGGATCGAGCAGATCGATAACGGTGTGAATCTTGTGTTCGATCAGAAAATCTTCGAGATCGTCGGGATCGATCAGTGCCGATTTGTACACCTTGCCCGGTACGATCGCCTCGAACCGGTAGTGCCAATGCACGTACCAGGCGTAATAGAGCCCGAACGCCGCCGCAAGCGCGACGACAATAACGGCGAATCTTTTTTTCATCGCTTACTTCTCCCCTGCCATACGACGCATGTCGGCGCGTTTGTTGTGATAGAGCATGTATTGTACCGTTTTGTAGTATCCCTGCGTCAAATCACGCAGTTTTTTCGTTTCTTCGGGGTGCTCGGCACTCAAATCTTTCAGCGGCGTATCGCTGTAAATATCGTACAGCCCTGCCCGCGTGCCGTCGCTGCGCATCCGAAAATAGAGCCTGCCGTCGATCATCCCGATGCGCGGCGGATTGATGTGCACGATCGTAAACGCCTGACGCTTTTGCGCATAGCGCGGATCGAACAGATCGCGCCCCATCGTCGTATCGTTGTAATCCTCGCCGCACAAACCTGCCATCGTAGGCAGCACGTCCACTTCGGAAGCGACCGTATCGAACACTTTGGGGGTTTTGATCAGGCCGGGCGACCAGATCACGAACGGCACCCGGTGCGACCCCAGCCCCAGTTCGCTGGTGCTTTCACCCTTGTAGGTATGTTCGCCCGCGAAGCCGTCGATGCCGTGATCGCCCCAAAGTGCGAAAATCGTATGGCGGTCGTACCCCGCCTCGTGCGCGATTTTGGCGAAATAGCCGATGGAATGGTCCATCAGGCGGTAGGCGTTGAACTCTTTTTCGTTGTCGAAACCGTAGTGCTGCACCTTGGCGTCGCCCGGATGCTTGACCTTGAAACCGTGCGTGCGTTCCGCCGGCGGAATCGTATAAGGCCGATGGTCGCCCGAGGTCTGAATAATGGCGATGAAAGGGCGCGTCTCTTTAGCAAGAACCTTGTTCGCCTCGATGAACAAATCGATGTCGCTGACGCCCCAGACATCGTTGCGCGGCGCGTCGTAGTCTTCTTCTTCGTACAGATGAAGATGGTCGATGTTCTTCGTCAGAATCCCGCGGATATTGCCCCACGACGCCGAGCCGCCGATGAAATAGTACTTTTCGTACCCGTCGAAATCGTTCATCACGCTGTGCTGGTCCACGATCAGCGGGTTGCGGCTGGAAGTGCCGTGCAGCTCGACGTCGGGCATCCCCGTGATCGTCGTGAAAATGGAACGCGCCGTCCCCGTCGAAGGCGTGAAGAAATTTTTGAAATACCAGCCGCTTGCCGCAATGCGCCGCACGTTGGGCGTAGGATCGAGCGGATTTCCGGAGAGCGAAGTTTTATACGCCGCGAACGATTCGGTGATGATCATGACGACGTTGGGTTTGCGCCCAAGCCCCCGCTTCGCAGGAACCTGCCGCAGATAGTTGAGTGTTTTGGCGTCAGGGTGATCGACATCGAGAAAATCGGCGATCAGCGGATAGTATTTTCGCGTCGCTTCAACGTTATACGTCACCCTGCCGTTTTTCCACGTATCGAACAGGTAGTGCACCGGATTGTACGTCAGCTGCGCGGCAAACGGGTGTTTGCTGAACGCCGCGTCCGACCAGCGCAGCGGGTACTGCGACAGCTTGCTGTACGCACCCAGAAACATCAGAAAGAAAGCGGCAAAACCGATCAGCGCGTTTTTCCACCATGGCCGCGGTGCGTAAGAAAGCCGTGCGAGCCGGCGCATCAACGCACGCATCGACGCGAAAACGACGGCAACGACGGACAGCCATGCGACGGTAATCCAGACGACGGGATAGCTCTCCCAGACCATCTGCGCCGAAATGGCAGCGTCTTTGAGAAAACGCATGGCGGTAAAATCGAGGCGTTTGTGCAAATAGGCGTAATGGCCGAAATCGACGATATATACCAAGGCTACCAGCGCGAATGCCGCCGTAAGCAGCGTCAGCCAAAACGCCCGTGCATAACGGTTTTTCAGCGGATCGAACCACGGTATCCAGCCGGTAAAGAACAGCGGCAGCGCCATGGCCACGGCAATGCGCAGGTCGAACCGCCAGCCCAGCCAGAACGATTTGAAAAGGTCGTGCCAGCTCAGCGGATTGTGTGACGGCTCGAAAACGATCCAAAACGCGACACGCATCGCGAAAAAGAGCAGCGAAAAGCCGAGAACGAGAAAGAAGACCAGCCGCAGATACGGCGGGAACCAGGTTGA
>CAZYEW010000054.1:0-13136 GCA_964646705.1 uncultured Sulfurimonas sp.
TTATATCCACTTCTGCTTCTTCAGCCACCTGAAAATCAGCCACGCGATGGCAATATTGATGCCCCATACCGCAAGATAGCCGTACTTCCAGTCCAGTTCGGGCATGAATTTGAAGTTCATGCCGTAGTTACCGACGATAAAGGTCAGCGGCAGAAAAATAAGCGAAATCGCCGCCAGACGCTGCATCGCTTTGTTCATGCGGTTGCTGAGAAATCCCATCAGGAGGTTCTGAAGGTATCCGGTGCGATCCAGGTAGGCTTTGGACTCGTTGATGGTGAAGGAGAGGTGTTCTTTGAGGTCGATGAACTCGTACTGAAGCTTCTGGCGCATCTGGGACGGGTAGTTGTTGTAGATCTTGTTGACGATGTCGTTGGACTGTACCGAAAGCTTGGCGATGCGGTTGAGTGAGCGTCTGGCGAAATAGAGGGACTTTTGTACCTCCTCCTCGTTGAGATTCTCGGCGAAAATATGATCTTCGATCTCTTCGAGCTTGTCGTCGATGTGGTCGATGATGTGCAGGGTGTGGTCGGCGAGGATATCGATGACGGTGTAGGTGATGTAGGGGATGGAGTCGGTCTGTTTGTAGCGCTTGTAGAGCTTGGCGATGATCTCCTTGATGGTCTTGATGTCATGCGCGAGAAAAATGAAAGTCATCTCGGTGATGATGATGACGATATTTTCGTCACGGTAGAGCATCTCATCTTCTTCGTCCTGCACGAAATGTTTGAGGATAATCAATTTGAAGCGGTCGTTGTGCTCGTAGGCGATACTCTGGTCTTCGTTCTGAATATCTTCGATAAACGTTTCGTGAAAGCCCTGTTCGAGCAGCCAGTTGATAATGGTTTCGTTGCGGATGGTGGTGAAGATGACCTGCTTTTTCTCTGCATCGAGGACGATTTCATCTTCGTCTTTGCGGTAAAGTCTGTCGGAGAAAAGATACATGATAGACCTTTCGACTGTGCTGCGGCAGTCCGTGCCGTTTGCGTTTTGGCGGCCGGCTCATGCCGGAACCTTTGATCTTCAGCGGAGGATACACTTTTGGCATTTTAACACGTTGCGGCTCCGAGACGACATAGGCCGATTTGACCGGGCATCGCATTATGCTATAATGATTACAGATCAATTACAAGGAGCCGAATATGGCGAAAAAAGCAAAGAAAAAAGACGTCAAGAAAAAAGCGGACAAAGCGCTGCTGAAACTCAAGAAGAAAAAGAGCGCGAAAAAAGCGTTGAAAAAAGCCGAGAAGAAAAAGGCGAAAAAAGTCAAAAAAAGCGTGAAAAAGCCGGTTTCGAAAAAGAACAAGAAACTCAAGGCCAAGAAAAAAGAGAAAGCCAAGAAGGCGAAAAAGAAAGCCTCCAAAAAGAAAGCTTCGAAAAAAAGCAAGAAGTAACTTCCTCTTTCATGCGGCCGAATCAGGGGTTCTTTATCCCCTCGGCTTCATCTTTCGCCGCCTCGTACGCCAGGCGCAATACTCCCACCGCATAATTGCTCGAATTGTTGTAGCGCATGATTTTTTTGACGTAGCGTGCAAAATACGCCAGCTCCGGCCGAGTGCAGGCAAAACACGCATACGGCTTGCCGTGCCGATTTTCTGCGTAGGCGAACGACGCGTTTTTGTGCGTAAAATCAAAATCGTACCAGGCGTTTTCGATTTTGCGCATATCGGGGACCTTTCGCCAATCCACCGGCGTATCGAAACCGGCGATGTCGTGCAGAAAGCGGGCGGTGGACAAAATGGCGTCTTGCATGCGGCCAAGATCGCCCGCGCCGCCGTCACTGCTTTCGACAAGGTAGAAATTCTGGGGCATAAACTGTGCAATGCCTACCGCACCGGCATACGAACTGCGGTATCGGCACTGCGAAGGCGTAATGTTAAAACGGTAGCAGTAGTGCATCAGCGAGACGATATTGCGTTCGGCCATGGCATGCAGCCGGCGGTTTCTCGGCGTATCGGCAGGCAGTTCGCGCACCAGGGTGTTGAAAACGGCGAAGGCGTCGTGCGTGACGGGTATGCGTCCAAGGCGCGTCTCTTTGGCGAGAATCGCGGCGACGACTTCGGGATTGACGCCGAAGCGCCGGCGTGCCGTTTCATAGGTTTTTCGATAGGCGCGGAGGTTTTTTTTGATTTCAGGCACGAAAGCGAGCAGGGCGTTGTTGGCCCGTTTTTCGGCGGCATGATGCTTTTTGATCATTGCCGGCGAAAAGAGTTTGAGGCTGGTTGCGTCGCGCAGCTTCGTTTGCGGGTCGAGGAGGTAGCGGTTGGCGTAATCGACGCTCACTCCTTTGGCAACGGCTTGTTCGCAGATACGTTCGTAGGCGTCGATTTTGAAGCGGCAGTCGTTGTAGGCAAAAAGCGGAACGACGCCGCAAACGAAGGCGAAAACAGCCTTTTTCACAGTACGAAACTCTCCCGCATCGCCCGTTCGATAACGTCGTTGTCGAATCGGCCGCCGGTGAAGAGCGCATGGGCGAGCACACCTTGGCCGAGCAGCATTTCGGCACCGTCGATCGCAGGCAGGCCGAGGGCCTGGCACATCGCCAAAAAGGGCGTCGTTTTGCCGTAGATGGCGTCGGCGGCGTATCGGGCCGCTTCGAGCAGCGGCCGCAGCAGGTTCTCGGGAGCGGGAAGGGCGTCGTCTTGCAATCCGGCGGAGGTCGTATTGACGACAAGATCGAACGCTTTGGGGGTGAAGCTCTCCCAGGTGGCGACACCGAATCCGTCGTCGGCGAAAGGGCGCAGACGTTCAGCGGAGCGGTTGAGCACATGTACCTGCATGCCTTCGGTCCGAAGCCGTTTGGCCAGGGCGCGTGCCGTACCGCCGGCTCCGAGAATCAGGACCGTTTCGAGCGGAAGGAAATCGCGAACGGCGAAGAGAAATCCGTCGGCGTCGGTATTGTAGCCGACAAGCCGGCCGTTTTCTTCGACGACGGTATTGACGACGCCGACTTCGCGGGCGAAGCCGCGCACTTCGTCGCACGCGTTGAACGCGGCTTCTTTGTGCGGAACGGTAACGTTGGCCCCCGAGAGTTTGTTCGCCAGAAAAACGTCGCGCAGCCGTTTTCCGTCTTCGAGGCGGATGCGGGTGTAGCAGCCTTCGAAGCCGAGGACTCTGAAAGTGTGGTTGTGCATCAGCGGCGAGCGCGAATGTGCGACGGGATCGCCGAAAATCGCGAAGAGCTTTTTATCCATCGGTACGCTCAAGGTCATCGAGCGAGCTCATGAGTGCACCGAGTTTGTTGTGCACTTCGAGGTATTCGAGTTCGTCCACGCTGTCGGCCACGATGCCGGCTCCGGCCTGCAAAATCACTTCGTCGGGCTTGACGAGTGCGGTCCGGATGGTGATGGCGCTGTCCATATTGCCGTCGAAACCGAAATAGCCGATCGCACCGCTGTAAAAACCGCGTTTGAGGCCCTCGAATTCGGCAATCAGTTCCATGGCCCGGATTTTCGGCGCGCCCGTCATCGTGCCGGCGGTGAAGGTCGCCATAAAAAGGTCGAACATGTCTTTGTCGTCGCGCAGCTTCGCCGTGACGTCGCTGACGATGTGCATGACGTGCGAGTAGCGTTCGATGTGCATCATATCTTCGACTTTGACGGTGCCGGTTTCCGCAACGCGGCCCACGTCGTTGCGTCCGAGGTCGATAAGCATCAGATGCTCGGCGAGCTCTTTGGGGTCGGTGAGCAGCTCTTCTTCGAGTTCGCGGTCGCGTTCTTTGGTCGCCCCGCGTTTGCGTGTACCCGCGATGGGGCGCAGCAGCAATTCGCCTTCGGTAAGACGCACCATGACTTCGGGCGAGCTTCCGACGATGGCAAAATCTTCGTATTCCATCAGGAACATATAAGGCGAAGGGTTCTTCGTGCGTAAAATACGATAGAAACTGAACGGATCGACCTTCGCTTTGCGGGTGTAGCGGTTGGTCATGAGGATCTGGAACACGTCGCCGCTTTTGATCATCTCTTTGGAATCGGCCACCATCTTGAAAAAGCGTTCCTTGTCGAAAGCGAACGTGCCGCCGTTGTCGTTTTTCATTGGAACGAGGGGGGTGTAGTCGTAGCTGCCTTTGATGGCCTGTTCAAGTTCTTCAAAGCGTGCCGCCATGCTTTCGAGGGTGCTCAACAGCGTGATTTTATGATTTTTATGCGAATAGACCGCGACGAATTTCGGCAAAATCAGATCGAGGTCGGGAATGTGCATCGTGTCCTCTAGCGCATCCATGTACGACTGAAGCACCGGCTCGAACACTTTGACCATATCGTAGCCGATGTAGCCGATGAAACCGTCGGCATAGCCGATATCGAGGCGTTTGCACGCATCACGGTAGGGGGCGGGGTCGATGCTGCGGTAGTAGGTTTTGAGAAATTCGAAAGGAGATTCGGTGCTCTCGGATACACGGCCTTCGGCATCGACGTGACGGGTTGTTCCGTCGCGGTAGCTCAGACGCTCGCGTGCGCCGATGAGTACGAGGCTGTTGTTTCCTTCGCTGCTTCCGGCACTTTCGAACAAAAAGGCGATTTCGCCGGGAAAGGCGGCTTTGAGTTTTTGGTACAGCGCGATGGGAGCGAACTGGTCGAGCATGAACTGGGTGGAATAGATCACGATGGACTCACTTTTCTTTGATGGTATAGATGAAAGCACCTGATTCGATTTTTTTTCGCACGTCCGTCAGATGGGCTTTGGCGTCGGCACGGCTTTTGAACGGCCCGACGAGCACTTTGTTCTTGATTTCTCCGTGAATGACGACGCGGCGGAAACGGTAGGCGTAGCCGCTTTTCTCGATGCGATCGAGAAAGCCTTTGGCCGGTTTGTAGCGGCTGAACGAACCCACCTGAATATAGACGTCGCCGTTTTTCGCGGCGGAAGCTTCCGGTTTTGCCGGGGCGCTGTGGTGCTGCGTACCGGTGACGTGCGACGGTTTGGCAGCGGTATCTGCTTTGGGCGTGACGACCTTTTGGGGCGCGGTGTGCTTCGGTTCGTCGATGATGACGACTTCGTTTTCGTCCGCGTCGACGACAACCGGCTTGATTTTGGCTGTGACGGCAACCGTCCCTGCCGAAGAAGAAGCGGCCGGAACATGCTTTTGCGCCACGATGGCGAGCTGCCGGTCGATGTCGTCGTCTTCGGACGATGACGAGGCACTCGATATCGTCGAAGGCAGTGCAGGCATGGCAACGGGCTTGTCGTCGCTGAAGCGTCCCATCGCGATAACGATAATGATCAGTACGCTCAGCAGGGCGCCGATGCCGACGAGTACTTTTTTGCGGCTGTGCCCTTTTTCGCTGCGGTTGAGGATGATATCGCCCAGTTCGTTGTGTTCGTCTTGCATACTTGAAGCTCCTTAGGAAAACGGTTCGTACGGAAGATTGGCGATGTTATATGCCTCGGGGAGCGAATCGGTCGGAAAGATTCGCCACTGTTTGGCCAGTTTCGCTTCCAGTTTTTCCGAAATTATTTTACCCGTTTCGATGGCCGATTGCAACGGCTGTTTTTCGACAAAGACATACAGATGCAGGTGCGAAGGCGATGCCGAGCGAAAAACGCTGACATCGTCGAAGCCTTCTTGCGCAAGCATTTTGAGCGCATGATGACGGAAACGCCGCGGATCGTCTCCGTTGTAGTCGATCAGCAGCTGCGTAACGTTTCCTTCGTCGTCGGCCAGCGAGTGGGCGGCGACGATTTCTCCTTCGAGGTGGCGACGGACGAGGTTGTCGTCGATCGGCGCGTCGATACGGAGGTATTTGGAAAAGAACGTGCGGTTGCCAAACGTGATTCGCTCGACGATTTCGGGCATTTTGCGCCAGTAGTGCGTGCGGACGATCCGCTCGAAAAAGCGGGCTTCCGGGCTCATCAGTAGGTGGGCTGAGAGTAGATGACGAACTGCTGTGCGAGCTGTTTAAGTTCTTCTTTGATCGCGGCCTGTCGGGTTTCGTTTTCGATGTCGTCGAGGACATCGCAGATCCGGTTGGCGATCAGCTCGAACTCTTTTTCTTTCATGCCGCGGCTCGTGAGTGCGGGTGAGCCGATGCGGATCCCCGAGGTGACGAACGGCGAGCGGAATTCGCCGGGCACGGTGTTCTTGTTGACCGTGATGCCGGCGCGTCCGAGTGCGGCATCGGCATCTTTGCCGCTGAAATCGCGGTCGAGGAAGGATACGAGGACAAGGTGGTTGTCGGTGCCGTCGCTGACGACGTTGTAGCCGCGCTTCATAATGACGTCGGCGAGCACGCTTGCATTGGCTCTGACCTGCTTGGCGTAGGCTTTCCATTCATCGGAAAGGTTGTATTTGAAACCGACGGCTTTGGCCGCGATGACATGCACGAGCGGCCCGCCCTGCAGACCCGGGAAGATGGCGGAGTTGATCTTTTTGGCGATCGCTTCGTCGTTGGTCATGATCATGCCGCCGCGCGGTCCGGCAAGGGTTTTGTGCGTGGTGGTCGTCACGACGTCGGCGTACGGGAAAGGGCTGGGGTGTTCCCCGGCGCATACGAGGCCGGCGATATGCGCGATGTCGGCAAAGAGCAGGGCACCGACTTCGTCGGCGATTTCGCGGAATTTTTTGAAGTCGATTTCACGGGCGTAGGCCGAGGCGCCGCAAACGATGATTTTGGGCTGCACGATACGCGCGATATCGAGGACGCGCTCATAGTCGATGCGGCCGTCGAGTTCGACGCCGTAGGTGAAACTGTGGTAGTTCTTGCCCGAAAAACTGGGTTTGGCGCCGTGGGTGAGGTGGCCGCCGTGGCTGAGGTCCATGCCCAGCAGCTTGTCGCCGGCTTTAAGCAGTGCGGCGTAGACCGCGCCGTTGGCCTGCGAGCCCGAATGGGGCTGGACGTTGGCGAAACGGCAGCCGAACAGTTCGCAGGCACGGTCGATGGCGAGCTGTTCGACGGCATCGGCATATTCGCAGCCGCCGTAATAGCGTTTGGCGGGGTAGCCTTCGGCGTATTTGTTCGTAAAGACCGAACCCATCGCCTCCATGACGGCGGGCAGGGTGAAGTTTTCGCTGGCGATCATTTCGAGGTGATCGGTCTGGCGTTCAAGCTCTTTTTCGCACAGGGCGAAGACGTCGGGGTCGAATTCTTGCAAAAAACTCATGGGCGGTTTACTCCTCTTCTTGGGTGGGTTGATGGTCGGAATTGAGCGGTTTCATCGCAGGAAACAGCAAAACGTCGCGGATGGAGTGCTGATTGGTGAGCAGCATCACGAGCCGGTCCATGCCGATGCCTTCTCCGGCGGTCGGTGCCATACCGTACGAAAGCGCCCTGACGAAATCTTCGTCCATTTCGTGTGCTTCGTCGTCACCGCTTTCTTTGGCTTCAAGCTGGCCTTCGAAGCGCCCCAGCTGGTCGATCGGATCGTTGAGTTCACTGAAGGCGTTGGCGATTTCGCGACCGGCGATAAAAAGCTCGAAGCGGTCGGTGAGTGCCGGGTTTTCGTCGTTGCGGCGCGCCAGCGGCGAGATTTCGACGGGGTACATCGTGATGAAGGTCGGGTCGATGAGCTTTTCTTCGACGAAGGCGTCGAAAAGTTCGCCTTGCAGCTGGCCGACGTTGAGTTTGTCGTTGGCTTCGAAACCGTGTTCGGCAAGGTAGGCGAGCATTTTTTCTTTATCGTATACGATGTCCGCCGGTACGCCGCCGACTTCGCTGAGCGAATCGATCAGCGTGATTTCGCGGAAATTGGAAAAATCGACTTCGAGGTCGCCGTAGGGCAGCAGGGTCGGCAGTTTGAGATGGTCGAACAGGTACTCGAAATACTCTTTGGTCAGGGCGATCAAGTCTTTGTAGGTTTTGTACGCCCAGTAGAATTCAATCGAGGTAAATTCGGGATTGTGCGTCGCGTCCATGCCTTCGTTGCGGAAGTTGCGGTTGATTTCGAAAACCGCTTCGAAGCCTCCGACGATCAGGCGTTTGAGGTAAAGCTCGGGAGCGATACGCAAATAGCGGTCGACACCCAGCGCGTTGTGGTGGGTGACGAAAGGTTTGGCATTGGCGCCGCCGGCGATGGGGTGCATCATCGGGGTTTCGACTTCCAAAAAGCCTTTTTCTTCAAAGAAACGGCGCGTCAGTGAGATAATCTGCGAACGGATCCGAAAGGTTTTGCGTACTTCGGCGTTCATGATCAGGTCGAGGTAGCGCTGGCGGTAGCGCAGTTCCTTGTCGGTGATGCCGTGGAATTTTTCGGGCAGCGGTGCGATCGCCTTGGTGAGAAACTGAAATGTCTGTACGTGCAGCGAAAGCTCACCCTTGTTGGTCACGAACGGATAGCCCTCGACCTCGACAATGTCGCCGACTTCGACGAATTTTTTGATCACGTTGTTGTAGAAACCTTCGGGAAGGTTGTCGCGGGCGACGTAGATCTGAAGCATGCCGCTTTCGTCTTCGATTTTCAAAAAGCTCGCTTTACCCATCACACGGAAGAACTTGATGCGTCCCGCGACGCGGTAGCGGCGGTTTTCGTCGCGCTTTTCCTCGGCGTGTATCAGGTCGGAATTGACGAAAAGAAACTTTTCGATCGTCGTATTGCGTTTGGAATCGTTGGCGTAGGGATTGATGCCCAGCTGCTTGAGCGCCTCGGCCTTCTCGATACGCTGTTGAATGAATTTGTTGTCAAAAAAGGACAATCGTTTTCTCCTAATGTTGTTGTGATTTCTGGCAGGATGCGCAGATGCCGTAAATCTGCATCGAATGGTCTTTCATTTTGAAACCGTGTGCGTCGGCGATGCGATGCTGACGTTTTTCGATCTCTTCGTCGACGAACTCGATGATGCGTCCGCATTCGGTACAGATCATGTGGTCGTGATGCTCCTTGGCGCCGAGTTCGTATTTTTTTCCCTGGGCTCCGAATGAAAGCGACGTCACGAAATCTTCGCTTTCAAGCAGCCCGAGCGTCCGGTAAATCGTCGCGATACCGGTTTTAAGCTCGGGGTAACGGGCCTGAATTTTTTTGTGCAGGGCTTCGGGTGTCAGATGTTCGTCGGAATTATACAGTGTCTCCAAAACGACTTCCCGCTGGATCGTGAATTTCAGGCCGTTGCGTTTGAGCAGGGCCTTGAAGTCTTCGAGCAGCTGTTCGTATTCGATCGTTTTGGCGGTAAAATCGGTTTTGCTGTCCATCGTTTCTCAATCCGTCAGTGTCTTTTTGACATGCTCGGCGATATCGTCGGCATGCTCATGGGCGAAATCGTCGATCGCGTCGCCGCTCTTTTCGATGACGTCATCGGTTTTTTCTTTGAGTTCCGCCGGGTCCAGATGCATGATATAGCCGCCGGTTTCGACGAGAATCGGGAAAAGCACACTGTTTTTCATGGGCTCTTCGATATTGTCGTGAATCGTTTTGATGTTGTTGACCGCATACGCGATCACCGCGGCGATAAGAAAGAACTTGCCGCTGCCCAGGACGAAACCGGCAATTCGGTCGATCGCGCCAAGTCCGCTGAGCGAACCGAGTTTCTTGAACAGATGGCCCAGCACGACCATGCCCAGCCAGAAGGCGACGAGAGTAAGAAGAAAACCGGCGAAGGAGACGGCCGAACGGCTTTCGAAGTGGAAAATGTTTTCGTTGAGGAATTCGCCGACCTGCGTGCCGACGCGCGAGGCCACGAAGATGCCGCCGATGATGCCGACAAGCCCGAAAAGCTCTTTGAAAAAACCGTTGATCAGCCCTTTGAGGCCGAGCAGCAAGACGATGGCTGCGATGACGAGATCGAAATAGTTGAAATCCATGGACGGCCGCCTGCTTGTTGAAATGGTGGGGAATTATAGGCAATGATCGCTAAAAAAGGCTTGATACTTTCATTGTGCATGCAAATTCAATCATAGTAAAGCTCGGTTTCGATAATATCGGGCCTCAAAAAACCGTTCAAGGGAAACATCATGAGCAACTGGTCCCCCTCGAGCTGGAGAAGCAAGCCGATTCTTCAGCAGCCGACCTACCCGGACAAAGCCCGCCTCGAAGCGGTCGAGGCAGAGCTTCGCCGCTATCCGCCGCTGGTTTTCGCCGGAGAAGCCCGCAATCTCAAATCGCAGCTCGCCAAAGCGGTCGAGCGCAAAGCGTTTTTGCTCCAAGGCGGCGACTGCGCCGAAAGTTTTTCGGAATTTCATGCCGACAATATCCGCGACACGTTCAAAGTGATGCTGCAAATGGCGGTCGTGATGAGCTTCGCCAGCGGTTTGCCGGTCGTGAAAGTCGGGCGTATGGGCGGGCAGTTCGCCAAGCCGCGTTCGTCGGATACCGAAACCGTCGGTGACGTGACCCTGCCGAGCTACCGCGGCGATATCATCAACAGTATCGAATTTAGCGAAAAAGCGCGTGTCCCCGATCCGCAGCGCATGATTCACGCCTACAACCAGGCGGCGGCGACGCTCAATCTGCTGCGTGCGTTCGCCTCGGGCGGCATGGCGGACTTGCATCAGGTTCATCAATGGAACCTCGATTTCGCCCATCAGAGCGAAGCGACGGCCAAGTACGAGGAACTGGCCGAGCAGATCGAACAGTCGCTGCGATTCATGGAGGCATGCGGCGTGACGTCGCAGACCTACCGCACCTTGCGCGAGACGGACTACTACACCTCGCACGAGGCGCTGCTGCTTAACTACGAAGAAGCTTTTACCCGCAAGGACTCCATTACGGACGAGTGGTACGACGTTTCGTCGCATATGCTGTGGATCGGCGACCGTACCCGCCAGGTCGACGGTGCGCACGTCGAATTTCTTCGCGGCGTCAAGAACCCTATCGCCTTCAAAGCGGGCCCGACGATGGACCCCGACGACCTGCTCAAGCTGTGCGATATTCTCAACCCCGACAACGAAGCCGGCCGCATCAACGTGATCGTGCGCATGGGTGCGAACAAGGTGGGCGAGGGGATGCCGCCGCTGATTCGCGCAGTCGAGCGTGAAGGCAAAAAAGTACTGTGGAGCTGCGACCCGATGCACGGCAACATCATGAAATCGGGCAACGGCTACAAAACCCGCAAGGTCGACGATATTCTGACCGAGATGAAACAGTTCTTCCAGGTCCATAAAGCCGAAGGTACCTATGCCGGCGGGGTGCATCTGGAGATGACGGGCAAGAACGTCACCGAATGTCTGGGCGGTACGTTTCAGATTACCGAAGAAGACCTCAACAGCCGCTACCACACGCACTGTGACCCGCGGCTCAACGCCGACCAGTCGCTCGAACTGGCGTTTTTGATCGCCGATACCCTCAAAGAGGCCCGCAAGTAAGCACTCCCGATTGCGGGGCTTTCGATCGTTTTTATATGATTTTTTTGTGAGATTTCAGGTTTCGCCCCGAGCGGGCGAGCGGTGTGTTATTCTCCGATACTTTGCAGTACCTTGATCAGTTCGTCGGGACGGTTCGACCACTGGACGGCATCGGATTTCGAGACGACGCGCTTGCGTACGAGATCGAACAGCTCCTGCGTCTGCGTGACCATGCCGGTTTCTTGCTGGTTGAGCTGCATTTGCGAATAAATTTGGTGCACCTTGTCTTCGCGAATGAGGTTGGCGATGGCCGGGGTGTTGAGCATCAGCTCCTGAGCCGCGACCCGGCCGCCCCCGATTTTCGGCAGAAGCGCCTGGGAAATGACGGCGACGATCGAGGTCGAAAGCTGGGCACGGACCTGGGGCTGTTCGTCACCGCCGAAAACGTCGATGATACGGTTGATGGTCTGCGGCGCCGAGTTGGTGTGCAGGGTTCCGAAGACGAGGTGGCCGGTTTCGGCGGCGGTCAGTGCTGCCGAGATGGTTTCCTTGTCGCGCATCTCCCCGACGAGGATGATATCGGGGTCTTCGCGCATCGCATATTTGAGCGCGTTGGAGAAACTGTCGGTGTCGGTTCCGACGTTGCGGTGTGAAAAAAGGCACTGTTTGTTCTGGTGGACGAATTCCACCGGGTCCTCGACGGTGATGACGTGGCGTTTCTCGGTTTCGTTGATTTCGTTGAGCATCGCCGCGAGCGTCGTCGATTTACCGCTTCCGGTCGGTCCGGTAACGAGGATAAGCCCTTTTTCTCGTTTGATGATTTTTTTGAAAATCGGTTTGGCGTTAAGATCGTCGAGGCTGGGAATGTCGATCGGAATGATACGAAACGCCGCGGCGATATCGCCCATGGTTTTGTAGTAGTTGCAGCGAAAACGGCCGATGTCGGGCAGCATGATCGCGAAGTCGATTTCGTTGCGTTCTTCGAACTCTTTTTTCTGCTTTTCGGTCAGCAGCGAGTAGGACATCTCTTCGATCATTTTGCCGTCGAGGATGGGGAGATTGAGGGCGACGAGACGGCCGTCGATACGGATCTGCGGTTCGGAACGCGCAACGAGGTGGAGGTCGGACGCTTTATAGGCAACGACGCTTTTGAGCAGTTTGCGAATGTCGAGGACTTGACTCATGACAGGAAGGCTCCTTCGTAGGTGGATTCATTAAAACCGATTATAACACGATTTTCGTCTTCGACGACGGGGCGTTTGACAAGAAGGTTCTCTTTGCAGAGCCATGCGCGTTTTTGTGCGTCGTCGAGATTCATGGCCTTGAGGCCTAACGTCCGGTAGGTCGTACTTCGGCTGTTGAAGAGTGTTTTGAGGTCGGCACGTTCGAGCCAGCGGTCGATCGCGGCGCAATCGACGGGTTCGTTTTTGAAATCGACGAAACGGTATTCAATGCCGTGCGCGTCGAGCCATTTGCGCGCTTTTTTCACGCTGTCGCAGTTTTTGATGCCGTAGACGGTGAGCATCGCTTACTCGATGATTTTGGGTACGATGAAGAAATGCGCTTCGCTGTGCGGTGCGTGTGCAAGGATATCGTCATTGACGGCCGTATCGCATGCGGGAACGTCTTCGCGCAGCAGGGTAGGCTGGCCGGTCATCGTGAAGGTATCGGAAACATCGGCGGTGTCCAATTGCGAAAGGTTGTCGACGAACGAAACGATCTCGCTGAGCTGACCGATCACCTCCTCGCGATGCGCTTCGTCGATTTTGAGCATGGAAAGTTTTTCGAGCCGGGTCAAAAGGGCGTCGTCGATTTTCATTCGTATGTCTCCTGGTTTTCTTTCCCTTATTGTAGCCAAGGTTGCGTGAAACCTCCCTGTAACCTGAAACGCTATATAATACTGTTATCTTAAAAAAGAGGGCTGTTATCGTG
>CAZYEW010000055.1:0-13044 GCA_964646705.1 uncultured Sulfurimonas sp.
TTTAAGGCTATCTGCGTATAATTACGCTCTCTTTTCATTGTTGATGCGTTCGTGGCGGAATTGGTAGACGCGCTAGATTCAGGTTCTAGTGTCCATTAGGACGTGGAGGTTCAAGTCCTCTCGAGCGCACCATCTTCAGACTTTCTTCTTACAAAATTTACAGATAATCAGGATTGTTCACACACTCCGCATCACGCAAACTGTGCACCTTTGGATTGCACGCGATTTTGTGCGCCATATCGACCCGTGTGAACGCGAGATCGGTTCGCCGGCTTGCCACCGTCGCGTCGCGGCAGCCCTCACCGCGGTTGAGATAGACGCAAAAACCGTTTTCATGCAACGCCAGGCGGGTTTTAAGTGCCGTCGAATAGGTGGTGACGACACTGTATTCCTTGGTCAACCGGGCAAGCTGTGCGAAATATTCCGTTGTCCAGAGCGCTGGGTTGTGTGCAGGGCTGAAAGCGTCCTGGTAAACGATATCGAAAGGCTTCTTCACCGTTAAAAGCAGATCGCGGGCATCGCCGAAAAGCACGTCGATGCGCGTCCGTTCGTCTTCGTAGTGCCCCGTCGATGCAAGCGCTTCGACGACCGGACGCAGCGGTGCGAAGGCTTCGGGATAGGTAAACGCCGCCAGCGACCGCACCAGCGCTTCGTCGAGTTCGGGAGAGACGATTTCCAAAAAACATTCGGGCATCGTCTCGCTTCGGTGCAGCAGCGTCGCGAACGTGTTGAATCCCAATCCGAAGCACATATCGAGAATCCGCAGCGATGCAGCACCTTCAAAACACGAAAACGCCGGTTCGATATGTTTTTTGAGCGATTCCGTCAGCGCCCCGTCGCGCGTGGAATGGTAATGCTCGCCGTACTCGCACGAATACGCCGTGCAGCTGCCGTCGTCGCTGCGCACCAAACGGTGCAGCGTGTCGCCGAAGTCCTCCGTCACCGTCAAAGCCCCCTGCCCCACATATGCATCTTTTTGCCCATGACGACAACCGAGTCTTCGACAATGCCCTCGATGACGTTACCCGCACGAAAATCGGCGGCTTCGAGCATCGCCAGCTGTGCAGGCGCGTCGGCATCGTCCGTGCGGGTGACGACGACGATTTCGGCGGCGTTGGCCAGCGTCGTGTAAACCGCACGCAGCAACCGTTCTGGCTGAGCGTGCCGATGCAGCACGTCGCGGACAAACACAATATCGTTGTCACGCGGCAACGCACGAAAAGGCTTGGCGTAATCGTCGATGCGCTGACGCTGAAGGCTCGTACCTTCAGGCACGGCGAACGTGCGGTGCGTACCCGGATATTCGGCCAGGGCGAGGCGGCCGCCTACGGGGGCAAGCGCTTCGGCGAGCATTTCGCTGATGCCGTCGGTATGGGCGGTGATATCGAGCATTTTGTAGCCGGGCTGGGTCGTAAAAAGTTCGCGCAGTTTTTCCATCGGCTTATTCTACCGCATCGAGTCCCAGTTCGGTCGAGACGTATTTGCCGTCCGCATCGACCGCCTTGGGCCCTTCGCTTTGAATCCGTTCGGCCGCGATCCCCTGGCTGACGGCCAGATAGGTGCGTACCGCCTGCTCACGCGCTTTGGCCAGCGCCGCCAGGGCCCCGTCGTCGAGCGGCTGGGTCGCGACAAGCGTGGTGATCAGCATCTCTTTGTAGCGCAAGGTACGGGCTTTTTCGTCTTTAGCCGCTTCGTCGACTTTCTTTTTAAGCGATGCCAGCGCTTTTTCTCCCAGCCGTTCGACGTAGATCGGTTCGAGCAGCGCCGGGGCAAGCGCGGCCTGGGCGTCGATTTTCTCTTTGCCGCTGCGTGCAAGCACTTCGTGCAGCAAGGCCGATTGCTTCAGGGCCCGCGTATCTTGCACCGCGTCGTAGGTTCCGGTCACTTTCAGCCCGAGTTTGGGGCGTTTTTTAAGCACTTTGGCCAGCATGTCGAGCCGCTCGCGCGACGCCGCGTCGAGTACCGCCTTGCCCGGTTCGAACTCGACGTATTTCAGTTCGTCGCCTTCGATACCCAGCATCGATCCGATCAGGCTGAACGGTGCGGTAACGGCTTTTTGCAGCAAATTGACGAAGGCGCCCCAGACCACGCCTCCCCATTTGAAATCGGGATTGCTGACGTTGCCGTCGACGGGCATCTCGATATCGATGACCCCGTCGTCGTCTTCGAGCAGGGCGATGGCGAAATCGAGCGGCAGCGAAACTGACGTGTTGCTTTCGATGTCGCGGCCGAGGGCGATTTGGCGAATCACCAGCGCATTGTCGCCGTTCATCTTGGAATCGACGATGTTGTACCGAAGTCCGACCGAGAGCTTGCCGCCGTCGATCGCGCGGCCGACGAATTTGCCCGAATAAGGGGTAAACGATTTCAGGTCGATATTGCGAAAATCGACGCCGATATCGGTAAACGCTTTGGGATCGCCCGTGTTGAGGCTGCCTTCGGCCTTGGCGACCCCGTAGCGATCGATCTCGCCGTCGACGCGCAGGTAGGTGGTGTCTTCGGGAAGGCTCGAAATACCGAGCACCTGGCCGTTGACGTCGTGAATCTGCGTATCGAACGGCAGCGGCAGCGAAAGGTCGGCGAAATGCACCGCCCCGTTTTTGACGACGAAACGCACGATGCGTACCGGAAACGGTGCCGGTTTCGTCGCGTTCTTGTCGGCCGTCGTCGCATTGCGTTCCGCCGCCGGTGCCTCGCGCATGATCGACGCCAGATTGAGCGTGCCGTTGCGATCGACGACGATATTGGCATAGAATGCGTCGAGTTCGACCGTATCGACGAAAAAGCGATCCGGGTTCATTTCGAAAAAGTAGTCTTCGGCCTTGAGCGTTTTCATCGACACCAGCGGCATGCCGTCGCGCGTATCGTCGACGAGCAGGTCGTCGAGCCGGAAATCGCCCCGCACCGAAACATCCGCCTTTTTCGCCGAAGGTGCGTAGACAAAGTGCCCTTTCGTGCCGACGCTTCCGTCGACGAGCTTGGCGAACGTGCGCTCTTCGACGTACGGGCTCAACGGTGCCAGCGCCAGCCCTTTGAACGAAAAGTCGCTTTGCACGCCCAGCGGCTTGCGTACGATCGTGCCGCGGGTACGGAAGCTGCCTTTGCCGTCGAGCGCGAAACGGTTGGTGAAGGCAACGGGCTGTTTCGGATCGGTCGAGACATGCCGCAGCGTCAGGTCGAAACGGTCGATCGTGCTCACCGTGCTTCGGCGCAGGGCACGGTCGCGAAAACGCAGATGCGCCCCTTCGATCGCAACGGTATCGACGGCGGCGGACCAGGCGTTGCCGCTCGGTTTTTCCGAAGCTTTCGCCGCACCTTTTTTCGGGGGAGCCGCCTTGGGCACAATGAGCGATGCCGCATCGATCGAACCGTCGGGGGCGCGTTCGACGCGGATGTCGGGATATTTCAGCCGAACCGAGGCGATTTTCGCCGTTTTATCCGCCGTCGAAACCCGTACGCCTGCAACGCGAAGTTTCGAAAAACCGAACACTTTGCCGTTGGAGGCGGTCTTGTCCACCCGAAATTTCGCCAGCGTCGCGTTGGCGTCTTCGACCGTCACCGCGACGCTGCCGTTCGTCTCGGCCGCCCGCACCGCCGCGGCGAAACCGAGCGTGCCGCTGCGCAGCGCGACGGCGAAGCGCTGCAGCGACGTTTTCGCCGCCGCATCGATGTAGGGGACGAACCACATCAGATCCGTTCCGCCGCATTGGGCGAACACCGAAGCATCGAGCGGCGTATGGGTGACGTTTCCGTCGAAACGGCAGCGCATCGCCGTGTTGAAACGCAATGCCGCGTCGTAATCGAACGTCGTTTGCGGCAATGCGCTGATATTACGCGCAGAAAGGTTGAATTCATCGAGCGAAAAATGCGTCGCCGGGCGGATCGCCGCATCGTCGAAACGCAGGGCCAGCCGCCGGATGTCCGCCTGGGCGATGCGCGCGTCCCACGGCTGCGCATGCGCCGGCTGCGTGTCGTCTGCGGCGGAAACGTCGGCGTCGCTGCGGGGAAAATAGTGTGCCCAGTTGACACTGCCGTCGGCCAGACGCTTGAGTGCGACGAACGTATCATCAATACGCACCTGTGAAACCCGCGCATAGCGTGCCAGCGGCCGAATCGGCCCGCCGTCGACCGAAACGCGGCGCAAGCGAAGCACGTCGGCATGTTCGGCTTTGGGCTTGACGCGCAGATTCGCCACACGCAGATGCACGTCGCCGATCGTCGTGCGGTTGAGATCGGAGAGGTTCACGTCATAGGATAGATGCAGGTTCAAACGGCCGTCGGCCACTTCGAGCCCGCTGATCTCCTGCAGGAAATGCCAGGCCGTATAGAGCCGGCCCGCATCGTAATCGAGCGTCCCCGAAAACGCCACGGGATCGAGCGAACGCAGCCGCGCTTT
Organism: uncultured Sulfurimonas sp.; assembly: GCA_964646705.1. GTDB lineage: Bacteria > Campylobacterota > Campylobacteria > Campylobacterales > Sulfurimonadaceae > Thiomicrolovo. The sequence continues at coordinate 4,397 of CAZYEW010000055.1, forward strand.
GAGGTCGAGCAGCCCGCCGCCTTCCAGTCCGGCATACAGATGCACGCCGTCGTGTTGGAAATCGCGGGTGTCGATGTCGTGCAGATTCAGCCCCAGCGGCGCGATCTGAAAATGCAGCGGCCGGGGGCGGGAACGGTCGGTCACGTCGATGCGGCCGTCGGAGAGCTCGAAGCGGTGCAGTATCGCTGCAGGAATCGGCGTCTTTGCCGCAGGTTTCGTATCGGCCGTCGCGTTTGCGTCGGCTGTGCCGAGCCGCAAGAGCCAATCGAAATTGAAACGGCCCGCTTCGTCCTGCACGATCGTCAGCCGCGGCGACTCCAAACCGACGTGCGACACGCTCAGCCGCCCCCAGAGCAGCGGTACGATATCGACGTTGACGTCGAAACGCCGCACCGAAAAAAGCGGCGCACCCCGGGGCGTCTCGAACCGCACGCCGCCGAGGTCGAGGCGGAGGATGAACGGATTGAACGACGCCGAGCCGATCGAGAGCTTTCCTCCCTGCGTCGCTTCCGCAACGATTTCCGGCGCCTTCGTACGAATCAGATACGGCATCACGATGCCCGCCGCCGCCAGATACAGCAGCGCCAGCACACCCAATACCCGCAGCGTCCATTTTTTCATTGTCTCTCTCCCGTCGTCGCAACTTGGGGAATTATACATCATTATCGTGACAAATCTATGGTACATTACCGTATGCATTCTTCGAATATCCGTTCACTTTACATCGTCTCGAAAAGCCGCGGGGCGGGCAGCATGGTCGTAACGCTCGGAATGGCCGAACTGCTGCTGCGCCGCTACGGCAATATCGCCTTTTTTCGCCCCCTCGTCGCCTCGGAGGCCCCCGACGAAGACGTGCTGACCGTGCTGGAACGCTTTTCGCTGGCGCAACGCTACGAAGAGGCCGTCGGCGTCACCGTCGGCGAAGCCGAACGGCTGATCTCCGAAGATCGTTTCGACACCCTCGCCGAACGGCTGATCGAACGGTTCGAAACGCTGCGCGAACGGTACGATTTCGTGCTGTGCGAAGGGCTTGCCGACGAAGCGCTCGCCCGCGTCATCGACTACGACCTCAACGTCGAAATCGCCAAACACCTCTCCGCTCCCGTCGTCGGCGTGCTCTCCGCACGCGGCCTCGACGAACCCCATCTGCTCGAAACATTGCGGCTGTGGCGGCTGGCGATCGCGGAACAAGGCGCGCAGGCGCTGATGCTCGTCGCCAACCGGTGTGCGCCGGAACTGCTTCGCCCCCTCGACGGCGCAACGCTCGAACGTTCCGTCGGGCTTCCCGTCTCCCTCTTGCCCGAAGAACCTGCGCTCGATCGCCCAAGCATCCGACAGATCGCCCGTGACCTCGACGCGGAGATCCTCGTCGGCGACGACGTGCCGCTGCAGCGCCTCGCCGGCAGGGCGACGATCGGCGCCATGCAGCTTGAGCACTTTCTTTCGCGCCTGCAAGAAGACGATCTTCCGATCGTGCCCGCCGATCGTGCCGACCTGATCCTCGGGGCGGTCGTCGCCAACGATGCCGCCGACTTCCCTGCGATCAGCGCCGTCGTCCTCAGCGGCGACCTCGAACCGCCCGCGAACGTTTTGCGGCTGCTCCGCAATGCCGAAAACGTCGCCGTCCCGCTGCTGCACCTGCGCTGCGACACGATGGAGGCCGCCATGCGCATTCGCGACGTCGCTTCGCGTATCGACAGCCATTCACCCAAAAAGATCGCGACCGCACTGGGGCTTTTCGCACGCGGCATCGACGAAGCGACGATCGTCTCGCACATCGCCCGGGCATCGACGGATATCGTCACGCCGGTCATGTTCGAGCACCGCCTTTTCAAACAGGCCGCCGCCCAGCCGCGCACCATCGTTCTGCCCGAAACCGAAGACGAACGCATTTTGCGTGCCGCCGACATCTTGCTGCGCCGCCGCGCGGTCCGCATCGTTTTGCTGGGCAATGCCGGCAAAATCCGCGCGCGTTCGGCGGCACTGGGCCTCGATCTCGACGACGCCCGTTTCGTCGATCCCGACGATCCTGCCCGCAAAAAAGCGCTTGCGACCGCGTACTATCGCCTGCGCAGGCACAAAGGCGTCACGCTCGAAGCGGCCTACGACGCCATGAGCAACGCGACGCTGTTCGCGACGATGATGGTCGCCGCGGGGGAATGCGACGGCATGGTCAGCGGAGCCACCCACACCACCCGCGAAACGATCCTTCCCGCCCTGCAAACCATCAAGACCGCACCCGGATTCAGCCTGGTATCGAGCTGTTTTTTCATGTGTTTCGACACCCGCGTGCTCGTCTACGCCGACTGTGCCGTCGTGCCCGATCCCGACGCCGCCCAACTGGCCGAAATCGCGATCGCCTCGGCCGAAACGGCACGGCGCTTCGGCATCGAACCGCGTATCGCGATGCTCTCGTATTCGTCGGGAGATTCGGGCGTGGGCAGCGACGTCGAAAAAGTACGCGTAGCGACCCGCATCGTCAAAACCCGCCGTTCCGACCTCATCGTCGACGGGCCCATGCAGTACGACGCCGCCGTCGATCCTTCCGTCGGTGCGAAAAAAATGCCCGGCAGTCCCGTCGCGGGGCGGGCGACGGTTTTTATCTTTCCCGACCTCAACACGGGCAACAACACCTACAAAGCCGTCCAGCGTTCCGCGGGCGCCATCGCCGTAGGTCCCGTGCTGCAGGGCCTCGCCAAACCCGTCAACGATCTCAGCCGCGGCGCGACGGTCGCCGACATCGTCAACACCGTCGCCATCACCGCCGTACAGGCACAGGAGGATGCTTTATGATCCTCGTCCTCAATGCCGGCAGCTCTTCGCTCAAATACAAACTCTTCGACGCGACACTGGATGCCATCGCCGAAGGCAGTATCGAGCGCATCGGGGAGGCTGCATCACATGCACGGCTCGAGACCGGCACCAAGCGATGGACCGCCGACACGGCCGTCGGCGATATCGACGCGGCGCTCGAAACGGCGTTCGGCCTGATGCGCGATGCACGTTTGCTCGACCGTCCCTCCGCCGTCGCCGCCGTCGGACACCGGGTGGTGCACGGCGGCGAAACCTTTGGCGATGCCGCCGTCATCGACGAACACACCGCCGCCGCCATCGAAGCGCTCGAACCGCTCGCACCGCTGCACAACCCGGCCAACCTCGCAGGAATTCGTGCCGCACAAAAACGTTTTCCCGCGGCCGTACAGGTCGCCGTGTTCGATACCGCCTTTCACCGCACCCTGCCGCCAAAGGCCTACCGTTACGCCGTTTCCGAAACGTTCTACGCCGACGAAGGCATTCGGCGCTACGGATTCCACGGAACCTCCCACGCCTACGTCGCGCAGCGGGCGGCGGCGATACTCGATCGGCCGATCGACACACTGTGCCTTATTACGCTGCATCTTGGCAACGGTGCCAGCGCCTGCGCGATCGCACGGGGGAAAAGCATCGAGACGTCGATGGGCTTCACCCCGCTCGAAGGCCTCGTTATGGGCACGCGCAGCGGCGATATCGATCCGGGGATCTTCGCCTACCTCGCACGCCGCCGCGGCTTCGATGCCCAAACCGCCGAAACCCTTCTCAATCGCCGCAGCGGCCTCTTTGGGCTTTGCGGCACCAACGACATGCGCGACATCGAAGCACGCCGCCGTGCAGGCGACCCCGACGCGATACTCGCATTCGACGTTTTCGTGCACCGCATCCGAAAATATGTCGGGGCCTACGCCGCCGTGCTCGGCCGCCTCGACGCACTGGTATTCACCGGCGGCATCGGCGAGCACAGTGCGGCGGTGCGCGAAGCGGTCTGCGAGAACCTGGGCATCCTCGGCATCGAAATCGATCGGGAAAAGAACCGCCTGCTCGACGGCCAAGGAAGCTTTCACGACACCCGAGAGCAGGTCGCACTGCTGTGCGTACCGACCGACGAGGAATACGCCATCGCCGAACAAACACGTCGGAAAATGGGTACAATAACTCCATGAAACGGTTTTTGGTCCTTTATATCGTCTACATGGTCATCGCTTTCGTCCTTGTCGATTACGAGCCCGTACGCCAGGCGTTGCAGCTCGACCGCTACTACACGGGTGCCGTCGTAGCCCTCAGCGCGTGGTTCATCGACCTGCTTGGCATTCACGTCACCGCACACGGCGCGTTTCTCTACCTCGACCATGCCGCGATGGAAGTGAAATTCGGCTGCAACGGGCTCGAAGCGATTTTGCTCTACGTCGCGGCGGTACTGGCCTACCCTGCAAGCTGGAAACTTCGGCTCATCGGCATCGTCGCCGGTTCGACCGTCTTGCAAGTGCTCAACATCATCCGCATCGGCGTATTGGCGTGGGTGCTCGAATACCATCAACGGCAGTTCGCGCTGATGCACGAATACGTCACCCAAAGTATCATGATCGCGCTGGCGTTCATCGTCTTTTTATTCTACCTGCAGGCCACCGAACGTGAACGGCATCTTCTCCGCGCGTAAACCGCTCAAACTTTTCGGCCTTTTCTTGTTGTTCTACGCCATGATGCTGCCTTTGTGGCTGGGCCTGAAAGCCCCCTATCAGCAAGTCGTCAACACCGTCGCGTTCAAAACGGCCGGATGGTGCTACGATATCAAACTGCTCAAAACGCATCTTCAGCCCGACGGCACCACCGTCATGACCGCCGCAAACCGCTACGCCCTCGTCGGCTTCGACGGGAAAGACCACAGCATCGTCTTCGACGCCATGCTCGACATCGACGCCATCACCTTCAACGTCCCGATGACCCTCGCCCTGGTGCTCGCCATCGCCTTCACGCTGGGTGCCGAACGCAAACAGCGCTTCGACGCGCTCGTCAACGCCGCCATTTTGCTCGTCGTTTTGCATTTTCTGACGATGTTCGTCATTTCGCTCTCGGTGATCATCAACACCGCCGACCGTTCTCCGGATCTTGCCATGTACCTGCAGCACCACTGGATGCCCAAAACCCTGCTGCTCAACCTCGGTTCGCTGCTGAGCACCTACGCCGCGCGCTTCGAGCCGTTTTTAATTTCGGTGTTCGTGTGGTGGCAGCTGCAGCTCCAGCGGCCGGAAAAAACGCCAACCGAAGAGGAAACGACGCAGCTGCCCCATTTTTAAACACCGGCTTATCGGCGAAGCTGTAAGATAGCCTGCAGTATTGTCGTGGTATAAAACCGCACATCAACGGGAGAATCACAATGCACGATACACTCAACATCGGAAAATACGCATTCAACAGCCGGCTGATCGTCGGCAGCGGAAAATACAAAGATTTCGAAACGACCAAAGAAGCGACGCTCGCATCGGGCTCGGAACTGATCACCGTCGCCGTACGGCGGCTCAACATCACCGACCCCGACAAAGAAAATCTGCGCGATACCTTCAAAGGAACGGGCGTTCAGTTTCTGCCCAACTCCGCCGGCTGTACGACGGCCGAAGAAGCGATCACGACGTTTCGCCTCACCCGCGAAGCGACCGGCATCGACCTGATCAAACTCGAAGTCATCGGCGACACGCAAAAAACCCTCTATCCCGACGTGCTCGAAACGATCAAGGCCTGTGAAGTCCTGGCCAAAGACGGCTTTACGATCATGGCCTACACCTCCGACGATCCGATCATGGCCAAACGCCTCGAAGACGCCGGTGCACACGCCGTCATGCCGCTGGCCGCCCCCATCGGTTCGGGGCTCGGCATCCAAAACCGCTACAACGTCGTATTCGTACGCGAAGCGGTCGACGTTCCGGTCATCGTCGATGCGGGGATCGGCTGTGCCTCCGACGCCGCGGCCGCGATGGAACTCGGTGCCGACGGCGTACTGACCAACACCGCCATCGCCCAGGCCGACGACCCCATGACGATGGCCGTCGCGATGAAACACGCCGTCATTGCCGGTCGCATGAGCTACCTCGCCGGACGCATCCCGAAACGCCCGTACGCAACCGCCTCGTCACCGATCGACGGCATGATTCAGTTCTGACCCGGCCCGTCCGGGCCTCCTTCACCACTCACCCTTCACCCTTCACCTCTCACCTCTCACCTCTCACCTCTCACTTCTCCCCCTTCACCACCGCAACCACCGTTTCCGGCAGCAAACGATATTCAAGTGCATGAATTGCCGCTTCGAAAGCGTCGAAATCCATATCGGGCGTGCGCCGAAACGACGCCTGAGCGATCACTTCGCCGCCGTCGAGCTCGGCGCTTACCCGGTGCACGCTGACGCCGCAGATCTCGTCGCCGCTCGCGAACGCCTGCTCGATCGCCCGCGCCCCTTTGTATTTGGGCAGCAATGACGGGTGCAGGTTGACGGCGCGGACACGTTCGGTAAAAACAGGGGTAAGTATGCGCATAAAACCCGCCGTCACCGTCAAATCGGGGGCATAACGTTCGATCGTTTCGACCAGCACCTTGTCGAAGGCTTCACGCGATTCGAACAGGGTATGGTCGATGACCTCGACATCGACGCCGCGGCGTTTCGCGCGTTCGATACCGCCGGCTTCCGGACGGTTGGTGATCGCCGCGACGACGGCGATGCCGTGTGCGGGCAGGGTTTCGATGAGCCGTTCGAGGTTCGTACCCTTGCCGCTGAACAACACGACGACGCGCTTCATAACGAAGCGATCCCGCCGATCAGATCGTCGGGCGTCAGGGCATAGTTCGCACCGTCAAAACGGCGTGCGGCTTCGGTATGCGCCAGCGAAGCGTGGATCGCCGCATCCAGCGGCGTATAGCCTTGCGCGAGCAGCGCTCCGATCAAACCGGCGAGCACATCGCCGCTGCCGCCTTTGGCCAGCACGTTCGTACCGTGCGGATTGACGAAAAAGCGATCGTTTTGCCCGATGATGACGTTGGCGCCTTTGAGCAGCAAAACGGCGTCGGGATAGGCACGGCAGAACGCTTCGGCCAAGGCGAAACGGTCGTCCTGCACACCTTGGGCATCGACGTCGGCGATGCCGACGCGCGCAAGCAGCGTCGCGAATTCTTTGGGATGCGGCGTCAGCACGACCTGTTTGCGCCGCAGAATCGTTTCGAGCAGCGGGTGCGCGAACAGGTCGGCATCTGCGACGATCGGAAGCTCGCCTGCGAGCAGCGTCTGCAGCTCGTCGGCCGAGAATTCCTGCCCCAGGCCCATGCCGACGGCCAAGGCGCTGAGCGTACGCGGAGGAAGGTGTGACTGCATCAGCTCGTAAGGCATCTGCACCGATTCGTTCGAAAGCAGTGTGACCAGGCCCGCGCCGAAGCGCAAAGCCGCGCGGCCGGCGATGATCGCCGCCCCGCTCTTTTCGCCGCAGACGATCCCCAAATGCCCGAACGTACCCTTGTGCACATTTTCACGCTCACGGTAAGGCAGGCGCAAATCGTCACGGTCGAGCACCTTCCAGTCCGCATCGGTTTCGTAAAGGCTTCGATCGACACCCAAATCGGCGACGACGATCTCTCCGACGGCGTTTTTGGCCGCATCGCTGAACATCGCGCGTTTGAGCGCACCCATCGTCACCGTCAAATCGGCGCGGAACACCGCTTCGTCGCAGCGGCCGTCGCCGTAGATTCCCGTCGGCACGTCACAGGCGATTTTGAACGCTTCCGCCGCATTCATCTGTGCCACCAGCATACGCATCTTCGCATCGAGCGGGCGCGCCAGCCCGCTGCCGAACAGTGCATCGACAAGCACGTCGCAAGGTTCGAGCGCATCCACACAGGCAACCCCTGCCTTGTTCGCCCGTGCGCGCTGTATTTTCGCCATGGCGGACTTCTCTCCCGCCGCCGACATCAGCCGTACGTCGTACCGCCCGTGAAGCAGCCGTGCCAGTGCGATGCCGTCGGCACCGTTGTTGCCCGGCCCCGCAACGATCAGTACCCGGCTTCGCGGCGCAAATCGCTTGCGAACGGCGACCGCCATCGCCTCGGCGGCATGTTCCATCAGCAGATCTTCGCTCAAGCCGTATGCATCGTAACAGCGCCGATCCAAAGAGCTGACTTCTTCAAAGAGGTTTTGCATAAAAACATCCCGTTTTTCCGCAATTATAGCCAATAACACAAACGTTGCCGCAGACTCGGCACACCCGTACATCAATAAAAATTGCAATAATCCATGCTTTTTCGATGTTTATTGTTTTTTAAGCACCCCAACGGTTTTTATAGCATATAATGACCGCAGTTTCTCTTTGCAAAGGACATGCAATGTTCAAAAAGGTCTTCGCCAGTACCGCCGTTCTGACGGCGTTCATAGTAAATACGGCTGGCGCCCAAGAGTATAGTATCCAATCGAAAACATGGGAAGTCGGGCTGGGAGTCGGCGGCTTCATCGAAGGCAGTAAAGGTGACGACAAGCAAAGTACCGCAGCCGGAGCGTTGCGCGCAAGCTACCGTTACGATCCGTCCTGGTCGGTCGAGCTCGAGTATATGTACAGCAACAATCAAAGTTTCAGGTACACGGATGACACAATGGATATCCATCGCGGCATTCTCGTATTCGACTGGGACATGTGGCCTCAGAAACACTATTCTCCCTATTTCGGCATCGGCGGCGGATACGAATCATTTCCGACCGATGCCGCAAAATTCAACGGTGCCATTGTCAATATTTCAGGCGGGTTTCGCTACATTTTCGCCGAATCGTGGGGGCTCAACGTCGATGCAAAATACAAATACAATCTCGA
>CAZYEW010000056.1:0-12749 GCA_964646705.1 uncultured Sulfurimonas sp.
GCCCCTTTTTGCTCGGGCATATTGCCGCCTGCCAATACAATTGACGATACAACCGACGAAATAGCCAACACTTTTATAAAATTCATTCCCAATCTCCTTTATTTCTTAAATATTGTGTGGAACTTGACCACAATTATGGCTTCACTGCTTTTTCTTGGCAGCGATCCATCCGTCACAGCACTGTTTATCGTGTGCACTCAGTCCAATATATCCCAGATAGCAATTTTGTTCATTCAGTTCTATATTGCTGCAGTCTAAACCACCGCCCCCTGCATCTTCACTATCACTTCCTCCGCCGCCTCCGCCGCAGGCCGCAAGTGCGACTATCACCGCACCAAATATTGCAAACTTTTTTAAAGTATTCAAATTTTTCCTCCTTCTACTTACTAAAGTTAAATTATTTTAAGATATTTCATCTTAATTTATCATTAAATTATCATTTTTATTGAAATATTTTTTAACAATAACAAACATAGTATTCTATTTCCTTATAGCGAATGCATGTATCCTTTTCGGGAAAACAATCTTCCAAAACTGACTGTTTCTTCATCCTCGCAGTATAGCGACAACGAAAAGCAAAACGTGTTTCAAAGAAAAATTCGGCACTATGGCACAAACCTTTAACGCAAACAAGGAATCCCATGACCCACGACCGCAATTTCGACGCCCTCGCCGATCAGTTCGAGCGGCGGATTTACGGCAGCGTCAAAGGAGAACTTCGGCTGGAGCTGCTGAAAGAAGACCTGGCCGGCGTGCATGCAAGCACACCGATGGACGTGTTCGACGCAGGGTGCGGGCTGGGGCAGATGAGCGCATGGTTCGCGCAGGGCGGCCACCGCGTCACGGCCTGCGACATTTCCGAAAAGATGCTGGCCAAAACCCGTGAAACGCTGAAACGGCACGGCTGCGACGCCGTGTTGCATCACGCCCCGGCCCAACACGTCGCCGCGACGCTGCCGCCGCAGGACCTCGTGCTGGTCCATGCCGTACTCGAATGGCTCGCGCAGCCGCTCGCGTCGCTTAAAGCCATCGAACGCACCGTCAAGCCCGGCGGGTACCTCTCGCTGCTGTTTTTCAACCGCCACGGCTTCGTCTACCGCAACGCCCTGCACGGCACCTGGCGGCTCGATTACCTGCTCGACGAATCGTGGATCGGCAAAGGCAAAAAGCTCACCCCGCCGCATCCGCAAGACCCCGACGCGCTCGTCGCGTGGCTCGAAACCCACGGCTACATGATCGAGCGCCATACGGGGATTCGGGTCTTTTACGACTACCTCGGCGACGACGTTCTCGCGCAGAGCGACCTCGATAAACTGCTGACCCTGGAACGCCGCTACTGCCGGCGGCCGACCTTTCGCAACATGGGCCGCTACATCCACATCCTCGCACGCAAACGAGACGGCTAAAGCACCTTCGGCTTCGCGTTGCGCAGGTAGTGCAGGACCGCTTCGACGATATCGTCGTCGTCGCGGCTTGCGGCGGTGACGTACTCTTTTGTATCGTTGCGGTAGACGAAGGTGACGTTCTGCGCGTAGCTGCTGATACTCTTGACGTTTTTCTCCAGTGCCAGCAGCTTGACGACCATCAGCTCGAAAAACTGTTTGGTCGGCGTATCGGGCTTGCCGAAACGCTCGGTCAGCTCTTCTTCGATTTCGTATACCTCCGCCGGCGTCTCGCACAGGCTCAGCCGGCGATACAGCTCCAGGCGCAGGCGGTCTTCGGAAACCACCTCGTCGCTGATGTAGGCACTGACGGCCAGCTTGATATCGACGCGGCGCTTGGGCGTCTCTTTTTGGTGCGAAAGCTCGCGGATCGCGTCTTCGAGCATGCGCAGATAGAGCGAATAGCCGATGTTTTTGATATGTCCGCTTTGCGCATCGCCCACAAGATTGCCCCCGCCGCGGATCTCGAGGTCGTGGTACGCCAGCACCGAACCGCTGCCGAGAAACGAATTCGATTCCAGCGCGATCAGGCGTTTTTTCGCTTCGTCGGTGATGCGTTCTTTGTCTTCGACGATAAAATAGGCGAACCCCTCGGTATGCCCGCGCCCAACTCGGCCGCGCAGCTGATGCAGATCGGCGATGCCGAAACGGTCCGCCCCGTCGACGAGCATGGTGTTGACGCCGGGCATGTGAATCCCCGATTCGATAATCGACGTCGCCAGCAAGACGTCGTATTCTCCCGCCTCGAATTTGAGCAGCTCTTTTTCCGTTTCGGCCGCGCCGATTTTCGAATGCAGCATCAAAATCCGCAAGTCGGGCAGCATCGCTTTGAGTTCCCCGTATTTGATCGGCATATGGTCGATGGAATTGTAGACGTAAAACACCTGCCCGCCGCGGCGCAGCTCGCGCAAAATCACCTCTTTGATCAGCTTTTCGTCGTAGGCCTTGACGAAGGTGCGCACGCCCCGCCGCTCGCCCGGCGGCGTCAGCAGCGTGCTCATCGTTTTGATGGAGCTGAGCGCCTGGTTAAGGCTGCGCGGAATCGGCGTGGCGCTCATCGTCAGCAGATGGGTCTTTTCGTACAGCGCCTTGAGCTTCTCTTTTTGCTTGACCCCGAACTTGTGCTCTTCGTCGATGATGACCAACCCCAGTTTCGCGAACTTCGCCCCGAACAGCGCATGCGTTCCCACCACCATGTCGATACTGCCGTCTTCAAGCCCTGCAAGCACGGCCTTTTTCGCTTTGGGCGTAACGAAACGGTCGATCTTGGCGATGCGGAAATCGTATGCCGCGAACCGTGCTTTGAGCGAGGCGAAATGCTGCGAACTCAGCAGCGTCGTCGGCACCACGATGGCCGACTGCCATCCCGCCTTGGCCGCGGCGAACATCGCGTTCATCGCCACCTCGGTCTTGCCGAAGCCCACGTCGCCGCTGAGCAGCCGGTCCATCACCCGCCCCGATGCCATTTCGTCGAGAATCTCGCGAATCGACGTCGTCTGGTCTTCGGTGTATTCAAAACCCGCCGCCCGCTGAAACGCCGCCAGTTCCTGCCCGTCCGTCCGAATCGTCGGCGCTTCGATCAGCTGGCGCTGGGCCGCGGTGTTGACGATATCGGCGGCGATTTCGAAGAGCCGTTTTTTGACTTTTTCCTTGAGGCGGCCGAAATTGCCTTTGCCCAGACGGTCGAGCACCGGCGGCGCCCCCGCACCGGCGATGTAGCGGTCGATCGCATCGAGGTTTTCCACCGGCAGCAGCACCCGGTCCTCGCCCTGGTAGCGAATCGCGATGAAATCGCGCACCGCACCGAGAATCTCGGCCTGTTCGATCGCTTCGAAAATCCCCACGCCGTGCTCTTCGTGCACGACGTAGTCGCCGGGCTTGAGGTCGTCGAGCAGCAGGCTGCTTCGGCGGCGGCGCCGTTTGGCCACCGGTTTGTTGAGCGACACGATCAGCGCATCGGGCGTGACGAGATTGACGATCTCGCCGCCGCGGCGCACCGTGATGTCCGTCGTATCGTGAATCCCTGCCTGCTTGAGCTGCGCGTCGCTCGAAGCGATCAGGGTGATGTGCTTGCCTCGATGCACGTCGAGCAGGGTTTTGACGTCGGTGACGGCCAACGGGCGAATACGGTCGTCTTCGGCAATCGCCTCGATCGCGTCGAAGCGCGCACGGGGAACCTGCGGGTCGTTGAGTGCATAAGACTCTTCGACCAGGGCATCGAGCGGCTTGACCGCCCGTACCGTTTTGCCGGCGAGGAAATCTTCGGCATCGTCTCCGAGGTACCAAAAGCCGAGCGAATCGAGGTCTTTGACGAAACTGTCGCTTTGCGACGCTTCTACCGCCGTACGCACCCGTTCGAAAGCCGCTTCGTCGAAGGCGAAGGGCGCACTGTGCAGTTCAAACGCTTCGAGTTCTTCGCCGACGGTACGCTGGGTGTCGAGATCGAAAGCTTTGATCTGTTCGACTTCGTCGTCGAAGAGCGAAATGCGGCAGGGGCGCTCGCTGCCCGGAGAGAAAATATCGATGATATCGCCGCGAAACGAGACCTCGCCTTCCATCTCTACCAGATCGACGAAACTGTATCCCCAGTGCAGCATTTCGTTCTTGAATGCCGCCAGATCGAGCGTGTCGCCGAACGCAATCGTGCGGCTGCGCAGCAAATGCGCTTTTGGCAGGGGAAAAAGCAGGGTTTTCAGCGGTGAAATCACCAGCGGTTTTCCTGCCGCGGCATCGTAGCGGCGCAGCGCTTCGCCAAGCTGCGTCAGCTCTTCGCCGAACGGCCGCAGATCGTCGAGGTAGGCGGCGCGGAAATCGGGAAACACCACCGCTTCGATGCCCATGAAGCGGCAGACATCGTGCAACTGCGAGGCTTCGGCCGCGTTTTCGCACACCAGAACCTGCGGCGGCTTGTGCCGCTGCAAATAGGCATAAAACCGTGCCTGCATCGTTTACGGCGCCTTGGCCAGCAGCACGTCGGAGGGGTCCGCCTCGTCGGCGATCGCCTGAAGGATCGGCTCCCAGTTCACCTTTTTGATCTTGGTGAAGATCCGGTCGTAATGGGCCATGTCCCATTTGATGAACCAGTAAGGGTTGAGCGAACGCTGGATGAAGCGCACTTCGTAATGCAGGTGCGGGCCGTTGCTCAGCCCGCTGTTGCCGGTATAGCCGATCAGGTCGCCTTTTTTGACGACCTGGCCGTTTTTGACCGCGATTTTGTGCAGATGCCCAAAAAGCGTGCGAAAGCCGTAGGCATGGTCCAAAATGATCAGCCGGCCGTAGCCTTTGGTGTTGTGCGATCCGGCGAACTCCACGACGCCGTCGGCGGTCGCGTAGACGGGCGTGTTCATTTTCGCCTTGAGGTCGGTGCCGCGGTGCAGCTCGCGTTTGTGGGTGATGGGATGCGTACGGTAGCCGAAACGGCTGCTGATGCCGCGGTAGGGCACCGGCGATCCGCTTGGAATCAGCCTCAGCACGCGTGCACGCATCTCGCTGTTGCTGCGGGCGCGTTCAAGGCGATAGTGCAGCGACGCATGCCGCGCCGTCCCCAGGCCCATCGCCATTTCGATCGCATCCATCTGCGCCCGTGCGGAGGCAAGGTCGTCTTTTTGAACTTCAATGGCCTGTTTGAGCCGCTCGCTTTGACGGGAAAGGCGTGCTTTTTGCTCCGTCAGCGAGGCTTTCTCCGCTTCGAGCGTACCGACTTCTCGGCCAAGCTGCAGCAGCGTGATGCCGCCGAAAAGCACCAGGGCGAAAAGCACAAGGGCGGAAATGCCCAGGGCATGTTTCGTCCGGCGATGCATCGTAAACGCTTTTTCTTTTTCGGCATCGCGTATAATAACGGTCAATCGGTTTTTCATTCTTCTCCTGACGGAGCCTGAAGCCCCGTTTTTCGCAAAAACGCTTCGGCAACCGCGAACGAGCCGAAAACAAGGTAGTTTTTCTTCTCGTCCAGACGGTCGAACGCACGAAACGGCAGCCCCGCCGCATGCAGTGCCGCTTCGAGCGACGCCTGCGATGCCGCACGCTCGGCCTCGATCTCGATCAGTTCGACCGATGCGACGACGGGCGCAAGGGCACGCAAAACGCCGGCGTAGTCTTTGTCGCCGTAGCTTCCGTACACCAGCGTGAAAGTGCGGCGACCCAGTGCGGCGGCAATCGCTTCGGCGGCGGGGACGTTGTGGCCCACGTCGAGCAGTACATTGGGAGCGATGCGCGTCAGGCGGCCGAACGGCGGCGTGCCGAACGACGCCGCGTTCCATGCGATTCCCAAGCGCTGCAGCGCCGCCGCGGCCAGCATGAGATTATCGGCCATATAATCGGCCAATCGAAGCGTTTTCGAAATTTTTTGAAGGCGTATTATAGCATTTTCGTCCAGCACGTCGTGCAACCTGAGTAGCCGGGCGTCTTTTTCGCGTCCGATCGCTTCGGCCGCGGCGCAGACCTCGGCATGCCTTTGTACGCCGATAATCGCTTCGGGTCCCATCGCCCGCAGTTTCGTGCGCGCGATCGTTTCGACATCCTCACCCAAAAACGCCTGATGATCGATGCCGATCGGCGTAAACAGCGAAAGGGCCTTGTCGAAGACCGCCGTGGCGTCGTGCTCGCCGCCGAGCCCCGCCTCCATCACCGCATAATCGCAGCCTTCGAACGCCGCGGCCGCCATCAGCGTCGTGAACTCGAAATAGCTCAGCGCCGCCGCATCCGCCCCATCAAGCCGTGCAAGCACCGTCTCGAACGCCTGCTGCAGCAGCGCATCCGATGCCTCGGCGCCGTCGATCCAGATACGTTCGTTGAAGCGCAGAATATGCGGGGAGGTGTAATGCCCGACCCGATGCCCCGCCGATCGCAGCGCCTGCGCCAGAAACCGTCCGGTCGTCCCTTTGCCGTTGGTGCCGACGACATGGACGATTTTGGGCAGCGTGAAAGCATGACGGACCTTTTCCCAGACACGGGGCATCCGGCCGTAGTCGATCTCGTCGTAATACAGCGGTTTGGCGTCGAGAAAATCGAGAAAATACACGCCCGCTACGCTCCGCCCGACGAACCTTCGGCCGCAACCTGCGCGACGAAGCTGTCCAGCGCCTTTTGCGAGCCGTATTTGATCGCCTCGAAACGGACGTAATCCGAAATGATCGCGTTGGGTTCGATCGTGAACTGGTAGGTGCCCTTGGCCCGGTAGCGTTTCGTTTTGCCCCCGGAAGTCCGGTCGATATCGAGCCATACGAGGGCGCGGTAGGCGATAATGTAGCCGTTGGCATCGTAGCGGATCGGCACGAACTGCGTGTCGCGAAGCGCGATCGAAAGATGCGTCGCGGCATGCTGTTCGTCGGTAAGCCGCGTGCGGAAACGGTTGACGACCGCATCGTTGAGTGCATCTTTGAGCAAAACGGTATTGTCGGGATCGCGCATCGAAATGACGATCCGCGTACTGACGCTTTCATGCAGGACCGTTTTGACGACATGGCTCGTCGGGCGGTAGCCGCACCCCGCGAGTACGGAAAACCCGACGAGTCCCCAAAGCACGGTGCCGCAAACGAAAAGCAGACGCATCACGGCTATTTGACGACCAGATTGACCAGTTTGCCCGGAACGACGATCTCTTTGACGATCGTTTTGCCTTCGATCCACTTGGGATCGACGGCGGCCTTGGCGGCGGCGACGATGCTCTCTTTGGACGCATCGGGCGCCACTTCGATCTGCGCCCGCGGCTTGCCGTTGACCGAAACGCCCAGCGTCACGGAATCTTCGACGAAGACCGCTTCTTCGATCGTCTGCGGTACCAGGTTGCTGCGCCCGAACAGGCGGTCCGAAATCTCCCAGCACACATGCGGCACGATCGGCTCCATCACCGCGCTCAACACCCAGTAGCCTTCGGTCCAGACCGCTTCGTTGTCCTGCTCGGCCAGGGCGTTCATCGCTTCCATGACGCCGGCGATCAGCGTGTTGAACGTGTAGCGTTCGCCAAAGACGTCCGCCGAGCGCTTCAGCGCCTCGTACACTTTCTTGCGGGCGGCTTTTTCGGGTTTGGAAAGCGCGCTGTGATCAATCGACGGTTTCGTCTCGGCCGCGGCCGCGTTGAAACTGCGTTCGTAGAAGCGGCGCAAAAAGCGGTACGCCCCTTCGACGGCGCTGTCGTTCCACTCAAGCTCCTGCGTCGGCGGCGCGGCGAAAAGAATGAACAAGCGTGCGGTATCCGCGCCGTATTTTTCGATCAGCGCATCGGGGTCGACCGTGTTGCCCTTGGATTTGCTCATCTTCGCACCGTCTTTGAGCACCATGCCCTGCGTCAGCAGGCGATCGAAGGGCTCGTTCACGTCGCAGTAGCCGAGGTCGCGCAGCGCTTTGGTGAAAAAGCGGCTGTAAAGCAGGTGCAAAATGGCATGTTCGATGCCGCCGATGTAATGATCGACGTTCATCCAGTAGGCCAGTTCGTCTTTGTCGAACGGTTTGTCCTCCCAGATGCTTCGGCTTGCCGTATAGCGCAGAAAATACCACGACGACTGCACAAAGGTGTCCATCGTATCGGTTTCGCGCTCGGCCTCGCCCCCGCAGCGCGGGCAGGTGCAGTGCTTCCACGTCGGATGGTGATCGAGCGGGTTGCCTTCGCCGGTAATTTCGACGTCTTCGGGCAGCGTCACGGGAAGGTTCGCTTTGTTCTCGGGCACGATCCCGCACTGCGGGCAGTGAATGAACGGAATCGGCGCCCCCCAGTAGCGCTGTCGGCTGATGCCCCAGTCTTTCAGCCGGTAGTTCGTCACTTTGCGGCCGAGCCCTTCGGCTTCGAAATGCGCGATGATAGCCGTTTTGGCTGCACCGCTTTCCATTTCGCTGAACGCTCCGGAATTGAACAGAATCCCCGGCTCGGTCATCGCCGCATCGTCGACGATACCGCGTTCGGGATGGGCGATCACCGGTACGATCGGCAGACCGTATTTCGCGGCGAAATCGAAGTCGCGCTCGTCGTGGGCCGGCACGGCCATCACCGCACCCGAACCGTAATCGGTCAGGACGAAATTGGCCACCCAGACGGGAATCGCCTCGCCGGTAAGCGGGTGAACGGCGTCGATGCCGAGTGCGACCCCGTGCTTCGTTTTCTGGCGGTCGATCGAGCTCATGTTCTTCATCGCTTCGATTTCGGCGGCGGCCTCGGTCGAGAGCATCGCGTTGTCGATCATGAAGGTCACCAGCGGGTGTTCGGGTGCCAAGGCTGTGTAGGTGACGCCGTAGATCGTATCGGGGCGCGTCGTGTAGACCTCGAAACCTTCGAA
Organism: uncultured Sulfurimonas sp.; assembly: GCA_964646705.1. Taxonomy (GTDB): domain Bacteria; phylum Campylobacterota; class Campylobacteria; order Campylobacterales; family Sulfurimonadaceae; genus Thiomicrolovo. The sequence goes on from CAZYEW010000056.1 coordinate 8,711, forward strand.
CGTGCCGCGCAGCAGTTTTTTGGCATGTTCCGACAAATGCAGGGTAAATTCCAGCCCGCTGCTGCGGCCGATCCAGTTTTCCTGCATCGCCAACACCTGCGCGGGCCATTTGCCTTCGAGCTGTTTCAAATCGTCGATAAGTTCGTCGGCGTAGTCGGTGATTTTGAGGTAGTACTGGTGCATCTCTTTTTTGACGATCGGCGTGTCGCAGCGCCAGCAGCACCCTTCGACCACCTGCTCGTTGGCCAATACCGTCTGGTCGTTGGGGCACCAGTTGAGGTAGGCTTTTTTGCGGTAGAGCAGCCCTTTTTCGAACAGGTCGATAATGAAGCCCTGCTCGAACTTCGTATAGAGCGGGTCGGAGGTGGCGAACTCGCGCGCTTTTGAAAACGACAGCCCGAGCGATGCCAGTTCGCCGCGCATGTAGTCGATGTTTTCATAGGTCCATTTTTTCGGATGCACCCCGTGTTTGATCGCGGCGTTCTCCGCCGGCATCCCGAAGCTGTCCCAGCCGATAGGGTGCAGCACGTTCATGCCCTGCTGCCGGTAAAAGCGCGCGAATGCGTCGCCGATGGTGTAGTTGCGCACGTGCCCCATGTGAATCCGCCCCGAGGGATACGGAAACATGCTGAGCACGTATTTTTTTTCGCCTTCCAGACGCTCGTCGGGTTCGAAACTGCGGTGTTCGTCCCAGAATTTCTGCCATTTTTTTTCGATTTTTGCTGCATCGTACTGCATGATTTTCCTTCGGATTGCCGCAGAGAAGCCCTGCGGTTGTAGAATCAGTATTCTTCGCGGGTCTTGGAACTTTCGATGTACACCAGGCCCATCGAAAAAACGTTGGCGATCAGCGCACCGATCGCCAATCCGATCGCCATCGTCTCGTCGCCGACGATCACCTGGTAGATGAATGCGGGAATCAGGTGCAAATCGGCCACCAGCGAACTGGCGAGCAGTTCGGCCGAAAGCAGATTCCGCACCCCGATTTTAAGAATGGTCGATATCAGGTTCAGACTCGCTGCGACGAACAGCGACACGGGCGTGTGTTCGTACAGAAAACTCGCGATCGAGGTCAGACTCATCAGCGAGAAAAAAACGTATATGACCTTTCCCCAGTCCATCCCGGCTCCTTGGTTACGAAATCAGACCGTGCCCTGCTCGTACATGGCACGCATCTTCTCTTTTTCGGCTTCGCGCTTGGCTTTTTCGGCCAGTTTGGCACGATAGTTCCTGATATCGAAGCCGAACCAGAGCAAAATCGGCGACGCGATGAAAATCGACGAATAGGTACCGACGATGATGCCCACCAGCAAGGTGAACGCGAACGCATGAATGATCTCGCCGCCGAAAACGAACAGCGTCAGCACGACGAAGAAGGTCGTCAGCGACGTCAGTGTCGTACGCGAAAGCGTTTTGGTGATCGACTCGTTGATGACCTCGGCCAGGTCCGTCGTCTTCGAACCGGTGATACCTTCACGGATACGGTCGAAGACGATGATCGTATCGTTGAGCGAATACCCCAGCAGCGTCAGCAGCGCGGCCAATACGTCGAGGTTGACGTCGATCGAAAAGAGCGACACCGCACCCATCGCGATCGAGATATCGTGCACGAGCGCTGCGATCGACGCGACGGCGAAGCGCCATTCAAAGCGCACCGCGACGTAGATCAAAATACCGAGAATCGCCAGCAGCATCGCGGTAACGCCCTTTTCGCGCAGTTCGCCGCCCACTTTCGGGCCGACGATATCGACCCGGCGGATTTCGTACTTGCCCGTCCCTTTGAGCGCTTCTCGCGTGACGTCGCCCATATCGGACTTGACGTCCTTGCTCGACGTTTTGAGGCGGATGATGATTTCGTCGGGCGAACCGAACTCGGTGATTTGCGCACCTTCGTAGACCGGATTGCCCGCAAGCGTTTTGCGAATGTTCTTCAGCGGCGCCGGGCCGTCGTATTTGACCTGAACCAGCGTACCGCCGGCAAAATCGATGCCGTAGTTGAGGCCCTTGGTCGCCAAGATCGCCCACGACGCAAGCACCAGGGTGATCGAAATGGCGACGGCGAGCTTCGACTTGCCCATGAAGTCGATCAGTTTCGTCTGTTTGAAAAATTCCATAATTACGCCGCCTTTTTCTTGCTGATGCCGAACCAGAAGCCCAGGTCTTTGCTTTTGGCAATCTTGGATTCAAGCATTTCGTAGATGCCGTGCGTTCCGAGAATCGCCGTGAGCATCGACGCCAGAATACCGATACTGATCGTAATCGCGAACCCTTTGATCGCGCCCGTGCCGTAGACGTAAAGCACCACGGCGGCGATCAGCGTCGTGATGTTGGCATCGAGAATCGCCCGCATCGCGTTTGAATAGCCTTCTTCGATCGCTTTGTGAACCGAAGCTCCCTGATAGAGCAGCTCGCGGATCCGCTCGTTGATGATGACGTTGGCATCGACCGCCATCCCGACGGTAAGTACGATCCCCGCCATCCCCGGCAGCGTCAGCGTCGCGCCGAACATCGCCATGACCGCGATGATCAGAAAGAGGTTCGCGACCAGCGCGACGTTGGCGATGACGCCGGCCATTTTGTAATAGACCATCATGAACGCGAAGACCAGCACGAAACCGCCGATAAGCGCGATCATGCTCGCTTTGATGCTGTCGGCTCCCAGGCTGGGACCGACGGAGCGTTTTTCCATCATGAAAATCGGAGCGAGCAATGCGCCCGACCGCAGGGCGATCGCGAGGTCCTGCGCCTGTTCGACAGTGTAGTTCCCGCTGATCTGCCCGTGGCCGCCGCCGATGCGCTCGTTGATGACGGGAGCGGAATACACCTCGCCGTCAAGCACGATGGCCAGATGGTGGCCGACGTTCTTTCCGGTGAAATCGCCGAAAATCTGTGCGCCTTCGGAGTTGAGCGAAAAATTGATGACCGGACGGTTGTTGCGGTCGAACGCCACCTGCGCGTCGGTCAGCATCGAACCGTCGAGAATCGGGATCTCTTTGACGAGGTATTTGTTGCCCGGGTTTTCGGCATCGGGAAGAATGATGTCGCCGTATTCGGCCGCTTCGGCGGGCGTCATATTGTAAACGCGCATCTTGCGTTCTTCGTCCACGGCCATCAGCTCCAGCTTGGCCGCGCGGGAAATCAGTTCACGCGCGCGCTGCTCTTCGGCCGCGCTTTTGATGCCCGGCAGTTCGACGAGAATTTTGTTTTCTCCCTGACGCGCGACGGTCGGCTCGGCCAGACCGAACTGATCGAGCCGGTTGCGGATCGTCTCGATGGCCTGATCGACCGCCTGCTTCTTCGTCTTGATGATCGCTTCGGGTGTCAGCGAAACGCGGTAGGTATCGCCGGTATGCTCGACCTTGACGCCCTCCATCTGCGAAAGCATCTTATCCATCGCCGGAGCATCGTCGGCATCGAGCAGCGTGAACGTCACGACGTCGTCGCCCGCGCTGAGATCGTCGATGAGAATCTCGTTGCTTTCGGCGAAATGGTTGATCCCCGACGCAATGGACTTCAGGCGCGATTTGACCGCTTCGCCGGTCTTGACGCCCAGCAGCATGTGCAATCCGCCCTGCAAATCGAGCCCGAGGGTAATTTTGGCCCCTTTGTCGGTCTGCAGAATCGAAGGAACGGAAAAAGCGACGCCGAAAACGATGGCGACCGCGAAAACGATAATGCGGAAATTAAGCTTCATCCTCTAACTTCCGCGCCACTGCGTCTTTGGTCAGTTTGACGACGACTTTGTCGGCAACCTCGATCGAGAAGAACGCCTCTTCCACCTTCTTGACCGTGGCGATCAGCCCGCCGTTGGTCACGATCTTGTCGCCTTTTTTCAGGCCTTCGATCATTTCTTTGTGCTTTTTGGCCTGCTGCTGCTGCGGGCGAATGATGATGAAATACATGATGGCGATCAAAAAGATGAACGGCAGTAACTGTGCGAACATATCCATAAGTGCAATCCTTCGGTTTGAAAGCGCGTCGTACCGCGCTCGTAAAATCGTCGCCATTATACTCGATGAAGGGTAAAAAGGAGGTAACG
>CAZYEW010000057.1:0-10298 GCA_964646705.1 uncultured Sulfurimonas sp.
TGTCTACCCTGCCGCACTGCTGCATTATCTCGAAAGTTTCTGTCGCGAAAGCAATACGTCTTCTCAGCGGAAATAGCCGTATAAGGCCGGGATACAGCTTTACATTGAAGCATAAATCTGTTACAATAATCTATGCCCAATAAACGATATACGAAAATCATTGATGAAAAATTTATCGTTCCGCAAGACAAGGGGAGCGGGATCATCAAATTCGAGGCGTGGGAATATGAAAACAAGATTGTAAAATACAGTATGGTCTATATCAATAAAACTATTTTTCCACATGATAACGGCAGAGTCGTAGGCTACGACAACAGCCATGACTTTCATCATAAACATTATTTTGGTGAAATTGTAGAAATTGACGATTTCATCAATTATCAGGAGCTTGTTCTGAGATTTAAAAAGGATCTTAAGGAGTTTATCACATGGTAACGATCAAAAACGGCACGATCGACGATTTTTTCGACGCTGCTTTGGAAACGGCCAAGCAGATCGATGAAAGCAAACAAGTGACCCCTAAACATACCATATGGATGGAAACGGAGGATCTGCTCAATATCCTGAAACCGCAAAGGACGGCACTTATCAAATATCTTAGGGACAAATCGACGGTCTATTACAGCGTGTTGCTTGAAGAGATGAAAAAATCCCCTGCAAGTCTCAACAAAGACCTGGATCTATTGCTTCGCTATCAACTCATCGATATCCAAAAAGAGCCCAACAGCGGTCACGGCATAAGAAAAGTCATCAAGCCGCTCTATACCCATGAAGATCTGGAATTCAGAGCGGTTGTCTAAGGGTCTTCCGACTTCACCTACTATAATGCCCTCACTTTCTGCACACTTAAACCGCCAAATGAAACACTTCGGAGGGCATTATAGTGAAGTCGGGAGGGTATCGAGGCAAAGATTCAGGGTGAAGCACAAACACATTTTCCATCCTCCACTGTCAATCTTCCATTCATTTCAGCCCGTGGACCCTGAATCAAGTTCAGGGTGACGATCTCTCCGTCATTCCAGACCCGATCCGGAATCCACAAGCCTATCGCGCTATGGCCCCTGAATCAAGTTCAGGGTGACGAATAATCATTTTCCATCCTCCATTGTCAATCTTCCATTCTCGCGTCCCGCTCTTCCGGATAAGCCGCTTCGAGTGCCGCATAGAGCTCTTCCGGCGTCATGTCGCCTTTTTCTTCCCACAGGCGTTTCATCACGACGTTGTCTTCTTCGCCGTTCCAGATTTTGACGTAGCTGCCCGCTTTGTAGCCGTGATCCTGGCGAAAACGGTTCAGAATATTCTTGCCGACGTAGAGCCGATAAAGCGTGCCGAGATCGAGATTGCCCATACGCACCAGCTCGAAAAAATCCGCCAGCAGTTTCGTCAGGTCGGTACGCGGCGCAAGCGCGTCGCGCATCACCGATTCGACCTGCGCCATTACAAGCGCTTCGTCGGCGAAGCCCTCCGCATCGTCGTGAAGCATGACGTAAAACGGCATGGCCGCAATGCCTTTTGCGGCATCCTCGAGCGTACCGAGTTCACGGCGGGCGTATTCTTGCAACACAAGACTCATGACGAAATGCCAGACATCGACGATTTCGATCTGCAGGTTTTCCCAATCAGGATCGGCGTCGATATTTTTCCAGTGTTTCCACGCGAACGAATCGATCATCTCGGCACATTCCATGTAAATGCACCGTTTCCAGTCGATTTTTTTGCCGTGTTTCGTCACGCCCGCTTCCCAGCCTTCACCGTTGGTCGCGTCGTTGAGCCGCTGCTGCAAGCGCAGCATCTGCAATGCTTTTTCCACATCCGCCCCTTCTTTTTTTGGCCGTATTCTATCGCAGGTTGACAAAGTTGCCGTCAAACCCATACGAGGGGCTAGACAGATGTTTCGTCTTTAGCGGCTTCCCAGAGCAGTTTTTTTCCGATCCCCAGCCGGTTGTCGGTGAATTTCATACGCTGCGGACACAGCCGCCACAGCGTCGGCATCATCGCCCGCGCATAGGGAAAACGGCGAAAATAGACCGCACGGTCGGCTTCGTCGGCCAAAACGACGTCGCCGCGAATCTGCACGCCGCGGATTTTTCCCACCGTTTCGGTTTGCAGATGCACCGCCGCCGAGATGAGGGGATCGGCGGCCATCGCCGCACCGTGCTCCGTTTTTGGGTCGGTCGCGAAAACCAGACGGTTGCGAACCGGATCGTACACATAGAAAATCGACGCACAGTGCGGTCCTTCCGGCGTGCAGACGGCCAGGGTCATCACGTGCTGCGTACGCAAAAACTCCCCGATACGTTCGAGCGTCTTCATGTGCCGAGGTACGCTTCGATCATGCGCGTCATCGGCACTGCGGCCTCGACCGCACCCGTTTGCAGAAACTCGGTGAAATATTCGTCGATGTATCGTTCGTGCGATCCGAATGCCGTGACGTACATTTCACGTTTGGGATTGATCAGTATCGAATGCTCGAATTCCCGGGCGATGGACACGATATCGATCACCTGCCCGCTGGTGCCGATCGCGACGAACAGGCCGCTTTCGCCGACCGCTTCGTAGATTTTTCGGTACATCGGTGCGCTTTCGCCGAACATCACGACATTGTGGCGCACCCGTGCGCTTTCGCAGCGCGGGCAGGTATCGGTATCGGTCTGCTCACGAAAACCGATATCCCAAACGTGGCCGCAGGCCTCGCAGCGCAGGTCGCGCAAGGTGCCGTGCAGATGAATCACGTCGTCGCAGCCGGCACGTTCGAGCAGGTCGTCGACGTTCTGCGTCAGGTTCCAGATCCGTCCGGAAAATCGCTTTTGCAATGCGGCGATCGCCTCGTGCGCGGCGTTGGGACGCTTGTCGGCCAGATCTTTGCGCCGTGCATTGTAAAAACGCGTCACCAGTTCACGGTCGGCCTCCCAGCCCTGCACCGAACAGACCGTCATCACGTCGTATTCTTCCCACAGCCCGTCATGGTCGCGAAACGTGCGGATACCGCTTTGCGCACTCAGCCCCGCACCGCTGAGTATCATCACTTTTTTCATCGTCTGCCTTTCAATGCCTGCTCCAGCCGGCGCATCGCCTCGTCCATCAGCGGGGTCGGCACCGCGAAATTCAGCCGCATAAAGCCGCTGCCCTCGCGGCCGAACGAAATGCCCGGGCTCAATCCGAGCCGCGCTTCGCGAACGAAAAACTCCCGCAGGGCACGGTCGCTTTCAAACCCCAGCCCCCGGCAGTCCAGCCACGCCAGATAGGTGCCTTCGGGCGGATGCATCGCAATACCTTCGAAACGCTGCAGCAACCGATCGAGCCGGTCGCGGTTCGTCCGAAGGTGCCCAAGCAGCGCTTCAAGCCACGCTTCGCCTTCGCGATAGGCCGCCTCGAAACCGACATGCCCGAACACCGTTCCCTGCGCGAAGTGAATCGCACGGTAGACCTTTTCGAAGCGGCGATAGAGCGTATCGTCGGAAATCGCGACGGTCGAAATCGCCAGCCCCGCGACATTGAACGTCTTGCCCGGTCCGATCGCCGTGACCGTGGCGGCTTGAACATCAGGCGAAAGCGACGCGAACGGAACGTGTCGGTGCGGCGCGTACACCAGATCGGAATGAATTTCGTCGGAAAACACCGTTATCCCGTATTTCAGGCAAAGGGCCGCCAGCGCTTCGAGTTCCTCGCGTTCCCAGACCCTGCCGACCGGATTGTGCGGGGAGCACAGCAGCAGCAGTTTCGTACGCGGGGAAATCTTACGTTCGAGGTCGTCCAGATCGAAACGGTAGCGGCCCGATTCGTCGCGGCGCAGCGGATTGGAAAGCACCCGCCGATCGTTATAGCCGACCTGCTTGACAAACGGCGGATAGATCGGCGGCTGCACGACCACCTCGTCACCGGGCTCGGTGAACGCCATGACCGCCGTCGAGATCGACGCTACGACCGAATGCGAATAGAGCAGCCGTTCGCGTTCCATCGCCCAGCCGTGGCGGCGAAGCATCCATTCGCGCTGCGCCGCGAAAGCGCTCTCTTCCATCTCCTCGTACCCGTAGACCGGATGCTGCGCCCGTTCGGCGACGGCACGACGAACACATTCGGGCGTCTCGATATCCATATCGGCCACCCACATCGGCAAAACATCCTCGGTTCCGAAAAGTTTTTCGCGCAGCGTGTATTTTTCGGCCCGGCTGCGTTCGCGTGCGGCGACGCGCGTAAAATCAAAGGCCGGCATCCGGATTCCCCGGCGAAGGATGCCGTTCGCACAGCTGCGCGAACCACTCGGCAAGATCCCCTTCGAAGCGTTCTCCCATTGCATTCCACGACGCCAATGCCGTACGAAGGTCGCCTTCTTTTTGCGTTCGGGTGTAGGCAAAAACCCGCTGGGCGATCACCTCGCGGCTGTAGCGGTCGAGCACCGAGACGAAAAAGCTCAGCCGTGTCCGCGCCGACCTGTCGTCGGCGATCGTCTGCGACATGTCCGCAAGCCGCCACTCCATGATCCAGTCGCTTTTGGCCAGCGAATCGTCCGAAACGACGGCCTTGAACAGCCCGCTGCCGGCCAGCGTCGTTTCGACGAGCCGTCTCCACTGCAAAACGGGCGGTGTTTCCCACCTTGTTTTCGTGTAGCGATAGACCGTACCGTTGCTGTCGGTATAAACGATATCGATGGTTTGCAGCGGCATGGGCGCATCGGGAGCGGCAAGCTGCAAGACACGGTCACGGCACGTTCCGGCGCGATGGTCGGCCGCGAAGCTTTCGGGCTGCAAGCGCACATAGGCAGGTTCGGGGACATCTTTTACGACACTGCATCCGCCGAACAACAGCAAGGTAAACAAGGCTATGGTCCATCTCATTTTTTCTCTCCCGGCCCCACGCGTGGGGATTGATTTTCAAACAGCATCTGCGACGGATTGTCGCCGTAGCGCATCAGCAGCCGCTCAAGCAGCATCAAACTCGTCTGCAGCTGCTGCATCGCCCGGGAAAAACTGACCATCGCCGGCTGAAGATTCTCGCGCAGGCTGTAATCGCCGTTCTTGTTGCGTGCGTCGATCCCGCGCAGGGTTTCCGAGGCCCTTTGCATCGTCTGCCGCAGCGACGCCATCGAAGCCTTCGTCTGCACGGCCAGCGCATCGCCGCTGCGAATCAGACGATCGAGGTTCGGCATGCTTTGTTCCAGCCGGCGGCTCAGCGACGTCAGCGAAACGACCAGTGTATCGAGGTGCCCGAAACGCTGCGGCTGCATTTCGCGGTTCAAGGTCTCGGTGATATCGGCGACGTTTTTCAAAATCCGCGTGATTTCTGCCTGATTATCCTCATCGAGCAGCCGCTTAAGCCGCACCAGCACCGACCGGAGGTTCACCGACATCGAACCGAACGACTGCTCGATTTTGACGAAGAAGGACGGCACGGAACGAATGACGGGGATGTCATGCCTGTTTTTCGGCAGCAGCAGCGGCGACTTTGCGCTGCCCTGGCTCAAGTCGACGTAGCTCAGGCCGGTGATACCCTGCGGCTTGAGCTTGGCGACGGTGTCGGTTTTGATCGGCGTCCCCTTCCTGACCGAAATGAATACGTCGATATTTTCAAAATTCTTCGGACTGATCCGTATCGATTTCACTTTGCCGATCTGTACCCCGCGATACTTGACCGGGGCATCGACGTTGAGCCCCGCGACCGATTCGGAAAACTCTACTTTGTAGGTAAGCAATTCCTCTTCTGCCGTCGGCTTGAGCAGCCAGACGACGAACAAAACGACCAGTACCGTCGAAAAAATGACAAAGGCTCCGACGAGCGTATAGTTGGTTTTCGAGTTCATTTGGCTTCTCCTGCGAAAAAGGTACGGACAAAAGGGCTGTTTGCTTGCTTGACCTCATCGAGCGTTCCCTCGGCGACGATTTTGCGTTCGTCGATGATGGCCATCCGATCGAGCGTGTTTTCGATCGAAGCGAGATCGTGCGTGACCATCACGATCGTCAGGTTCATCATATCCCGCAGTTTTACAATCAACGCGTCGAAATCGCGTGCCGAGATGGGATCGAGTCCCGACGTTGGCTCGTCGAGAAACAACAGCACCGGATCGAACGCCAGCGCCCTCGCCAGCGCCGCTTTTTTCTGCATGCCCCCCGAAATTTCCGAAGGATAGAGCAACCCGTCGCGTTGGCGCAGGCCGACGATATCGAGTTTGAAGGCCACGATCTCGTCGATGAGCGGCGCGGGGAAACGGGTGTGTTCTTTCAGCGGAAGCGCGATGTTCTCCGCCACCGTCAGCGACGTGAACAGGGCATTCGACTGAAACAGCACGCCCCAGCGTTTGCGCAGCTCCTGCACGTCATCGTGCCCGTAGCCGCAGACGTCGGATTCGAGAATACGGATCGAGCCGCTTTGTATCGGTTCGAGAAAAATGATCTCGCGCAGCAGCGTCGATTTGCCGCAGCCGCTCGGCCCCAAAAAACCGTAGATTTCGCCTTCTTCGATATGCAGCGAAATATGGTCGTGGACCAGCCGGTCGCCGAAGCGGGTGACAAGGTCGTTGACTTCGATCACCGTACGCGCCATATCAGAACCCCAAATTGGTAAAGACGATCGAAAAAAGCGCGTCGCAGATGATGACGGTAAAAATCGATTCGACGACGCTGCGTGTCGTGTTGATCCCGATGCTTTCGGTGTCGTTTTTCACCCCAAGCCCCCGGTAGATGCCGATGCCGGCGATAATGACGGCGAAAAAAGGCCCTTTGACGACACCCGCCACGAAATGCTTGATATGCACTACCGACGCGAAACGCTCCAAGAAAAGCGTCGAAGAGATACCCAGCTCGGCCTTCGCGACCAGCATCCCGCCGAGCATCCCGAACATATCGGCGAAAAAAATCAGTATCGGCATCATGACGATCAGCGCAACCATGCGGGGCAGCACCAAATAGGCATACGGGTCGAACCCCATCGTGCGCATCGCATCGATCTCTTCCGTCAGCTTCATGACGCCGATCTGCGCCGCGAAGGCCGAACCGCTCCGCCCCGCGACGATAATGGCGGTGAGCATCGGGGCAAGTTCGCGCAAAATCGAAATCCCCATCATATCGACGATAAAGATGTTCGCGCCGTAGGTGCGCAGCTGAATCGCCGACTGGTACGCCACGACGATCCCGACCAAAAACATCGTCAATCCGATAATCCAAAGCGCCTTGATCGCGCTTTCGTCGATCTGGTACAGCGTCTCTTTGAAACGCCACGGCTTTTTCCCCAGCAGCGACTGCCACAACGCGACGAACGTATGCCCGATGAAATCGAGCACGCCCCGGCTTTCTTCGAGCATATGCACGGCAGTGCGGCCCGCCTGCTCGAAGATGCCGGGTTCCTTGACATCGAAACGGCTGCCCGGATGACCGTATCGGCGTACCATCTGCAAGACACTGGCCTTTTTTCCGTCGTCATGCGTGAACGTCACCGTGCCGCCGCATTCTTCCAGCGACCTCTGCACCCGCAGCAACGCCGTCGCGGCTACCGAATCGAAGCGGGTTGTTTCCGACAGGTCGAATTCGACCGAACGGCCGCGGCCGCAGCGGCTCAATGCATCGAGCGCGGGAACGACCGCGTCAAGATGCAGCGCTTCCCACGCGCCGCTGCAATACACGACGGTCTGTCCGCCCTGCCGCTTCTCGATTTTAAGTTCCGCTCCCACGCGCTTCCTTCCACTGCACGATCTGCCATGCGAATGTTCGCTCCGCACGCGCTTTCGATACCATAACATATTTTCGATTGCAAGCGAACGCGGGCAAATTGATATAGCGCAGCCCGTCGAACGCGAACGTCACGCCCTGATGGTAATGCCCTTCGACGAACACCGTTGCACCATGCATCGCAACCCCTTCAAGATGCCGCCGGGTCAGCGCTTCGAAATCGTCGATCTCGTAGCAGTCGTCTTTCTTTTCGAGGTAGCGTTCGAGCCATCGTATGATCGCGCCGTTGCCCAGCGTATCGATCGCGTTGAGCAGATGCAGCACGACGGGGTTGCGGATGACCGCGGTATAGAGCGAATACGTGAGCGTCTGGTTGAAATCGCCGTGTGCCATCAGCAGCAAAGTGTCCGCAAAACGGCAGACAAAGGGCTGCCTGCTTCGCGGCACGACGGTCGCATGCGGGAAAAGGCCCGAAAGATTGTAATCGTGATTGCCTTCGAGGTAGAGCACCGGCACGGTTTCGCTGATGCGCCGCAACGCTTTTACCGCTTCGTCGTTGAGCCGATGGGTTTTTTCGATCTGCCCGAAAAGCAGATCGAAAATATCACCCGCCAGCACCAGCTGCGGCGTTTCGAGCTCACCCGAGAGAATCGCGCGAAAAAACGCAAGCAGTTCCGGTCGGCGGCGCGAATAGTGGGCATCCGAGACGATCAATGCACCCGGCAGAATCTCGTAGACGTCAGGGGACATAGGCGATCGTCGGGATCCCCGCTCCTTCGTCGAATCCGCACATCAGATTGGCGTTGGCTACCGCCTGCGAGCTTGCGCCGCGCAGCAGGTTGTCGATGGCCGACGTCACAAAAAGCGTCTCGCCCCGGCGTACGGCGTACAAATCGCAAAAATGCGTCCCGGCGACCTGCTTCATCGTCGCCGGTGTTTCGCGTACCCGCACGAAAGGTTCGCCGGCATAATGGTCGCGAAGCACCTGCAGCGGATCGAAATCACCCTGCACCTGCATGTAGACCGAACTGAGCATGCCCCGCGTCACGGGCAGCAGATGCGGCACGAAATGCACCTGCGCTTCGTCGATCGCAAGCTTTTCGGCAATTTCGGGACCGTGGCGGTGTCCCAAGGGGTTGTAGGCGAACGCATTGTCGTTGATCGTGACGAAATGGGTCGACGGCGTGCATTTTTTGCCCGCACCGCTGACCCCGCTTTTGGCGTCGACGATCAGCGGCGTTCCTTCCTTGCGCATCGCAAGAAATGGCAGCGCGGCCAAAACCGTCGCCGTCGGGTAGCAGCCGGGATTGGCGACGAGCTCGGCGCGGCGGATCGCTTCCCGGTTGAGCTCGGGCAGGCCGTAGACCGCATGCGCGAGGTTGTCCGGATCGGTATGCGGCACGTAATGCGCCTCGTAGGTCGCGCGTTCGAGGCGGTAGTCGGCCGAGAGATCGACGACTTTGACGCCGCGTTCGCGCAATGCTTTGACAAATCCCATCGCCGTTTTGTGCGGCAACGCCAGAAACGCCAGTTCACACCGCGCGGCGACCGCCTCGGCATCGGCCCGCTCGACGGAACACTCGAAAACGTTTTGCAGTGCCGGGTGCAGCTGCCCCGCCGTCGTTTCGCCTTCGCTCGTGGCAACGTAACGCAGACGAAAATGCGGATGCACCGCCAGCATTTTGAGCAATTCGAGCCCGGTGTAACCGCTGGCTCCGATCACGGCGACGTCAATCATGACATTCAAAGACGATATCTTTGTACGAAACGTCGAGCACTTCGTATTCTTTCTTGCCGCCGGGTACCTGCACCTTGACCTCGTCGCCTTCTTCTTTGCCGAGCAGCTGTTTGGCCAGGGGCGAATTGAACGAAATCAACCCCAAATCGGGATTGCTCTCACAGCCGCCGACGATCGTGTAGGTCACTTCGTCGTCGGTTTCCAGATCGCACAGCGTCACGGTCGAACCGAAACTCACGCGGCTGTGTTCAAGTTCGCTCGGATCGACGATGCGGGCGTTGTGCAGCAGCTCGGTCAGTTCCTTGATACGGTCGTCGATCTGCCCCTGACGCTCTTTGGCCGCATGGTATTCCGCATTTTCCTTGAGATCGCCCAGGGCCACGGCTTCTTCGATCGCCTTGACGATGGCAGGGCGTTCGACGGTTTTGAGATGGTTGAGTTCGGCTTGCAGTTTTTCGTAGCCGAAGGTCGTCATCGGTTCCGCATGTTGCATGGTTTTCCTTGTCGTTTTTTTTCATGCATTATAGCGCATTGTCGAAAGATCGAACATTGCCGTATGCGTCCCTTCCGTACTGCGCAGATAGATGCGGCAGCCCGCTTTGAGCAGCACGGCCATGGCATCCGGCACCTCGCACAGCAGCAGCGTCCGGCCGCTCATCGGGTCGTACGCCAGCAGCCGCCCCGCATCGAGTACGAACAGCCGTCCGCCCCCGCAGCCGTCGCCTTCGATGCCGCACGCCAAATCACGCGGGGCACGCAGCATGCCTTCTGGCAGCGCCGCACGATGCCACCCCTGCGCATCTTCGTACAGCAAACGCGCCTCGGCCGTATCGAGCCGCCAGCGCGTGCCGTCGCCGCAGATGACGTCTTCACCGCCGCGACGGCTACGCAGTGCGGTCCAA
>CAZYEW010000057.1:10398-12659 GCA_964646705.1 uncultured Sulfurimonas sp.
GCCGTCGCCGCAGATGACGTCTTCACCGCCGCGACGGCTACGCAGTGCGGTCCAACGGGCCGCATCACTTTGCACCGATTATCCTTCGTACCGCCAGCGAACACATCGCCAATCCAAACGCCGCCGTCACGCCCATAAAACTGCCTTTGACTTTCACCCGCGGCGGCTCGCTGCTGAAAACGACCGGGTATTTTTTGTTGAAACGCCGTTTTTTCAGTTCGTAGCGCAGCTTCGCGGCGAAGCGGTCGCCGTGGGCGTTCCAGATGGTTCCCACCTCGATTTTCGTCGGATCGAGCCGCTTCGCCGAGCCGGTCGCGCTGATGAGCTTTTTGTAGCAGCGCTGCGCCAGTGCCAATTTCGCACGGGTATCGTCGATGGCGTCGAGTACCAGGTCGTAGGGCTCGAAATCGAACGCGGCCACCCATTCCGGGTCGATGCGTTCTTCGATCACCGAAATCTGCGGATAACGGCTTTTAAGTGCCCGTACCTTCGATTCGCCCACATGATGCTCCGACCAGAGCTGGCGGTTGAGGTTGGTTTCGTCGTAGGTGTCGAAATCGACGATCGTCACGTCGTCGACGCCCGAGCGGATCAGGCAGTCAAGGCAGAAGCTGCCGACCCCGCCCACGCCCAGCAGCAGAATTTTCGCTCGGCGCAGCTTTTCGAAATCGTCGCCCAGCAGCATTCGCGCCCGTTCGTACCTCATCCGATCCACTCCTGCAGACGCTGCATCGAATCGTAGGCGCTCATATCGAGCTGAATCGGCGAAACCGAAACGATACCGCGTTCGATCGCCTCGAAATCGCTCGGAAGCGCTTTGCCTTCGCGGGGGCTGAACGCCAGCGGATGCAGCCCAAGCCAGTAATACTCTTTGCCGCGGGGATTGCGGTGCAGGTGTGCATCGTTGCCGTAATGGCGATAGCCCGCATACGTCACCTCCATCGGCGCGTCCGGAATATCGGGCGGCACGTTGACATTGAGAAACTGGCGCGGCGGCAGCGGAAAGCTGCCCTCAAGCACTTTTCGTGCCAAAGCTGCGGCGGTCTTTGCCGCCAGCGAAAAATCGGGCAGCGGTTTTTCGAAATCCATCACCTGCGACACGGCGATCGACGGAACACCGTGCAGCACGCCTTCCATCGCCCCCGCGGCCGTCCCCGAATAGGTGATATCCTCACCCATATTCGACCCTTTGTTGATGCCGCTGATCACAAGGTCGGGCTTTTCCCCTTCGAACAGGCTGTGCAGCGCCAGATAGACACAGTCGCTTGGCGTTCCGTCTTCGAGCTTGTAAAAATCGTCGTCGACGCCGACGAAGCTGAGCGGATGCGAAAGCGTCAGCGAGTGGCCGCACGCCGATTTCTCGTTCGCGGGGGCCACGACGGTGACGTGCGCCAGCGGCCTCAGCACTTCGATCAGCGCATGCAGGCCTTCCGATTCGTAGCCGTCGTCATTGGTGATTAAAATTTCATACATTTTTCATCTATTCCCATTGTTTTTTATGCTATCATTGTTCCAAATGATGCGTATTCGATAAAAGTATACCTTGAAACGGTTTCGAGTAAAAGAAGGAAAAACGATGAACCGCAATAGCGCCGCCCTACCTAAAAAGCAAGGACGTGCAAAAAAAGCCCCCAAAACATTCGGCGAAAAAGAAGTCGACTTTTCGGCGATTCTGCCGATGCCAGAAGGTTATGAAAAACTGTTCATCTTCATCTACCTCGTCACCATTCCCTATGCGGCGGGTCTGCTCTTTTTGTTCATTTTCGTCGCCAAAGGCCATTTTGAGAACTTCATGTCCCTCGACATCGCGATGTTCATGGCGGTCTGGTCGATCGGCTACGAAGTGGTGGGATCAATCAGCCTGATCATCATTTTCTACCAGATGTTCAAATTCAACCGCCGCGCCAAAGAACAAGTGGTACACCGGGAACGCAACAGCAAACCGCTGCACGAAATCTACGACTTTTCCTAACGCTTTGTGAAAATAAAACGGTTGATCCCGTCTTCGTATTCATAGGCCAGATGCCAGCCGTTGGCCTCGACGATGGCATCGACAAGATAAAGCCCCAGACCAAAGCTGTTGCGCGCCGGATTTTCCTTGGTGAACGGTTCGACGTAATAACGCAGCGGATGCCGCAGCCGTTCTCCGCGGCTTTCGAAATAGATATCTCCCTCGACGAATCGCAGCCGTATACGGTGATCGGGCGAGTATTTGATACCGTTGTCGATCATGTTCTTCACCGCCGTCGCCATCATCGAAA
>CAZYEW010000058.1:0-10632 GCA_964646705.1 uncultured Sulfurimonas sp.
CCGGAATGACGGAGAGGGCGTCACCCTGAACTTGATTCAGGGTCCATGGCATCAAAGGCTTTTGGATCCCGTATTGCGTCCGGAATGACGGGAGTTCGTCATCTGGGGTCGATGCAGGCTTTTGGATTTGCCATAAAACGGCATGTCGGGTGCAAATCGTTTTATGCTGTCGGCATGATTTTGCATCTCGATCTTGACAGTTTCTTCGTGTCGGCCGAGCGGACGCTTCGGCCGGAGCTTCGGGGGATTCCCGTGATCGTAGGCGGGCGGGGCGATCCGTTTATTTTCGATGCCGAAACCGCGCGCCAAAAGCGTTTGGTTCGCCTCAACCGCGGGGCGTTCGTGCCGCAGCTTTTTCATGCGGCATACGACACGTCGCACTATTTTTTCGACAACGGCACCCTTCGCGGCATCGTCATGACGGCCAGTTACGAGGCACGCGCATGCGGCGTCGCGACGGCGATGACCCTTCGCGAAGCGCTGCGCCTTTGCCCGAATGCGGTGCTGCTCGCACCCGATCATCTGCTTTATCACACCCTTTCGCATCGGCTGATTGCCCTGCTTGAGCGCGAAATCCCCGTAGTGGAACAGTACAGTATCGACGAAGCTTTCGGCGATGTGGGCGGCTGGGTCGAAAGGGATGCGGTCTTTTCGTTCATTGCCCGGCTGCAGCGCAAAATCTTGTATGAGCTCGGCCTTCCGATCAGCATTGGAGCAAGTGATGCCAAATGGATCGCGAAACTGGCGACGTCACAGGCGAAACCCTACGGGCTCAAGGTTGTCCGGTTCGACGACATCGAGGCCTTCGTGCGTGATATTCCCATCGAGGCGTTTCCCGGCGTCGGCAGGGCGTTTGGCAAAAAGATGCGCCGCTACGGTATCGCGACGGTCGGCGATGCCTGGCGAAGCGAAGCGCTGTTTCGCGGCTGGGGACGCCAGGGCAGGGAGCTTTACGCCCGGCTGCGCGGCATCGACGGCGAAAAAGTTCATCCTAATCGCAGCCGCAAGGGGATCGGGATTTCACGCAATATGGACCGGCCGATTTTCGCACGCAAGGAGTTCTTTCGCAGGGTCACCGTTTTGGTGCGGCACTGGGCGCATACGATCGAAGCGCTGGGGGTCAATCCCACCACCTTCGCGTTTCGTATCGGCTACGAAGGGGGAATGCGCTCGAAAAAGCAGTACACCGTCTACCGGCTGTTCAACGAAGATTTTCTGCTGCGTTTCGCATTGGAGAAATTTCGCGAACTCGACGTGTACCCCAGACTCGCCGTGCGTTCCATCGGCATGAACGCGACGAAATTTCTGCATAACGACCCCAAGACGCTGGACCTGTGGCATCTGGACGACGACCGCAAGATGCAGCGGCTCGATGCCGCGGTGACGAAAATGCGCGATCGTTACGGGCTCGACGTGCTGCGGCGTGCGTCGGAGCTGAACGTTTCGGATGTGGTATAATCCACCCGATGAGTGCAGTGCAAAAACACGCATCGGACGTGCGTCTGGATGCGGCGGAAATTTCGACGATCAAAAAGGCGGTGGAGCAGCTCGATGCGGCGGCCGAAGTCTATCTTTTCGGTTCGCGTGCAGATGCGGCGAAACGCGGCGGCGATATCGATTTGCTGATTGTCAGCGCCAACATCGTGCGCCGCGATCTTTACAAAATCCGCTGGGCATTTTTCGAACGTTTCGGTGAACAGAAAATCGATATCGTGCTCGATGACGGCAGCGGTACCCGCCCTTTCGTTCGGCGAATTTTTGACGAAGCGGTACGGTTATGAGGCGTGAATATTTATCGTAACCGAGATTTTTTGCGTTTGACGCCCTGGCTGACGGAAACAGCCGAACGGACGCTGGCGTACTGCAAACGGTACGGGGACGCGTCGTAAAATCCACAGAAACGATACGAAAAGGAGAGCCCATGAGCAGTGCTTGGACCTGTTCGCACCAGGTCGGCGAAGAATGCGACTTGCTGAAAAAACCGTGCAACCCCGGCGACAAAGGCTGCACCCTGTACGGCAAGGCCGTGTTTTCCAATCCTTACAACCCTTCGAATGCCGCCGTCAAGCGGCGTGAGACGACGCGGCGCGAACGGCAGAAGAACGACGAAGCGGACGGAGCGAAGTTTTTTTGAAAAAGCTGTTCGCCGTTGTGCTGCTTTGCTGGTCGCTTGCCGCGTTCGCCGGAGCGGACGAGGCGCTGCGTGCAAAGATCGCCCGGATGCTGATCGTCGGTTTCGACGCAACCGCGCTGCACGACGACAGCCCGATCGCCCGCACGCTCAGGCGGCTGCCGCTGGGCGGCGTCATTTTGTTCGACCGCGACTACCGCGACCGCAACCGCTCCAAAAATATCGTGTCGCCGAAGCAGCTCGAAACACTGACCGCACAGCTGCGCGGCGCGGCGCGGGCACCGCTGCTGATCGCCGTGGACCAGGAAGGCGGCAAGGTCCAGCGGCTCAAACCTTCGGCGGGTTTTGCGGGCTTTCCTTCGGCGATGCAGGTCGGAAAACGCCGCGACGATGTCTATGCCCGTGCGGTCTACGATGCCCTGGCCGCGGAGCTTGCCGGTGCGGGCATCAATCTCGATTTCGCTCCCGTCGTCGATCTGGCGCGCAATCCCGACAATTTCGTCATCTTCAAACTGCAGCGCTCCTACGGGGCCGATCCGGCAGAAGTCGCCCGTATGGCGGGAATTTTCGCCGAGGCGCTGCGGGCACGCGGCGTCGTACCCGTGCTCAAGCATTTTCCCGGCCACGGATCGTCGCTGGGGGATTCGCACAAAGGTTTCGTGGATGTCACCGACACATGGAAACCCGACGAACTCGAACCTTACCGGCTGCTGATCGCGGCGGGAGATGCCGATATGATCATGACGGCGCACGTGTTCAACCGCCGCCTCGACGCACGCTATCCGGCGACGCTGTCGCGCAAGGTCAATACGCAGCTGCTGCGAAACCGACTGGGGTTTTCGGGGGTGATCGTCAGCGACGATTTGCAGATGAAAGCGATCAGCGAGCACTACAGCCTGCGCGAAACGGTGCGTCTGGCGATCGATGCGGGCGTGGATATGCTGCTCTTTGGCAATCAGCTCGGCAAGACGACGCCCGATGAGGTGATCGATGCGGTCGAGGCCGAGGTTGAAGCAGGCCGCATTCCCCGAAGCCGCATCGACGCGTCGGCGGCACGGATCGAGGCATTGATGGTCAAATACGGCATCGGCGCGCCGACCATCGTCGAAAAACCGATCCGCTTCGGCAAAAAACGTGTCGCGCTGACCAAAGCCTATATCGCGAAGCATTACGGAAAAACGGTACACGATATCCGTATCGACCCTAAAATCATCGTGCTGCACTGGACGGCCGACACGGATATGAACCGGTCGTTCGCGATGCTCGACCCGGAGGTGCTGCCGGGGGCGCGCGGCGATATTGCGGCGGCGGGGGCGCTGAACGTTTCGGCGCATTATCTCGTCGATCGCGACGGCACGATCTACCGGCTGATGCCCGACAACGTGATGGCGCGTCACGTCATCGGGCTGAACGACGGCAGCATCGGCATCGAAAACGTCGGCGGCGAAGGCAATGCCAAAGACGATCTGACCGACGCGCAGCTTTACGCGAACATCGCCCTGGTGCGTTATCTTAAACGCAAATATCCGGGCATCCGCTACCTGATCGGCCACCATGAATACCGCCGGATGGAACACACGCCGTTGTGGCACGAAAAAGACAAAGGCTACCGCACGGTCAAAAAAGATCCCGGCGACAGGTTCATGCGGGCGGTGCGCCGCGGCGTGCGCGATCTTGGGCTCGAGGCGCCGCCGCGATGAGCTTCGGCGCGATCGACTGGGCGGTGTTCGGCGGCTATTTCGCCGTGCTGGCGCTGAGCTCGTGGCTGTTTGCGCGTGTACGCATCGATTCGGCACGCGATTTCTTCGTCGGCGGCAACCGGATCGGAATGTTCGCGGCGGCCGTGTCGATTCTGGCGACGTCGCAGTCTGCGGCGACCTTTCTGGGTGCACCGGATTTCTCCTACCGCAAAGACTGGACGTTTCTGGGGTTTTACGCATCGGCGCTGCTTGCCGTCGTGTTCGTCGCGGGCGTACTTGTGCCGCGTTTTTACGCGATGCGCGCGGTGACGGTGTACGAACTGCTCGAAAAGCGTTACGGGCCTGAGGCGAAGCGCGCCGCGGGTGCGATGTTTCTGCTGGGGCGGATATTCGCCAGCGGAGCGCGGCTTTATATTGGGGCGCTGGCCGTCGCGATGCTTCTTTACGGCGACATCGAGGCGCCGCACATGGCCGTTTCGATCGGCGTGCTGCTGGCCGGTGCGCTGGCGTATGCGGCGTTCGGCGGCGTGCGCTCGGTGATCTATAGCGACGCGATTCAGGCGTTTACCTACGTCGGCGCGGGCATCGCGGTGCTGGTGTATCTGATGCAGGCGCTTTCGGCCGATCCTGCGACGCTGTGGCATCTGCTGGCGACGGAAGAGAAACTGACGCTTGTGCGCGGCGGCGGGACCTTCGGCATAGCAAGCCTGCTGGTGGGATGGACATTGCTCAATATTGCGGCGTACGGGCTCGATCAGGACATGACGCAGCGCGTGCTCAGCTGCCGCGACGGCCGTTCGGGTGCCCGCGCGCTGTACGTGTCGATGGCCCTGACCGTGCCCGTGGCGCTGCTGTTTTTGGCGATCGGCTCGCTGCTGTACCTGTATTACCGGCATCCGGAACTTTCGGGTTTCGAAGGGACGCTTTCGCAGGTGTTCGCCGGAGAGAAAGTGACCGTGTTCATGCATTTCATTCTCGACGAAATGCCCGAAGGGTTGCGGGGATTGGTGACGGTCGGAGCCATCGCGGCCGCGCTTTCTTCGACCAATTCGGTGCTTTCGGCGATGGCGTCGGTGGCGGTCGAAGATTTCTATCGTCCTTTTGCGCGGCGCAGGGGAATGGTCGAAGAAGCCCATTTCGTGCGGGCGGGGCGCATCGCGGTCGCCGTATTCGCGCTGGCGCTCGGCATGATGGCGATGCTCAGCTATTACTGGCAGCGCGCTTCGGATGTGCCGCTGCTCGCGTTCGCGCTGGCGGTGATGAGTTTCGCCTATGCCGGACTGCTGGGGGTTTACGCGGCGGCGATTTTTACGCGGCGCGGGAGCGCACACGGCGTATCGTGGGCGCTTGGGGGCGGTTTTTTCACGGTCGCGGCGATGCAGCCGCAGGTCGTTCCTGCACTGGCGGCGTGGTTTCCCGCCCCGTGGCCGCTGGCGGCCGGAACGGCGGTGTCGTTCGCGATCATGCAGGCGGTTTCGCCGCGCGGAGCACAGCGGCAATGAACAAAGAATGCTATATCGGCATCATGTCCGGGACGAGCATGGACGGCATCGACGTCGTGCTCTGCCCGGTAGGGGAGCACGGGATCGAATTGGCGGCGACGCTTTCGATGCCGTTCGACCCTGCGTTGAAAGGCCGTATGCTTGCCGCGATCGGGGGGCGGGTGACGCTGCGCGACATCGGGCGCCTCGACCGCGAACTCGGCGAACGGTACGCCGAGGCCGTGCGGACGCTGATCGCGCGGTACGATCTCGATGCTTCCCGCATCGAAGCGATCGGCCTGCACGGGCAGACCCTGTGGCACGAACCCGAAGGCGACGCCCCGTTTACGATGCAGCTGGGCGACCCCAATATCGTGGCGGTGCGCACGGGGATTGCGACGGTGGCGGATTTTCGGCGTGCGGACGTGGCGCTGGGCGGGCAGGGGGCACCGTTCGCACCGGCGTTTCACCGTTTCGTTTTCGGCGGGCTCGACGGCGTGAACGCCGTGGTCAATCTCGGCGGCATGGCGAATATTACGGTGCTGGGCAGCGAAACGACGGGGTACGACACGGGGCCGGGAAACGTGCTGATCGACGCGTGGATGCAGCGGAAGTTTTCGCGCGACTACGATGAAGACGGCGCCATCGCACGGCAGGGAAACGTGGATGAAACGCTGCTTGAAGCGATGCTGGCCGACCCGTATTTTTCGCGTCCCGCCCCCAAAAGCACGGGGCGCGAATCTTTCAACGCCGCGTGGATCGACAGATTCGGCGTCGGCAGCCTCGGCGATGCCGACGTGCTGGCGACGCTGACGGAACTGACGGCGCGCACCGTGGCGCAGGAAGCGGCACGATACGCCCCGAAACGGTTGCTGCTGTGCGGCGGCGGGGCGAAAAACGGGTGGCTTGTCGCACGTATCGCGGCCCTGCTCGAAGGCGTCGAGGTAGCGCCGACCGATGCGTACGGCGTCAGTGCGCAGTGGATGGAAGCGATGGCGTTCGCATGGCTGGCACGGATGCGTCTGCACCGCAGGCCCGTGCCGCTGCACGGCATCACGGGGGCTTCGCGCGATACGCTGTTGGGAGGGATTTATGGATAAACTCGAAACGTGGATCGAAACGACGCCCTATGCGTCGTGGCAGATCGAAAAGGCGAGCGAAGATGCAAGTTTTCGGCGCTATTTCCGGCTGCGAAACGGCGGCGAATCGCTGATCGTGATGGACGCATCGCGGGAAAAGACGGCACTTGCTCCGTTCGTCGACGTGACGCAGCGGCTGGCCGAATGCGGGGTGCATGCGCCGCGCATCGCGTACGAAGATCTGCCCGCGGGTTTTCTCGTGCTCGAAGACCTGGGATCGGCACCGCTGCTTTCGCGGCTCGATGCCGCATCGTTCGAGCGTGATTACGAACGCTGTATGGAAGTGATCGTACGGATGCAGCATGCCCGTACCGACGGCCTTCCGCTTTACGACCGCACGTTTTTGCTGAATGAAACGGCCCTGATGCAAACGTGGTTCTGGCAGCGCTATCTGGGGCGGGAAGCAGATGCGGAAACGGCGGCGCTGCTGCAGGAGGTGCAAGCGCATATCGTCGACGTCGTGCTGTCGCAGCCGCAGGGCGTGTTCGTGCACCGCGACTTCCATTCGCGCAATATTATGGTGACACCCTCGGGCGCGCTCGGGATTATCGACTATCAAGATGCGATGAACGGGCCGGTAACGTACGATCTCGTTTCGCTGCTCAAAGATCTGTACGTGCGTTTCGACCCCGACCGTATCGCCGCACTGGCGCTGCGGTTCCGCGACGCCGCACGGATCGACGCGGACGATGCGACTTTTTTGCGCTGGTTCGACTACACGGGGATGCAGCGCCATCTCAAGGTGCTGGGCATTTTCGCGCGGCTCTGGCTGCGCGACGGGAAGGCCGGCTACCTCGACGACCTGCCGCTGACGCTGCAATATACGATCGAGGCGGCGGCGCGCTACGAAGCGACCCGTCCGCTGGCGCGGCTGCTTGAAACGGTGCGTCTGCCGTGAAAGCGATGATCCTTGCCGCGGGCCGGGGCGAGCGGATGCGGCCGCTGACCGATACGCTGCCCAAACCGCTGATCGAAGTGGGAGGCAAGCCGCTGATCGTGCATCATATTGAACGGCTGGCGGCGGCAGGCATCGAAGAGATCGTCGTCAATATCGCGCATCTGGGGCACTTGCTGCCCGAAACACTCGGCGACGGTGCGCGCTGGGGCGTGCGGCTGCGCTATTCGGACGAACGCGGTTCGGGTGCACTGGAGAGTGCCGGCGGCATCGTCAAGGCATTGCCGCTGCTTGGCGACGCCCCCTTTCTCGTGGTCAACGGCGACGTTTTGTGCAAATATGCTTTCGACCCGACGATCGTGCTCGGCGGTGCGTCGGCACATCTGATCCTCGTACCCAATCCGCCGCACCATCGGCAGGGAGATTTCGGCCTGGATGCGCAGGGCCGTGCCCTCAACGGGGGAACGCCGCGCTACACGTTCGCCGGCATCGGCTATTACAGCCCGCGTTTTTTCGCGGGCCTGCCCGCGAGCAAGCAGGCCTTGGCGCCGCTGCTGCGTGCGGGTATGGACGAAGGCAGGGTACGGGCCGAACTTTATACCGGGCTGTGGTGCGACGTCGGCACGCCGCAGCGGCTGCAGCAGGCGAGAGCGCTTTGGCAGGCAAAGCCAAGCCTCGGAAGATAGATACTTTTGGAAGTGCCGTGCGAAATATGAGATTGCCGATCGTACTGTGTGCGCTCACCGCGCTTTTGCACGGGGCGATGACAACACGGACCCAGGTGCTGATGGGGACCTTCGTTTCCGTCACGCTGCCCGAACGGTATGCCCCGCAGATTCAAAAAAGTTTCGAGATCGTCAAAAAGGTTGAACGGGCACTTTCAAGCTATCAAGAAGGGGCCGCCGTCTATCGGCTCAATCACGAACGAAAGATAAACATCGATCCTTTGACGTACGAAGCGCTTCGGCTGTCGAAACGGTACTATCGGCAAAGCGGCGGATATTTCGATATCGCCGTCGGGTCGATCACGAAACGGCTCTACCGTTTTGGTGAGGGCGGCGAACGAGTGCCGACAACATCGCAGCTTCAAGAAGCCGACGTCTCTTTCGGCGGCGTGCATTTCAACCGAAGATTCGCCTGGCTGGACCGGGGAATTACGGTCGATCTTGGCGGCATGGGCAAAGGGTTCGCCGCGGATCGGGTTGCGGATTATCTGCATCGTCAAGGAGTCGATGCGGGTATCGTGGCGCTAAGCGGTGATATCCGCTGCCTCGATGTTTGCCGCATCGCCGTGAAAAACCCTTTCGGCGCCGGAATCGTCGCTTCGTTCGAGACGAAACATCCCGATACGGCCATCTCCACCAGCGGCAACTATCGGCGTTATATAGGGAACATCGCGAACAACCATCTGATCGATCCCAAGCGAAAAGCCTCTCAGCGGCGTTTTGCCTCGATCACTCTCTTGTCTTTTGGCGACAACACGAAAATCGATGCCTATGCGACCGCGGCTGCCGTGATGCCGCTGCACCGTGCGAAAGCATTTTTGAACGCAAGCAAACTAGGCTATCTCATCATCACGACCGACGGAAACATAACGATCAGCGAGAATATTTCGGAATATACGCGAAACTTACGGGTTGAGAAGCTCCCTGAAAAGAAAAAACAGCAGCAAAAGACCGGTGAACTGCAACGCCAAAAACGCGGCGAGCTTGACGAACACGAAGATGCCGATGCCCATGACGATCAAAAAACCGCTTGCGATATCGAGCAGTGCCGCGGCAAAAAAGAGCTTGAGCGGCAAGATCATCGCGCGTTTCGTACGGGGGGCCGCAAAGAGAAAAAAGTGCCCCGCGACAAAGATGAAAATACCCATGGCCCCCAGATGGGGAAGGGCCGTTTCCAACAGCCCCGCAGCCGTTTTGGGTTGCGCGAAAGCGCTCTTGTCCCCCAGGTAGAAGGCTTCGATACTTTGGGCGTCGATCCCCAGTTTTTCGATAAAAAGCACGGCTCCGCTGAGCAGAAGCGCCAGCGCGAAAACGCCAAAGTAGAAGATCGCGTAACGGTAGCTTCGCTGCATGGAAACTATCCTTTTCTTAGGGGAGCGAACAGATAATACAGCGAGGCCAGCGCAAGCCAAAAGGCTCCGAGATGCCAGGCGAAAAAAGCGACGATGTACGGAAGGACGAACAGGTCCGACACGAAATAGGCAAGCGGCAAAAATGCGGTGGCCGAAAGTGCCGCCATCATCACGGCGTTGATCATGACAAGGCGCAGGTTTTTGTGCCGGCACAACCGCGCATATACGGCGCTAAGCGTCAGCAGCACCATCATGATGAAAAAGATATCGGCATGGAGGTGTTCCAGCAGAAAGTGCTGCGTGAGCGGTTCGACGTACCGGGCTTCGTCTCCGTAAAGTGTCGTCTCCAGTTGTGCAGGCGTCAGACCGAACTGTGCCTGTTTCACCGCGATATCGGCTCCCAGAAAAAGGATGACGAAAAGCAGCAGTCCTCCCAGCAGCGGGCGCATGAGCGGATCATGTCTCAGATCTTTAACGAGGGTAAATTTCACCGGTTTCCTTTGAACAGCAGATCGAAGATCCGCGATGCCAGCCGTGCGCCGTCGGTCACGTTGCGCGCGCTCATCGTCGCTCCGGTGATCGTCGGGATATCTTTGCCCACGCGCAAGGTATCGCTGCTGCGCTTGCCTTTGAACTGGTCGAGGTACGCTTTGGGCGGCGTAAATTCCGGCGGCTCGTTAAATGCCACGACCTCGATGCCGTCGATGGCTCCCTGCGGCGTAAAGATGTATAAAACCGCCGCATTTTTCGAGCGGACGACACGGGAGACCAAGATCGCATACGCGACGGTTTTTGCCCCTTTTTTCACTTTGAAAGTGCGGAAAATCTTTTTGCCTTCTTTCACGCCTGCGGATCGGTAAACTTGTTTCGCTTTGTCGATCGTGAGCAAAACGTTTTTCTTTTCGATGGCCGCATCGTCGCCGTAGATGGCATGCAGGGCCTCGAAAGGCGTCGTCAGCAGCCTTGCCTGCGCCAAACCGGCGAGCAGCACTAAAACCGTTATGCAGCGTAGCATCGGCACTCCTTTTTTGAAATGATACCGTTTAGCGAACGAGATGTTCGAATTTCTTATCGGTAAACGTTTTCATAAACGCGACGATGGCGTCTTCTTCATGGTCGCTGAGTCCGAGATTTCCGAGCTCGTCATGATTGACCGTCTGCGGCATTTCCGCCGCCCTCCATGTGGCGTTCGTTTCGGGGTTTACGGCG
>CAZYEW010000058.1:10732-12331 GCA_964646705.1 uncultured Sulfurimonas sp.
CGGCGACGGAAGTTCCTTCGCCGCAGCCCGTCAAGAGCGCTGCCGCGATGAATGACGATGTAAAAAGCAAACGGTTTTTCATAGATTGTCCTTCGATTAAAAGATAAAGCCGAGGCCGAGGCTGAACGTGTCGTAGTCGCGTTCTCCGGCGGCTTTCATGTCGGTCATGGCGTAGTCTATTTTCAAAACGACCTGTTCGTGCGGAAAATAGTTCACACCGACGGTGGTCGTCACTGCCTCGCCGACGTTGTTTGCCGTCGTCGCACCGAACCGATCGACGACCGTCGCACCGGGATTGACGTAATTGTACTGTGCGAATACGGGCAGCCTGTGGGTGGTTGCGAACGAGGATAGAAGATCGTATTCAAGGTTGAGGTAATACCCGTTCGCATCTTTCGTGGCTTCTTTGTTCGCTTCGTTGGCCTGCGCCAGGTTTTCGGCATTGAACACGGCAAGGGCCGTATAGAGGGCTTTGAGTTTAAAGCCGTGTTTTTCGTAAGTCAGGTGCAAGTCGTACAGCAAAGCGGCCGCACCGGAGACGCTTCCTTGCGTTGCGTCGCCGTAGTAAAGCGATCCGCCGAGCAGCAGCGCGTCGATGCCACGATAATCCAGACGACCGACGAAGGCGGCTTTGTTGAACGTCGATTTGCCTCCGGCGCTTCCTGAAACTTCATGCATGAATTCCGGCGTTCCCGTCGCTTCATGGTCGAGATCGAGTGCCTGGATCAGACCGGCATTGTAGCTCAATCCCGTATCGCCGACCGTACCGTAGGCAAGGACGCCCGATGCGCTCCACGTCGAAGGGATCACGAGCGTCTCCGCGGACGGTTTTTGCACGGTATTGTAGAGTGTCGGTTCATGACGGAGGTTGATGAGCCCCATCGGTACGAGAAGCTGCCCCAGCTGGACGTTGAAAGCCTGGTCGATCAAAAAGTCGAGGTACATAAATTCGACAATCGCATACCCTTCGGGCTCTTCTTTTTCGGGGTTGGCACCGCCGTGTTCGAATTCGATTTCGGTATTGAGAATAATATTGTCGGAGAATTTATAGCCGATATACGGCACGAAGTGATAGACGTCCGAAACACCGTCTCCGCTGTCGGGTTTGGCGTAATACATATCGCCGTAGCCTCCGATGGAGAGCGGTGATTTTGTGGCGTAGACTTTTGAAGCCGCCGCCCCCATTCCGTTGTGCGAGAACGCCGTGTCGACCGTACTGAAACCGATCTGCGCATCCGACGTGTCGTCGATCAGTGCTTCCTGGTTGGCCCGCAGTTCTTCGATCTGTTGTTGAAGTTCCTCGATGGAAGCTGGTTCCTGTGCTTGTGCGAACGTGCCCGCAAAGAGCAATGCCGCCGAAAGCGCCGTGCTCGGTTTGATATGATTCAGCATGTTGATTTCCTTTTCATTGAAAATGATTATCAGAACTGTAACGATCGGCGCCTTAATAAGATCTTAATGATAATCAATATCATTTCCATTTTTTTGAAGAATCGGTAAATCGTCGGAGAAAATGTGGACAAGAGAGTCGTTGAACGCTCATAGAGCATTCAGATGCTGCGCAGAAACTCCAGCAGGCCTTTGAGAATGTCGTCGGGT
>CAZYEW010000059.1:0-10649 GCA_964646705.1 uncultured Sulfurimonas sp.
CATGGAAATTCGGCCGAAAATCGAACCCTCATGGAAACGTGAGCTTGCCGAAGCTTTCGAACAGCCCTATTTTAAGGAACTCAAGGCCTTTTTGCTCGAAGAGAAGGCGCATTATCGTATCTATCCGAAAGGACGGGATATTTTCGCCGCTTACAACCTGACCCCGTTCGATCGGGTGAAAGTCGTGATTTTGGGGCAGGATCCGTATCACGGTCCGAATCAGGCGCACGGATTGGCATTTTCGGTGCAGCGGGGCGTTGCGCACCCGCCTTCACTGCAGAATATCTTCAAGGAACTGCACGATGACCTGGGCTGTGACGTTCCTCAAGACGGTACGCTCGAAGCATGGGCAGCCCAGGGGGTTTTCTTGCTTAACACGGTGCTGACCGTGCGCGAAGGGCAGGCCCATTCACACAAAGAAAAGGGCTGGGAACGTTTCACCGATGCGACGATTCGGGTACTGAACGCACGCAAAGAACACCTCGTGTTTATACTGTGGGGGCGCCCTGCACAGATGAAAGCCGGTCTTATCGATACCCAGAAGCACTGCATCATCGCCTCGCCGCATCCGTCGCCGCTGTCGGCCTATCGCGGTTTTTTCGGATCGAGGCCGTTTTCACGGGCGAACGCATGCCTTGAGGCATACGGAATTGCACCGATTCAATGGTGTCTGACGTGATGAACGATTGGCCCAAAAAGACGCTCCTGCTGCTGGCATGCATCGTAGCATTCGTATGGATCGGCGGCTTTTTCTATGCGGTCGATCCTTATGCGCTGGACAAAAACGCCATTCTCGCAGCACCGTCGCTGCAGCATCCTTTCGGGACCGATCGTCTGGGCAGGGATCTGCTGGCGCGCGTCATTGAAGGCGGCAAGGTTTCTTTGCTTATCGGTGTCGGAAGTGCGTTGATCGCGACGTTCATCGGCTTTATACTCGGGGCGCTGGCCGGATTCGCCAGAGGGACGGTCGACAAGATTTTCGTCGTGACGGTCGATCTGTTTTTGACGTTTCCGACGTTCTTTCTGCTTTTGGCGCTGGTCAGTTACGTCAATGCGTCGACGGCGGTGCTGATCGTCATCATTTCGATCACGGGCTGGATGACGACGGCACGGCTGATTCGTTCGGAAAGTTTTTCGATCACTTCGCAGCCTTTCGTCAAAATCTTGAACATCGCCGGGGTTTCGAAGCGGAAAATTCTGCTTAAATACTACGCGCCGTTGCTCGCTCCGATCTTTTTCGTCAGTTTTACCTTCGGTGTCGGCGGCGCGATTCTGGCGGAGTCGGGGCTTAGTTTCCTGGGGCTTGGCATCGTGGCTCCGCAAATGAGCTGGGGAACGATTCTAAGCAACGGCAAAGAGGTGATCGACATTGCATGGTGGGTGAGTTTTTTCCCCGGACTGATGATTTTCCTCGTGACGCTTGCTTTGATGAATTTGGCGAATTACCTGCAGCAAAAGACCAACCGAAAAACGGTTCAGGCCTGAGCGGAGCGTCTCAGCGCAGCATGTGGCCGACGAACTTGCTCAGATTGTCCATGATTTCTCCGCCGCGCCGAAAACCGAGTCCGCACGCTTCGTAGGCGAAGAAGACACCTGCTTGATATTTTCTTCCGGCATGATCTTTGGGCAGGTCGGCGTAGCGCTGATAGACCGGTTTGAAGTTGCCGTAAGGCCCGTCGGTGTGTGCGAGGATTTCGCCCGCGGCGGTGACGATTTTGGTGTTGGCGCCTTCGCGGCCGAACATCCGTTTCTCGACGTAAGGTTCTCCCTTTGGCGGTTCGAAGCCGGTCGGCAGCAGATAGGGTGAGTCGGGAAAAAGATCCCAAAGGATTTTGAGCATCCCTTTGGATTGAAACAGCAAGGTGTAGGCCGGGTTGAGAATGATCGCTTTTTGGTTTTGCATAATGCGTGTCAGCAAGACGGCCAGTTCGGGTTCGTCGATGGCGATGTCCTCCCACGGATAGAGCTTGAACCAGTATTCATAGGGTGTGTCGTGCTCGTCGTAGATTCCGTCTTCGTCGAAGCGGACGTTTTGCAAAAAAGAAAAGCCCGTTGCGAAGCCTGCATCGGTCGCGATTTGACGCAGCAGTTTCGTCGTCAGTTCTTCTTCGTCGTTGCCTTCGACGCAGCTAAAAAGAATTTTCCAGCCGTCGTAGAGTGCTTCGAAGGTGTCGGGATCGTCGAAAAGCGTGACGAGGCGCCGGAAATTTTCGCCGACGGCTTCGTAGATATTGTTGAATTGACGCGCTTCATCCAGGCCGTTGTGTTTGAGCAGCGCCCATTGCAGGACCGCCGTTTCATACAGCCCTGTGGGCGTATCGGCGTTGAATTCCAGCAGTTTGATCGGCTTTCCGTCGATGCCGCCGGCAAAGTCGAAGCGGCCGTAAACGTGCCAATGCACATCGTTGTCCCAGCTTTTTTTGATGGCGTCGATCAGGCTGAACGGAATCCCGAGTTCGAAAAAGAGATCGTTGTCGATGACGTATTCCGCAGCCTGGACGTACATGTCGTAAAGGGTGTTGGCCGCTTCGTAGTAGGCTTCGGCTTCGTCGTCGGAGACGAGGACGAGTTCGTCGGCGACGTAATGGCTGCCGTCGGTGTCGGTATGCCAGGTGAAGCCGAGTTTCTCAAGCGTTGCATCATCGAGCGGTGCGAGCGAATCGAGCGCGACCATCCTTAGCCTCCGAAAAAGCCGCCCGACGTGCGTGACGGTGCTTTTTTCGTCCCTCCGAAAAAGCTTTTTTTCGTGCCGCCGGTTTTCGCTTTTCCCGTTTTGGCGGCGTGGTAGGCCGACTTGTTCACACGGTCGGCATGCCGCTTGAAGTTGGCGTTGTTCATCAGCGAATTGGCGACCATGTTGCCCAGCAGCGACCCGGCGGCAACGGCGAG
This sequence comes from uncultured Sulfurimonas sp., assembly GCA_964646705.1. Taxonomy (GTDB): domain Bacteria; phylum Campylobacterota; class Campylobacteria; order Campylobacterales; family Sulfurimonadaceae; genus Thiomicrolovo. Next base: position 2,890 of record CAZYEW010000059.1, read on the forward strand.
AATCGTGCCCGCCAGTCCCATCCCTTCGCCTTGGGGCGGCTGATTGAGTTCGCTCTGACCCGCTTGCATTTTTTCGTATTCCTGCTGTGCGAGCGCTTTGAGTTCGTCTTCGTTCATAAAACGTTCGTGCATGCGGCCGTTTTCGTCGTATTCGCGGATAATCGCACGGGTCGGGCCCTCGGTCGGCATCTCTTCGACGACGACGTATTTTCCGTTAGGCTGCTGCTGTACGACGAGAAAGCGGTTTTGCGCTTCTTGCTGCTGCTGGCCGCTGCAACCGGCAAGTACGCTCATGACGGTGACGCCCGCCGTGCCCAAAAAGGCGGCGGAGGCAATGGTGCGAATGTGTTTCATGTCAACGGATCCTTTGTTGTTTTCGATGGTTGATTTTGCAGATACGGGAGGGTTCGGTTTCGACAAATCCCCGATAGTCTTCGACGACGAGGTCGGCATGCGTGCGGGCGAAATGTTCATCGAATGTCGCCCCCGAAGCGTTCGCCGAAGTGGAATAAGCCCAGCCGAACGGCCGCAAAAAGAGATGGTAGCTTCCTTCGGCCACGATACGGAACGCCTTGGACTTGACGACGTAGGTCGTTTTTTCGCTGCGGCGGACATGCCGTCGGAACGCTGCGGGAATGCGCCCTTCTTTTTTGAAATCGCTAAACGACGCGTAGGTTTTCAAAAAGGGTTTTTCGGGCGAGCGCGATTTGATTTGCGCCAGCCGCCGTGCGTTTTGCGAGACGAAACCGACGGTCGTATCGGTTTGAATCAGCACGACGCCGTTCAATCGAGGTAGTCCTGAAGTGCCTGCGGTGCGGTCCATGTGTCGTCTTTCATCTGGCCAAGCGCTTCGATCGCGGCGCGTGCGGCGCTAAGGGTGGTGAAATAGGGAATATTCATCCGCAGAACGATCTGACGGATGACGGTGGCGTCTTTTTTGGCGGTGTTGTTGTCCGAGGTATTGACGGCCATCGTAATGTCGCCGTTTTTCATCATATCTTCGATATTGGGGCGGCCTTCCGAGATTTTCAGAACAGGTTCGCATGGAATGCCGGCGGCTTCGATCGCCTTTTGCGTGCCGCGCGTGGCGACGAGACGAAAACCGTGGGCGTGAAGTCCCCGTGCAATTTCGACGCCTGCGGGCTTGTCCATTTCGATGAACGAAAGAAAGCAGGTTCCCTCGGTGGGAATATTGTTGCCTGCGGCCATTTGCGATTTGGCGAAGCTGATGCCGAATTTCGCGCTGATCCCCATGACCTCTCCGGTCGATTTCATTTCGGGGCTCAGCGACAGGTCGGCGCCGTAGAGTTTGTTGAACGGAAAGACCGCTTCTTTGATGGCGACGTGGCCTTTGAGCCGCGGTTTGAGCAGACCGTTTTCTTCGGTGACGACGGCATAGCGGTCGTAGAACGCCAGGGCGTCGCGAAGCGGTTCGCCGAGCATGACGCGGGTGGCGACTTTGGCAAGGGGCAGGCCGGTGGCTTTGGAGACGAAGGGCACGGTGCGCGACGCGCGCGGATTGACCTCGATCAGGTAGACCTCATTTTGATAGATGGCGTACTGGATATTGAGCAGTCCGACGACACCGAGGCCCAGGGCGATCGTTTTGGTCTGCGTTTCGACCTGTGCGAGCAGCTCGGGCGAGAGGTTGACCGGCGGCAGCGAGCAGGCCGAGTCGCCCGAATGGATGCCCGCTTCTTCGATATGCTGCATGACCGATCCGATGTAAACTTCGGTGCCGTCGCAGATCGCGTCGACGTCGAGTTCGACGGCCTGATCGAGAAATTTGTCGACGAGTACGGGAGCGTCGTTGGAGACCGAGACCGCTTCGTCCATGTAGCTGCGCAGTTCGGCTTCGTTGTAGACGATGCGCATCGCACGGCCTCCGAGCACGAACGAGGGACGCACCAGTACCGGATACCCCAGTTTCGATGCGACGGCGATCGCTTCTTCTTTGGTCGTGGCGATACCGTTTTCAGGCTGTTTGAGGCCGTGGGCATCGACGAAGTCGGAAAATTTTTCGCGGTCTTCGGCGAGGTCGATCACCTTGGCGGGCGTTCCGACGATTTTTGCGCCGATGGCTGTGAGCGGGTTGGCGAGCTTGAGCGGGGTCTGGCCGCCGAAATGGACGATGATCCCGTCGGGGTTTTCGTATTCGATCACTTCGCGGACCCGTTCGAGGTCGATGGGCTCGAAATAGAGGACGTCGGAGGTATCGTAGTCGGTCGAGACGGTTTCGGGGTTGCAGTTGTACATGATCGTCTCGATGCCCATCTCTTCGAGGGCGAAAGCCGCATGGACGCAGCAGTAGTCGAATTCGATGCCCTGGCCGATACGGTTGGGGCCGCCGCCGAGGATCATGACTTTTTTCTTGTCCGATGCCCGGGCGCTTCGTTCGGGGAGCAGGGTGATATTGGTCGTCGAGTACAGATAGGGCGTCAGCGCTTCGAATTCGGCGGCGCAGGTATCGACTTCATTGTATTCAAGGTGAATGCCCATGCGTTTGCGCGCGTTGTAGACGTCGTTTTCGCGAATGTCGCCGGCGGCACCGTTTTTGGCAATCAGTTCCGCAATTTTTTTATCGCTGAAACCGTCGGCCTTGACGCGGCGCAGGCGGTCGGCATCGTTGAGGATATCGAGGTCGATCGTCTTTTCGGTTGCGACGAGTTCCTCGATCTGGTACAGAAACCACGGGTCGATCTTGCACAGATCGAAGATCTCTTCAACGCGCATACCGCGGCGGAAGCCCTCGGCGACGTAGAGCATGCGTTCGGCGTTGGGACGGCGGATCTCGTGGCGGATCAGATCGAGATCCCCCGCCATTTCGTCGAAGCCGGAAAGCCCGGTTTCGAGCGAACAGAGCGCTTTTTGCATCGACTCTTTGAACGTGCGCCCGATCGCCATCGCTTCGCCGACGGATTTCATGCCCGTTGTAAGCGTGCTTTCGGCTTCGGGAAATTTTTCGAACGTAAAACGCGGGGTCTTGGTGACGATGTAGTCGATGACGGGTTCGAAACTTGCCGGCGTGCCGGTGATGTCGTTGGTGATTTCATCGAGCGTGAAACCGACCGCCAGCAGCGTCGCGACTTTGGCGATGGGGTAGCCTGTGGCTTTGGACGCCAGTGCTGAGGAGCGCGAGACACGCGGGTTCATTTCGATGACGATCATGCGTCCGGTTTTGGGATCGACGGAGAACTGCACGTTCGAACCGCCCGTATCGACGCCGATTTCACGCAAAATCGCGAACGAGGCGTCGCGCATGCGCTGGTACTCTTTGTCGGTGAGCGTCAGTGCCGGTGCGACGGTGATGGAGTCGCCGGTGTGGACGCCCATGGGGTCGAAGTTTTCGATCGAGCAGACGATGATGCAGTTGTCCGCACGGTCGCGGATAACCTCCATTTCGTACTCTTTCCACCCCAGCAGCGATTCTTCGACGAGGATCTCGCTGATCGGGCTTTCGTCGAGGCCGCGTTTGGCGAGCATCTTGTATTCGTCGATGTTGTAGGCGACCCCGCTGCCGCCGCCGGCGAGGGTATAGGAGGCACGGATGATAAGGGGGAAACCGATCGCTTCGGCGGCCTGCATCGCTTCGTCCATATTGTAGGCGTAACGGGAGCGGGGAAGGTCCATGCCGAGTTTGATCATTGCTTCTTTGAACGCCTGGCGGTCTTCGCCTTTCTTGATGGCGGCGGGATTGGCACCGAGGAACTCGATGCCTTCGAGCATCCCTTTTTCGTACATACTCATCGCGGCGTTGAGGGCGGTCTGGCCGCCCATCGTCGGCAAAATGGCATCGACGTGTTCTTTTTCGATGATCTGCGCGATGATTTCTTCTTTGATGGGTTCGACGTAGGTACGGTCGGCGAACTCGGGATCGGTCATAATGGTCGCCGGATTCGAATTGATCAGTACGACGCGGTAGCCCAGTGCTTTGAGCGTCTTGACCGCCTGGGTTCCGGAATAGTCGAACTCACAGGCCTGGCCGATGACGATCGGCCCTGAACCGATCAGCAGAATCGTTTTGATATCATCGCGTTTTGGCATGCACACCCTTCGGAAAATGGATTGGAGTTTTGGGCTCTTATTATAGTGGGCAAGGGCTTAATGGCGGATGATGCATCAGTATTCGAAGGCATAGAGCAGCGAGATCATGCCCGTCGTCATCGTAGATGCACCGACAAGAGGGCTGTGGGTAATCGACGGCGAAAGCACGTCGACTCTGGCGTTGAGCAGCGTCTGCCAGTGCGGGCTGAATGCGTATTTGACGTAAATCTGTGCCGCGAGATTGAGCGCGGCGGGTGCGCGATAGGCGTTTCGGCCGAGAGTCGCGTCGGCTTCGCCGCTTTCGACGCCGAAATAGTAGTTCGCAAACGGCTGCGATAGCCAGACCGCCAGCACGCTCGGCAGAAAGTACCATCGCCCCGTTTTGAAACTCCGTCCCGTTTCGAGGCGGACTTTCAGGCCGTCGTAAATGCCGAAAAGATCGTACATCGCCAGCGCTTCGGCGAACCACGCTCCGCGGCTATAGACGGCGGAGAGACCGCCTTCCCAACTGCTTTCGCGCTCTTTCATGCCGTGCAGAATCGGGGTGGCCGCGCGTGGGTTGAGCTGATTGAACGGGGCGGTTTCGTAGTAGCCGAGAATTTGAGGCTGTGCGGTGAAAGAAAGCCCCCAGCTCGATGTTTCGCTTTTGGAACCGGCGAAATAGACGCCGAGCCTGGTCCAGCGGACGTAGAAAAGACTGTTGTCGAAAATGACGACGGGGGAGGCCAGTACGACGGGATCGGCCTTTTTGTAGGGCTGGCTCTGAACATAGGGGCCTGCGCCGACAAAAGCGGTTTCATCGCCGACAAGTGCCGAAACAAGGAGCAAGACGTACCATACTTTTTTCATGTTATCGAACCTGTGTAATGACGTGGAAATAGTCGGGGGCGTTGCCTTTGTAGTAGGGGGCGACGACGGCGTAGCGGTAGCCGCTGGCCAGGCCGACGGAAAGAACTTTGCCGACTTTGATGCCGCTGAAAAAGAGGCGGTCGAGCCCCGACGTGACGACTTCGTCGCCCGGTGCGATCGGGACCCATGTGGGAATGTACTTGACACGCATGGTGTCGCTGTTTTGGCCCTGAATGATTCCGGGCGCTTTGTTTTTGCCCACGTAGACGGCGTAGGTGCACTGATGATCGCCGTTAAGCAGGGCGAGCGGCCGGCCGTCGCGTGCCGTGACGATGCCGGCGGCATATTCGCCGTAGAGCAAACCGTAGAGTCGTGAGCGGTTGAAGTCGGGCATGTCGAGCCAGAACTTGTTCATGTCGCCGAGAACGGCATAGCCGATCGTGCGAACGAGCTCGACATTCGGTGCGTAGCGAAACGATGCGTTGTTTTCGGCGACGAGGGCGTTGAATTCGGTCGCCATCTGATGCGAGACCAGGTGCGATACCCGGTAGAGCTCGATTTGCGCACGCAGTTTTTCGATGGTGTGTTGTTGGTCGATGTGTTCTTCGTAACGCTTCGAAAGTGCCGTCGAAAAACCGTTCCAGGCTTCGTTGACCGATTGAAGCACCGATAGAAAAGGAGATTGGATACGGCCCGAAAAAGTGGCGGCCAGGGCAAGCAGAAGCAGCAGAAGCAGAAAGAGCGCGAGCCGTCTACTCATTTTCGAAGAGTTCGTGGAGCAGGTCGATTTCTTCGAGTGCCCGGCCGGTGCCCTTGGCTACGGCGAGCAGGGGCTCGTCGGCAACGTAGACGGGGATGCGTACGATGTCGGCCAGGTATTTGTCGAGTTGCCGAATCAAGGCACCGCCGCCGGTGAGAATGATGCCGTGGTCGATGATGTCGCCGGCCAGTTCGGCCGGCATCTTTTCGAGCACTTCACGCAGCGCTTCGGCGATTTCTTTGAGCGGTTCTTTCATGGCTTCGTAGGTGTCGTCGCTGGTCAGTTCGATGGTCGTAAGCATGCTTTCGACCTGGTCGCGGCCGGTGACGTTCATGCTGAGCCGCTTTTCGAGCGGCAAAGCCGTTCCGATGGCGATTTTGATCTCTTCGGCGTTGCGTTCGCCGATCAGCAGGTTGTATTTTCGTTTGACGTAATCGACGATCGCCTTGTCGATTTTGTCGCCGGCGATTCGAATCGATTTGGATAACACGAGGCCGCCGAGGCTGACGACGCCGATTTCGGTCGTACCGCCGCCGATGTCGATGACGAGGTTGCCCTGCGGTTCCCGTACGTTGATGCCCGACCCGATCGCGGCGGCCATGGGTTCTTCGATCAAAAACACTTCGCGTGCGCCGGCGGAGAGGGCGGATTCGCGCACGGCTTTGCGTTCGACCTGCGTCAGCCCGTAGGGCACGCAGATGATGATGCGCGGGCTGATCAGCGCCGAGCGGCCGTGTGCCTTTTCGATGAACTTTCGGATCATCTTCTCGGTCATGTCGAAATCGGCGATGACGCCGTCTTTCATCGGGCGTATCGCGTGAATGTTGCCCGGTGTTTTACCGACCATCTCTTTGGCTTCGGCTCCGACGGCCAGCACTTTTTGCTGCGCATATTTTTCGGTTTTGACGGCAACGACGGAAGGTTCGTTGATGATGATGCCGTGTCCTTTGGCGATGACCAGCGTATTGGCCGTGCCCAGGTCGATCGCCAGATCGTTCGAAAAAAGGCCGATCAGCTTATTCAAGAACATGCGGCTCCTTTATGCGCTTTTTTTCGCATCGGTTTTGACGTAAAGCGGTTTTTCGCCCTCGGTGATGCACGCTTCGGTCACGACGACCTCGTAGCCCTCGTATTCGGGCAGCTCGTACATGATGTCGATCATCGTCTCTTCCATGATCGAGCGCAGACCGCGTGCGCCGGTCTTGCGCTCTTTGGCTTTGCGGGCGATGGCCCGCAGGGCGTCGTCTTCGAACGTCAGCGTCACGTTGTCGATGGCGAAAAGTTTCTTGTACTGGCGTACCAGCGAGTTTTTGGGCTCGGTAAGGATGCGTACCATGTCTTCTTCGGTCAGTTCGCTCAGCGAGGCGATGATCGGCAGGCGCCCGATCAGTTCGGGAATCAGCCCGTAATGCACCAGGTCGTCGGGTTCGACGAGATCCATGCTGATGTCTTCTTGCTCTTTGACGCTTTTTTTCTCGTGGCCGAATCCCAGGACGTTCTTGCCGACTTTGCGTTTGAGGATTTCCTGAATACCGTCGAAGGCGCCGCCGCAGATAAAGAGAATATTGGAGGTATCGATGGTCAGGAATTCCTGATTGGGATGCTTGCGCCCGCCTTTTGGCGGAATGTTCACCTGTGCGCCCTCGATAATTTTGAGCAAGGCCTGCTGGACACCCTCGCCCGAAACGTCCCGGGTGATGGAACGGTTTTCGCTCATGCGGGCGATTTTGTCGATTTCGTCGATGAACAAGATGCCTTGCTGGGCACGTTCGACGTCGCCGTCGGCGGCCTGAATCAGTTTGGTCAAAATGTTTTCGACGTCTTCGCCGACATAGCCGGCTTCGGTCAGGCTGGTCGCGTCGGCAATGGCGAGCGGGACGTTGAGGACGCGGGCGATGGTTTGGGCCATCAGGGTTTTTCCGCTGCCCGTCGGTCCGATCAGCAGGACATTGGATTTGGCCAGTTCGGTATCGTCTTCGACGATGTCGTGTTTAAAAATCCGTTTGTAGTGGTTGTAGACGGCGACGGCGAGCAGCTTGCGCGCACGTTCCTGGCCGATAATGTATTCGCCCATGAACGCGTCGAGCTCTTTGGGCGTCATCAGCCG
>CAZYEW010000059.1:10749-11902 GCA_964646705.1 uncultured Sulfurimonas sp.
TTTCGACCAGCTCGGCCGCAACGTCTTTGAGCGGTCTGCCGGCTTCGAAGAGTTCGCGGTAGGCGGCTTTGAGCGCGTCGATGTCGCTGCGTTCAAGATGACGGCGAAGCCCCGTGAGGTTCAGGCCGCGCAGCGAAGCACGGTTGCCTTCGGCCATGCAGTACGGGGGGACGTCCTGTGCCAGTGCCGATGCGCCGCCGATCATCGCGAAATCGCCGATATGCACGAACTGGTGGATCGGCGTCATGCCGCCGATGACGGCGTAGTCGCCCATTTCGACGTGCCCGGCCAGGGTGGCGGCATTGGCGAGAATGCAGTGGTTGCCGACGATGACGTCGTGACCGATATGCACGTAGCCCATAAACAGGTTGTGGTTGCCGATAATGGTTTTTCCGCCGCCGCCCTTGGTGCCGGGATTGAAAAGCGTGAATTCACGGATTTTGTTGTAGTCCCCGATAATGAGTTCGACGTCTTCGCCGTTGTATTTGAGGTCTTGCGGAATGGACCCCAGCACGGCGTAGGAAAAGATTTTGTTGTACTTGCCGATCGTCGTTTTTCCGTAGACGCATGCACCCTGCGCAATGGAAGTGCCTTCGCCGATGACGGCCTGCGAAGAGATATAGCAAAACGGTCCGATTTCGACGTTTTCGCCGATCACGGCTCCTTCTTCGATGACGGCCTGTGCGGAGATCTTGCTCATGCCATTTCCTTATTTGTCGACAATCATCGCCTTGAGTTCGGCTTCGCTGCACAGCGTGTCGTCGACGTAGGCTTTGCCTTCGAGCACCCAGATAGCGCCCTTGTGCTTGACGACGCGCATGCGGTATTCGAGCCGGTCGCCGGGGCGGACGGGGTTGCGGAATTTCGCTTTGTCGATGCTCATGAAATAGACGACTTTGTTCGCGGCTTCTTCTTCGGTCATGTCCATACTCTCGAACGCGAGAATGCCGCCGGCCTGGGCCATGCCTTCGAGAATCATGACGCCCGGATAGATGGGGTGCCCGGGAAAGTGGCCCTGAAAGATCTGTTCGCCGATGGTGACGTTTTTGTAACCCGTCAGCGATTCGTCGGCCACGAGCTCGGTCACGCGGTCGATCAGCAGGAAAGGGAAGCGGTGCGGCAGGATTTTCTGGATTGCTACGACGTCGATCAT
>CAZYEW010000060.1:0-11845 GCA_964646705.1 uncultured Sulfurimonas sp.
ATATATTCGACGTCGAGCGGCTCGAGTACCGCGGCCATCTCGACCTCGATGCGATCGGTTTCCGTAATGCCCTGCATTACCAGTTTCGAAGCCCGCTTGAGCGAACGGGGGATTTTGAGCGCTTCTTCGCGCGCTTCGGGGCTCAGGTAGACGTTGCGCGACGACAGCGCCAGCCCGTCGTCGTCGCGCACCGTTTCGCACGGTACGATGTCGACGTCCATGAAAAGATTGCGCACCATCGTTTCGATCAGCATCAGCTGCTGGGCGTCTTTTTTGCCGAAATACGCCCGCGTCGGCGCGACGATATGAAGCAGTTTGTTCACCACCGTCAGCACCCCGTCGAAATGGCCCGGACGCGACGTGCCCTCCAGAATGTAGCCGCGCACGTCGGGTGCGGCGACACGCGCTTCGTCGCGGCCGTAAAGATCGGCCGCGTCGGGGCGAAACAGAAAATCGACGCCGCACAGTTCGCAGATTTTTTCGTCGGCTTCGCGGCGGCGCGGATAGGCATCGAGGTCTTCACCCGGAAGAAACTGCGTCGGATTGACGAACACCGAAACCACGACCGTATCGTTTTCGCGGCGGGCGCGCTCGATCAGCGCCCGGTGTCCCGCATGCAGCGCCCCCATCGTCGGCACGAACCCGACACTGCCGCCGCGATGTGCTTCAAGTGCCGCTCGCAGGGCCGAAGGTGTCGAAAGAATCTTCATCGTTTAAGCCTCGTTTGAATATAATCGGCATAATCTTACCATCTTTTGCGGAGAATTTTTTTTGGATCATTACGAATATACCGAACTGCTTAAAACCCTCAAAACGAAAATGGAAAACATCACGGGTGTCGTACAGCCCGATAAAATCGAAGCGCGCCTGGCAGAGATCGAAGCCCTCGAAAATTCCCAGGATTTCTGGAACGATGCCGCCCGGGCCGCGACGGTACAAAAAGAGAAAACCCAGCTCGAACGCAAGCTTGAAAAATACCGCGCCGCGGCCGATGCGCTCGATGATGCCGCCGAACTCTACGAAATGGCCAAAGAAGAAGGCGACGAGGAGACGATCCAGACCCTTTTCGACGAAGCCCCCGGCCTCGAAGATCGCGTACGTTCGATGGAAATCGAAGTACTGCTCAGCGGCCCCAACGACGCGAACAACGCCATCGTGTCGATTCACCCGGGTGCCGGCGGCACCGAGTCGCAGGACTGGGCGTCGATGCTGCTGCGCATGTACACCCGCTGGGCCGAACGGCGCGGTTTCGGCGTCGAAACGCTCGACTACCAAAGCGGCGAAGAAGCCGGCATCAAAGACGCGTCGATCCTGATCAAAGGCGAGAACGCCTACGGCTACCTCAAAGTCGAAAACGGCATCCACCGCCTCGTGCGCATCAGCCCCTTCGACTCCAACGCCAAGCGCCACACCTCCTTCACCTCGGTGATGGTCTCGCCCGAACTCGACGACGACATCGACATCGTCATTGAAGACAAAGATATCCGTATCGACACCTACCGCGCCTCGGGGGCCGGCGGCCAGCACGTCAACAAGACCGAATCGGCGATCCGTATCACGCATATCCCCACGGGCGTCGTCGTGCAGTGCCAAAACGACCGCAGTCAGCACAAAAACAAGGCCACGGCGATGAAAATGCTCAAATCGCGCCTGTACGAGCTCGAACTCGAAAAACAGAAAGCCGAAGAAGACGGGGTCGAAAAAAGCGACATCGGCTGGGGGCACCAGATCCGTTCGTACGTGATGCAGCCGTATCAGCAGGTCAAAGATACCCGTTCGGGCGAAGCGTACAGCAATGTCGGTGCCATTCTCGACGGCGACATCGACAAGATGCTCGAAGGGGTCTTGATCGCACAAAGCAGGGGGTGAAACGATGCGGGCTATTCTCTTGACGGCGCTGCTTGCGGCATTGTGGTTTTCCGGCTGCGGCCAGGGCGGCAGCGGCAATCCGTACGTGATGGGCCACAAGGCTGCCAAGCAACCGCCCGCGCACAATCCTTATGCGGCGGCGATCGTCACCAAAAGCACCGAAATCGAAAAAGCCAAAATCGACGCGCAGGTCAAAAAAGAACTGGCGCAAATCGACAAGGAAAAAGCCGTCGAAGTCCAGAAAGTCAAAAGCGAAACCGTCCTTTCGCGTGCGAAGACCGACAAAGAGATCGCCCTCAAACAGCTCGAAGTCAAAGAAAAAACCCTGGCCGAAGAGCACCGCTACAACCTGATGCTGCTCGCCATCGCCGCCGCCGTCGCCGTGCTGCTGTTCGTCTTTTTGTTCTACAACAGCCACAAGAAACGCAAACTGATTCAAGAAGAGCAAGAACGCGAACGGCTGCTCAAGCTCCAGATGCAAGAACAGGAACTCAAAATGCAGATGGCCAAAGAGATGCTCGGCACGCTCAGCTCCGACAAAATTTCCGCCGAGCACAAAACACGCCTGATCGAAACCATCCGCCATACGACGTCGGGGCATCTGATCGAACACAAATCATGAAGCAAGAAAGCGGCCGCCTGCTCAAAGAGTGCGCCCTGCACGAAAGCTGCGCCTACCTGCCCGGGCGCTCGCAGACCACGCACTACAAAATCATCACCGACTGCAGCGCACAGTATTGCGACACCCTCGTGCGCCACGGGTGGCGGCGCTTCGGCGAGATGTTCTTTCGCCCCGTCTGCAGCGACTGCCACGCCTGCGAAAGCCTCAAAATCGATGCCTTCGCCTACACATTGAGCCGCTCGCAAAAGCGGGTCCTCAAAAAAAACGCTTCAACGCGCCTGGTCGTCCGACGCCCTTCGATGTCGCAGCAGCATCTAGACCTCTTCGACGCCTACCACCGCTACATGCACGAACGGCGCGGCTGGAAACGTCAGGACGTCACGCCCCAGAACTACTACACCAGCTTCGTCCAGGGCGCCAACGATTACGGCTACGAAGTGCTCTACCTCGACGGCGAACGGCTCATCGGCGTGGACCTGATCGACATCCTTCCCAGCGGCATTTCGTCGATCTATTTCTACTACGACCCCGACTATGCCCACCGCTCTTTGGGACACTACTCGCTGCTGCGCCAAATTCTCTATGCCAAAGAAGAAGGATTGCGCTGGATCTATCTGGGCTATTACGTCGAAGGCAACGAGAGCCTCGCCTACAAACGCGATTACGACCCGCTCTGGCAGCTGCGCGGCCGCCCCGACGAGAACGCCCCCGACCGGTGGTTCCCCCTGCCGCCGAAGCGATGAAAAGCCTCGCCCTTCTCGTCGCATGTGTATGCGTGCTGCTCGGCGAAGCGCTTCCGCACCGGCTCGACGTCAACTACACCATCTCCTACGGCATTTTCGACGGGATCGCAGAGAGTTCGCTGCACTTCGAGCGCCGCGGCGGCCGTTACCGTATCCGTGCAACCGCGGGCCTCAAAGGCTTCGCCGCGATGATGGCGCACCATCACCGTGAGATTCATACCAGCAAAGGCATCGTCACGCCTGCGGGAAAACTGCGGCCGCTGTCTTACACGAACATTCGGCTGCTCGACGGCTTTCGGCGCGAACGCCGCTATCGTTTCGACTACCCGCACCGCTGCATTTGGCTGACGCAGACCATCGAACGCAACGTCACGACGCGCCGTTTCGATGCGGCAACCTTCACGTGGCGACGCGACGTCAATAAATCGCGGCATACCGGCTACTACCGCCTGAACTATTTCGCCCAAAACGATCTTCTCACCCTCTATTTCAACGCCCGGGAGTTGCTGCGGCGCAGCGACGGCGCCTTGCATGTCCTTGCCGCCGTCGGGTCACGCGACGGCAAAATACGGCTGCAATCCCTGCGCAAAGGGGCTTCAGGAACAAAACTCCTCGACGCCAAACTTCGGTATTTCGCCCGCGTTTTCATTGAACAGGATATTTTTCGAAGCGCACACGGCGAGCTTTATATCGGTCTCGACGATGCACTGCTTGTCGACGAGGCCGTGCTTAAAGACGTGTTTTTATTCGGCGATCTGAAAGTGAAACGCACCGGCGTGCAAAAAGAGTGAGAGGGAAAAATAAAGTGCGGGGCATCCCCCGCGAGAAAGAAGCGCGGCTTAGCCGTTGCGCTTTTTGATGATTTCTTCGGCGACGTTGCGCGGCACTTCTTCGTAGTGGTCGAATTCCATCGAATACGTCGCGCGGCCCTGCGTCGCGGAGCGCAGGTCGGTCGAGTAGCCGAACATTTCCGAAAGCGGCACGAAAGCGTCGACGATCTTGTTGCCCGAACGATCGCTCATGTTGTTGACCTGGCCGCGGCGGCGGTTGAGGTCGCCGATGACGTCACCCATGTACTCTTCGGGGACTTCGACTTCGACTTTCATCATCGGTTCGAGAATCGCCGGATCGGCTTTTTTCGCCGCTTCTTTAAAGCCCATGGACGCGGCGAGTTTGAACGCCATTTCCGAAGAGTCGACTTCGTGGTACGAACCGTCGTAGACGGTCACGTCGACGTCTTCGATCGGGTAGCCCGCCAGGACGCCGTTTTGCATCGCCTCTTCACAGCCCTTCTCGACTGCGGGGATGTATTCTTTGGGAATGACACCGCCTTTGATTTCGTTGTGGAAGACGTAGCCCGTTCCCGCTTCGCCCGGCTTGACGCGCAGGTAGACGTGGCCGAACTGGCCGCGGCCGCCTGACTGCTTGGCGTATTTGTATTCCTGTTCGACTTCTTTGCGGATCGATTCGCGGTAGGCGACCTGCGGTGCACCGACTTCGGCCTCGACCTTGAACTCGCGCTTCATACGGTCGACGATGATTTCGAGGTGCAGTTCACCCATACCCGAAATAATCGTCTGCCCCGATTCTTCGTCGGTGTGGACGCGGAACGACGGGTCTTCGGCGGCAAGTTTCTGCAGTGCGATCCCCATTTTTTCCTGGTCGGCTTTGGTTTTGGGCTCGACGGCGACCGAGATAACCGGATCGGGGAAGTCCATGCGCTCGAGCACGACTTTCTCTTTTTCCGAGCAGAGCGTATCGCCCGTCGTCGTATCTTTAAGACCGACGACCGCGCCGATTTCGCCGGCGTAGATCTCTTTGATCTCTTCGCGCTTGATGGCGTGCATCTTCATGATCCGGCCGACACGCTCTTTCTTGCCTTTGGTCGAGTTGAAAACGTACGAACCCGACTCCAGGCTGCCGCGGTAAACGCGGATAAACGTCAGCTGGCCGACAAAGGGGTCGGTCATGATTTTGAACGCCAGCGACGCGAATTCGCCGTCGTCCGTCGATTCGACGACGACTTCGTTGCCGTCCATGTCTTCGCCTTTGATCGCGGCGACTTCGGTCGGTGCGGGCAGGTAGTCGACGACGGCGTCGAGCAGGGTCTGTACCCCTTTGTTCTTGAACGCCGTTCCGCAGGTCATCGGGATGATCGACATGGCGACACAGCCCTGCTTGATCCCGCGCATGATCTCTTCGTTGGTCAGTTCTTCGCCCTCGAAATACTTGTCCATCAGTTCATCGTCGGCTTCGGCCGCCGCTTCGACGAGTTTTTCGCGATATTCTTCGGCTTTTTCGACCATATCGGCGGGAATCTCTTCTTCGTGATAGGCCGAGCCCATCGCCGCGTCCTGATCCCAGACGATGGCTTTCATCTTGACCAGATCGACGACGCCCTGGAAGTTGTCTTCGGCACCGATAGGCAGCTGAATGGGAACCGGATTGGCTTTGAGGCGGTCGCGAATCTGGCGCTCGACTTCGTAGAAATCCGCACCGACGCGGTCCATCTTGTTGACGAACACGAGGCGGGGAACACCGTAGCGGTTGGCCTGGCGCCAGACGGTTTCCGACTGCGGCTGAACGCCGCCGACGGCACAGAAGACCGCCACGGCACCGTCGAGAACACGCATGGAACGCTCGACTTCGATCGTGAAGTCGACGTGGCCGGGAGTGTCGATGATGTTGATCTGTTTGCCGCGCCATTCACAGGTCGTCGCCGCGGAGGTAATCGTAATACCGCGTTCTTGCTCCTGTTCCATCCAGTCCATTGTGGCCGCACCGTCGTGGACCTCGCCGATTTTGTGTTCGACGCCGGTGTAGAAAAGGATACGCTCGGTCGTCGTCGTTTTTCCCGCATCGATGTGTGCGGCGATACCGATATTTCTTACGTCTTCGAGTTTATGGGATCTTGCCATGTTTTAGCCTTGCTGTTTGGTTTTGTGTCCGAGGAATCGGGAATCGGAAAAAGGAGCGCCTCCGCTTTCCGTTTCCCGTTTTCCTCGTCTCTGCGGAAGATGCGAAAACGCATCGTACCGCAACGGGATTACCGGAAAATTACCAGCGGTAGTGAGCGAACGCTTTGTTCGCTTCTGCCATTTTGTAGGTATCTTCTTTCTTCTTGAACGCCGCACCTTTTTCGGTCGCCGCGTCCATCAGTTCGTTCGCCAGGCGCTCGGCCATCGTGCGCTCGTTGCGCTTGCGTGCCGCGTCGACCAGCCATCGGATCGCCAGAGAAAGCTGGCGTACGGGGCGTACTTCTACCGGAACCTGATAGGTTGCCCCGCCCACGCGGCGGCTTTTGACTTCGAGCACGGGCTTGACGTTGTCGATCGCTTCGTTGAAGACCTCGATGCCGGGCTTTTCGCCGCGGGCGCTGATAATGTCGAGTGCACTGTAAAGAATCTTTTCGGCGACGCTTTTTTTGCCGTCGAGCATGATCTTGTTGATGAATTTGGTAACGATTTTGCTTCCGTAAATCGGATCCGGCATGATTTCACGTACCGGGGCTCTTCTTCTACGCATTGTTTTCCTTCTTGTTTGTCTTCAATTTTATTTCAAAATTTACTCAAAGGCCGAAGCCTCTGTGTTCTCGCCGCTTCTCGCGCACTTCGTTGCGCAATACTCAAGCGTAGACCGTTGTTCGCGATAACGCGATTACTTCTTGGGCTTCTTCGTACCGTATTTCGAACGGGCGACCGTACGGTTGGCGACACCCGCCGTATCGAGCGCACCGCGGACGATGTGGTACTTCACACCCGGAAGGTCTTTGACCCGGCCGCCGCGTACGAGAACGATGGAGTGCTCTTGCAGGTTGTGGCCTTCACCGCCGATGTACGAAATCACTTCGAAACCGCTGGTCAAGCGCACTTTGGCGACTTTACGGAGTGCCGAGTTCGGCTTTTTCGGCGTCGTGGTGTACACGCGCGTGCAGACGCCGCGGCGCTGCGGGCAGTTGACGAGTGCGGGCGATTTCGATTTTTTGATCACCTTCTTGCGCTCGTTGCGAATCAATTGATTGATTGTAGGCATTGAGTTCCTTTTCTTTATTTTATTGCGCTGTTTCAGGCAGGCTCGCACCTGCCCACGTTCCGGCGCCGCGCAGAGCGCCGAAGAACGCGTTCCGGTAGAAATATCCCATCGAGGGAATATTGAACGCGAAATATTACCGAAATTAAGATTAAATAAAGATTAGCCGCAAAGACCCGTTCGAAAAAATTTCTTCGGCCGCTTCATTTCGCCCCCCGTCTCGTTACCAATACCTCGAACGTTTTGACAAAAATAATGAAATCGAGCCACAATGACCAGTTGCGAATGTACCAGACGTCAAGGTCGGTCCGCGCTTCGAAACTCAGGTCGTTTCGCCCTTTGACCTGCCAAAAGCCGGTGATTCCCGGGCGAACATGCAAAATGGTCTCGGCTTTTTCTCCCAGTTTTGCGCGCTCGTCAAGCATGTAGGGACGCGGCCCGATCAGGCTCATATCGCCTTTGAGCACGTTGAGCATCTGCGGCAGTTCGTCGAGCGAAAAACGGCGCAGCCATCGCCCGGCACGCGTAACGCGCGGATCGTTTCGGTATTTGTGATAGTGCGCGTAATGCGCCGCCTCTTCGGGATGTTCGGCCAGATACGCCTGCAGCATGCGTTCTCCGTCGCTATGCATCGTCCGAAACTTGTAGCAGGAAAACGGCCGGCCGTTTTTCCCCAGCCGCCGCTGCACGAACAGTACCGGCCCCTTGCTGTCAAGACGAATCCACAAAGCAATCAGCGCGTAAATCAGCAAAAAAGGCGGCAGCAGCACAACCACGATCGACCATTCGGTGATTCCTTTGAGCAAAAGATTGCCCGGACGAAACAGCTGGTTTTGAATGTTGATCATGCTAATCTGTCCGATACGCAGATCGATGATCTCCGTATTGGCGAAACTGAGATTATGCAGATAGGGAATAATAATGACGTCGGCAAAGCGCTTTTTGTAATAGTCGATCAAAGATTCGAGGGTCTCGACGGGCATATGCTTGGTCGCGATAAACACCACGCTCTCTTTTCGGGGCGCCTTCGTCGGCTTGAAGCCAAGGTACCAGTTCGCATTCAAATCGTTGATTAATTTTTCGGTCTGAAGCGAATTGCCGACGACCAGCGCCGGAAGCTGCCAAATATGCAGCCGGTACAGCAACCGTTTGGCAAGGACGCGAAACAGCGGCAGCAGCCAGGCGCTGTTGACGACGACCAGCACGATCATCGTCCGCGAATAGTGTTCGGCTGTTTTCGTCACGAACAGATAAAGCGCAATAAGGATCAAAAGAAAAAAGACGCCCTGGAAAATTTTGCGTGTCTCTTCCCAAAAATCGTTGCGCCGGGTATACAGGCCGAACGCATAGAAGACCGCAGCGAAAAACCCGTAGAGAAATCCGGAAAAAGCGTACCGCTGCCAGTCGCCTTCGTAGCCGGAAAAAGCATCGAAGCGTTCAAGCCACGTCCGTTCGGCGTGGCTGATCAGCAATGCCGCCGTCACGGCCGATGCATCGGCGAAAAGAAGGGAAACAAGGTTGATGATGCGTTTTCTCATGAACTCCGAGCCCGGGATTGAATCAAGGCATTATATCGCATCGCTTAAGCCGAAAAAAATATCCCGACTCCATTCTTTCACTATTCAAGTATGGTAATATTGAACCGTTTAATTAGATTGAGTGAAGAGGGAATACCTATGTCCGCACGATTCATACTGCTTTTCATGCTGGCCGCTGCCGCAGGGGCACGGAATCTGCCGTCGGCAGACGGCGTAATCGACTGGCGACGGGGCACGCCACCGACGGTACGCAAAGCAACCGCCAGAGCGCCTTCCAATCCGCGTACAGACGCACTCGATTATCTCAACGCGATGCGTACGGGCGCAGGGCTCATCGCTTTCGATGCCAACGCCACCCTCGACACGGCGGCGCAGAACCATGTGAACTATCTGCTTTGCGTCAATGCGTTCGGACACTACGAAAACCAAAACGACTGCCCCGACAAATACACGGGCGATACGCCGAGTGACCGGGGTACGGCCGCGGGGTATTCGTGGCAGGCCTACGGCGAAAACATATCGGCCGGCAGTCCGACGATTATCGATGCCGTCGACGGCCTTATGAGTGCCATCTACCACCGCTTCGGATTTTTGACGTTTTCGATGGATGAGATCGGTATCGGATACGGATCGGACAGCAACTACGCGTACGGAACCCTTTATAATTTTGACATGGGAAACCGAAACAACGTTTCCAATACGCAGGCACTGAATCCCGATTACGTTTTATGGCCTTACGACGGCTACCGAAAGGCCCAGACTTCTTTTGACAATACCGAATCCCCCGACCCGCTGCCCGAATGCAACGACTACGGTGTTGCCGGCAATCCCGTCAGTGTCGCTTTCAACCCCGACGACACGTCGGCCGTTTCGCTTGACGCATTTCGTCTTTACGACGCCAACGGCACGGAAATTACGGATACGAAAATTCTAAGTTCGGCCAACGACAACCATCTCGACAATCATAAATTCGTGCTTTTTTCGATGCACAGCCTGCATATCGACCGGGAGTATCGCGCCACATTCGACTACACCCGCGCCTCTTCCCAGCACCATCTGGAATGGACTTTTCGCACGACACGCTACGACGACCCGCATTACGACGTCACCGACGGCGGAAGCTACGATATCGTCAGCGGAAAACCCTACATCATCCAGCTCCGTCCCGCCGACTGCAATATCACGCTTAATCCCTATTCCTACAGTTACAGCGGCAGCGCCCCGACCGTCGAACGCCTGGGCTACGATCTTTTCCGCATCACGGCGACAGGCGACGTGACATTCTATTTCCCCGACAGTTCCAATCCGCACTTTACCTACACCCTGAATATCGCCGCTTCGGACAACGCCGTTGCGCCCTCGCCGCTTGTACCTCCGGCACTCGTCCCCGTGGTCAATTATCTGCTGTTTTAGCGGCTTCACGGCAGAGAAGAAAACGAGCCTGCTGCCGCAGGCATCCTGTCACGACGCTCAAGGATGGTGAAGCCGAAACGGCATCCGTGTAATTTCATACAATACTTTTAAATAATTATTAAGACAAAACATGCAATGATTGATTGGATAAGATAACAAATGATTATCGTCACCATGCACTTCGGTCATCTCTAACGATAATCCGACCACACAGGAAAAGACAGGTTGAGCACATATTTTCGTTGCCGGAAGCCTCCATGCATTGACGGCGAACTGTCTGCAGCCGCCTTTTCTCAAGCGTACATCGGAAAAGGGAAACGACATGCGCAAATTCACCCTTTTAGTCTTTGCTTTTCTCATGGCAGAATTAACGGCCTGTGCCGCTGCTCAAGAACTTTACAAACTCCTGCCGGCTGACGGCGCCCAGGCCGATCATTTCGGCAACAGCATCGCGATCAGCGGCAACACTGTCGTCGTCGGAGCCTATCGGGACGACAACAACTCCGAGATCGACAGCGGCTCGGTCTACGTCTTCGAAAACGGCATCGAGGTCGCCAAGCTGACGGCATCGGATACGGCGGCCGGAGACTTGTTCGGCACAAAAGTGGCGATCGACGGGGACACGATCGTCGTCGGTGCACCCAACGGAAGCCCGTCAGGATCCGCCTACGTTTTTCTCAGACCGGCTTCCGGCTGGACCAGTGTTTCGCAAGAAAACGCCAAGCTTCTTCCTTCCGATGCCCATGCTTACAAATCATTCGGGTGCAGTGTCGCCGTCAGCGGCGACACCGTCGTCGTCGGAGCCAAAGGCGACAGCGACGGAAGCGGTGCGGCTTACGTCTTTGTCAAACCGTCCAGAGGCTGGCCGAAAAATTTGCCGGAAACTACGAAACTGACCGCCTCCGATGCCAATGATTCTGATTATTTCGGCTCGGACGTCGCGATCAGTTCCGGGACCGTCATCGTCGGTGCACAAGGGAACGACGACAACGGTTCCTTCAGCGGATCGGCCTATATCTTTGAATCTCCCAGGGGATGGGAATATGCTTCCCACGAAATCGCAAAACTGACCGCCTCGGATGCCAACATTTCGGATTATTTCGGCCTGCGTGTTGCCATCGATCACGATACGGCCGTGATCGGTGCCTATCACAAAGACAACAAAGGAGCAGCCTACATTTTCGTCAAGCCCGCTGCAGGATGGGCCGATACGTCCCTGGAAAACGCCAAGCTGACCGCTTCTGGTTCGGACTACTTCGGCTACGACGTCGCAATCAGCGCCGATACCGTTATTATCGCGGATCCAATGAACGACGGTCCCGGCCAGGCCTTTCTTTTCATCGCACCTCCCGGCGGATGGGCCGACACATCACAGGCAAACGCTGTACTGATAGCTTCGGACGGTGTCAACTACGACAGTTTTGCCTACAGCGTCGGCATCGACGGCGATACTGTCGTTATCGGTTCCTACAACGATGACGACAATGGAGCCGACAGCGGTTCGGCCTACGTTTTCAAACTGAACGATACCGCTTTTTTACCGTCGATCACGTCCTATCTGCTCAATTGACATCGAAAAGCACGGAAAGAGCCGTGCTTTCTGTCCTCTCCTCCCAAAAAACTGAATATTT
>CAZYEW010000061.1:0-11520 GCA_964646705.1 uncultured Sulfurimonas sp.
CGAACAACGGAAAAGATTTCACCCTCTATAATTTCGCCGTCGGGTTTATGTTTCGATGATTCTAAACGGTACCGATAAAGCCATCTTCTTATATAATACGACCAAAAATTCACTTGGTCAGGAGGACCCGTGTTCGACACATTGACCGACTCGTTTACGTCCGCCATCAAGAAAATCCGTTTTCACGATGACGAAAAAGCGCTCAAAAAAGCGCTTGCGGAACTCAAAAAATCACTGCTCAAAGCCGACGTGCACCACAAAGTCGTCAAAGAGCTTATCGGCCGCGTCGAAATCGAAACCAAGAAAAAAGGCATCGGCAAAGACAACTTTCTCGACGCCATGCGCGAAGCGCTCTACGACCTGCTCAAAACCGAAGGCAAGCAGGGCTTCGTTTTCGCTCCCAATCCGCCGACCGTCATTTTGATGACCGGGCTTCAAGGCTCGGGGAAAACGACGACGACCGGCAAACTTGCCCTGTGGCTCAAAGAGCAAAAAAAGAAAAAAGTGCTCATCGTCGCAGCCGACTTGCAGCGCATGGCCGCGGTCGAGCAGCTGCGCCAAATCGGCGAACAGATCGGCGTGGACGTTTTTCTCGACGAAAGCGCCAAAGACCCCGTCGGCGTCGTGACGGCGGCACTGGACAAAGCCAAAAAGAATCTTTACGACGTCGTCCTCATCGATACCGCCGGACGCCTCGCCATCGACGAGGAACTGATGGACGAGCTCGCCCGCGTCCGCGATGCCGCACGGCCCGACGAAATCTTCTACGTCGCCGACGCCCTCACCGGCCAGGATGCCGTACGCACCGCCCAGACCTTCAAAGAAAAAATCGGTATCGACGGCGTTATTCTCAGCAAATACGACGGCGACGCCAAGGGCGGCGTCGCGCTGGGGATCGCCTCGCAGGTGCAGGTACCGCTGCGCTTTATCGGCGCGGGCGAAAAGATGCACGCGCTCGAAATCTTTCTGCCCGAGCGAATCGTCAACCGCCTGATGGGGCTGGGCGACTTCGAAGGGCTGGCCGAAAAGACCGCCGCCGTCATCGACGAAAAGCAGGCGAAAAAGCTGACCAAGAAGATCAAAAAGGGGCAGTTCAACTTCAACGACTTTCTCGAACAGATGGAGAGCATGAAAAAACTCGGCTCGATGAAGTCGATCATGAGCATGATCCCAGGCATGGGCAACATGGCCAAGGCGATGAAAGATTTCGACCTGGAAAATTCGCAGGAGATCAAACAGATCAAAGCTCTGGTCAATTCGATGACCCCCAAAGAGCGCGAAAACCCCGACTTGCTCAACAACAGCCGCAAGCAGCGCCTCGCCAAAGGTGCAGGCATGGACCAGATGGACGTCAACCGCATTCTCAAGCAGTTTAAAAACGCCGCGAAAATGGCCAAGAAATTCTCCGGAAAAAAAGGGATGCAGGACCTCCAAAACATGATGAGCCAGATGCAAGGCGGAAAATTTCCGCGCTGATTTGGCAATCGGGAATTTCTTCGCTATAATTCCGCCATCGTTTTTTGCTCCTCGAACAATACCTCTGTGACGAGGGTGCAAGCAGACCGAAACGGTCGGCACGGAACGTCTCCGCAACGACGATCAAGAGGCCAGCAGCATCAAGAGTGACTCCTTCATCGCCGCACGGCCTTTTTTTCACGACGACGTTCTCCGACCCAAAACACTATATCAAGAAGGAACACAATGACAGTTATTCGCCTCACCCGCATGGGCCGCAAGAAAAAACCTTTTTACCGCGTCGCGGTTACCGACAGCCGCAAACGCCGCGACGGCGGCTGGATCGAACTGATCGGATGGTACGATCCGATGACCAAAGAGCAAAAGATCGACATGGACCGCCTTGATTACTGGATCGGCGTCGGTGCCAAAATGAGCGACCGCGTCAAAAAGATTACGGGTAAATAATTCCGATGGTCACCGATTTCGTCGCCGAATACGCCAAACTCATCGCAAGCTATCCCGAAGATATCCGCGTCGAGATGTACGACGGCGACGAAATCAGCGAAATCGTCCTCTATGCCAATCCCGAAGATATCGGCAAGCTGATCGGCAAAGAGGGCAAAATGATCGGAGCGATCAAAACCGTCATCTCCGGCTGCAAAGCCAAAGACGGAAAAAGCTACCGCATCAATGTCGAACCCACGCAATAACGACCGCCTGCTTCATATCGCTACGCTCGGCCGCACGGTCGGGCTGCACGGCGATATGAAACTGCATCTTTTCACCGATTTTCCCGAACAGTTCCGTCCCGGTACAACCTTTTATACCAAAGACCGTACGCCGCTTACGCTGGCCGAGGTTCGTCCGGACAAAAGCGTCGTCCGCCTCGAAGGCGTCACGACCCCCGAAGCGGCCAAACGCTTCACCAATACCAAGCTTTACACCACCTACGGACGCACCCGCGAAGAATGTTCCCTCGAAGAGGGCCAGTATTTCTGGTTCGACCTCGTCGGAAGCCGCGTC
This sequence comes from uncultured Sulfurimonas sp., assembly GCA_964646705.1. Classification (GTDB taxonomy): domain Bacteria; phylum Campylobacterota; class Campylobacteria; order Campylobacterales; family Sulfurimonadaceae; genus Thiomicrolovo. The sequence goes on from CAZYEW010000061.1 coordinate 2,482, forward strand.
GAGGAAGCAGGCGAAACATTGGGAAAAATTCTTGAAATCGAGCGCATCGGCCACCTGGACTATTTCGTCGTCAAAACCGACGAGACGCTGCTGAAACAGGGGCTGCCCAAACAGTTCCTGCTGCCTTACGAACCGCACTTCATCGTCGCCGTCGACGCCGAAACGCACACCGTGCACGCCCGCGGTGCACGCGACATTCTGGAGGCATCGTGACCTTTACCTTCGTCACCCTCTTTCCCGGCCTGATCGAAGGGTATTTTCAAGATTCCATCCTCAAGCGCGCCCTGCAAAACGGACGCTTTGACGTCGACTACCTCAATCCCCGCGATTTTTCGGCCAACAAGCACGCCAAAACCGACGACACCGCCGCCGGCGGCGGCGCGGGTATGGTGATGACGCCGCAGCCGCTGTTCGACACGCTGCGGCACCTCCGGGCCAAAGACCCCGACGTGCATATCGTCTTTCCGATGCCCGCAGGCAAGCCCTTCACCCAAAACGACGCCAAACGGCTGGCGAAAAAGCGCCACGTCGCTTTCGTCAGCGGCCGCTACGAAGGCATCGACGAACGGGTCGTCGAGACCTTCGCCGACGAAGTCTTCAGCATCGGCGACTATGTGCTCACCGGCGGCGAACTCCCCTCGCTTGTCATGACCGACGCCGTCGCACGAAACATCGACGGCGTGCTCGGGAACCGCGAATCGCTCGATACCGAGAGCTTCGAAACGCCTCTTTTGGAAGCACCTGCCTTCGGAAAACCGGCCGTTTACGAAAAAACGGCGGTTCCATCAGAATTCTTAAAGGGAAATCACAGTAGAATTGCCGCACTAAAATCAGCCTTGTCGGAATGCAAGACGAAATTCTTCAGGCCTGAGCAGCTGATCCAGCACAGAAAAAGGACATTGTATGAGAAATAAATACATCGAAAATTTCGAAAACGCTCAAGTCGCCGAAAAGAACGTTCCCGACTTCCGCGCCGGCGATACCGTACGCCTTGCCGTCACCATTAAAGAAGGTGACAAAACTCGTATTCAGAACTACGAGGGCGTCTGCATCGCGATGCGCGGTCAGGGAACGGGCAAGACCATCACCGTTCGCAAAATCGGCGCCAACGGCGTCGGCATCGAGCGGGTCTTCCCGATCTACAGCGACAGCATCAACGAAATCAAAGTTATCCGCCGCGGACGCGTCCGCCGCGCCAAGCTTTTCTACCTGCGCGACCGCGCCGGTAAAGCCGCACGTATCAAAGAGCTGCGCCGCAAATAAGCGGGCGGGCTTTTTGCCATCTTTTTACCATTTTCATCCCCTTCTAAACAACTTTTCATTATAATCTCGTTTATTGACAACTTCGCACAAGGCTGAGCCGTGGGCTACCTCGACGATCTTCGCACCGTCTGCACGATCAACTCCTACACCAAGAACAAAGCCGGCGTCGATGCTGTCGGCAAGCTCTTCGACCGCTGGCTGGAGGCGCTGGGTTTCGAAACACACCCGCACTTCCGAGAACTGATCGGCGATCACCGCCATTACAAAAGCCCCCGCACCGAAGGCAAAAAACTGCTGCTGCTCGGCCACCTCGACACCGTTTTTCCCGAAGGCAAATTCGAGTCTTACCGCGAAGACGAAGCATGGGTCTACGGCCCCGGTGTCTGCGATATGAAAGGCGGCAACATCGTGATCGTCGAAGCACTTCGACGGCTGCATGCAGCCGGTACGCCGATTCGCAATATCGACATCCTTTTCGTCAGCGACGAAGAGACCGGCAGCGACGATTCAAAATTTCTCACCGCTGAACTTGCCCGCGACTACGACTACTGCCTCGTCTACGAAGCCGCCGGCGCACACGGCGAAGTCGTCGTGGGCCGCAAAGGCGTCGGTACGTTCACGATCGATATCGAGGGTGTCGCCAAACATGCCGGCAATTTCTACGCCCAAGGCGTCGACGCCAACCTCGAAGCCGCGTACAAACTGCAAAAACTCGTCGCCCTGACCGACCTTGAAAAAGGCACCACCGTCAACGTCGGCAAAATCGAAGGCGGTATCGGTGCCAATACGATCAGCCCGCATGCACACCTGCTCTTCGAAATCCGCTACAAAAGCCCCCAAGAACGCGACCGTGTGCTTGCCGGTATCGACGCGATCGTACAGACGGCCTGCGTCCCCGGAACGAAGGCGCGTCTGGGCGGCGGTATTCAGCGCGACGTCATGGCCCATACGCCGCAGACCGACGCCTTTGTCGCGGCACTGGAGCGTATCGCAGGCGCGCCCCTTCCGACCGAAGAACGCGGCGGCGTCAGCGATGCCAATATCGTCAGTGCCGCAGGCGTGAGCACACTCGACGGGCTGGGGCCTTACGGCGACGGCGACCATACCGTCCACGAACGCGCGCTCAAATCCAGCTTCGAAACACGCATCGCACTTTCTAAAAAACTCTTCACCCATTTCGTCACCCACCTCGATTTCAAGGAGCATGCATGAGAAAAGTCGGTATCTGGATGTACCAAAACGGCGGCGGCGACGCCATCGAGCAAAAAATCGTCGCCAAACTGCGCGAACGCGGCATCGAAGCGGTCACGGGCCTGAATCTGCGCTTCGCCATCGCCTCGAAAGACGGCATCGTCTGCAACGGTACCAACGTCAGCGAACTCGACGCGTTCTTTTCGTACAACGCCGGCGAACAGACGGTGATGCAGGTCTACATGTACGAAGCGCTGGCTTCGCAGATTCCGACGATCAACAATTTCGAAGCCTTCAAAATCGCCGAAGACAAGTTCCGCTCCAACATGGCCATGAGCGCCGCGGGCGTGCGCACGACCGACTTTCTGCTGTGCCACCGCGAAGCGACCGAAGCGATCGAGGAAAAATTCGACGAATGGGGCAAAATGGTCTTCAAGCCCATCGACGGCTGGGGCGGTGCCGGGATGGCCCTGCTCGAAAACCGCCAGATGTTCCAGGCGCTCAAACCCCTGCTCAACCAGATGGACGTGCGCCATATCTACGTCGAACGCTTCATCGAAAACGACTACAGCGACTTTCGCGTCGATATCGTCGACGGCGAGTTTATCGGCTGCTACGGCCGCAAAGCCGGCGAACGCGACTGGCGCACCAACGTCACCTCGGGCGGCAGCGTCATCATGCGCGAAGCCAACGACGAAATCATCGACATCGCCAAGCGCGCCACGGCCGCGATCGGCCTTGAAATCGGCGGCGTCGATATTCTTTACGACACCGAGCGTGAAGAGTACGTCGTGCTCGAAGTCAACGGCATCCCTGCCTTCGCCACCCCCGAACAAGAAGCGATGGGCCTCGATTTCAACGACCGAAAAATCGACAAAATCGTCGAAATGCTCGACCGCGTCACGCAACACCACTAAAAGGAGAATCACCCATGTCCAAAACCGCCCTGCCCAAAATCGGCCTGCTCTATCTCGATTACGTCCTGCGCTTTTTCGACCGCAGCAACTTCAAAGGCTGGCCCGATAAAATCGAAACGGTCGTCTACCACTGGAAAAACGACAAAGAGCGCTTTATCCGCGAAGTCAAAGCCAAAAAAATCGACGTGCTCGTCGGCAATATTCCCGCTACGGCCTACGAAACCTTCAAAGAGATCGCCGAAGCCCTGCCGCATGTGCGGTTCATTCCTTCGATCGAAACGCAGTTTCCCAACAAATCGAAAGAAAACGTCACGCTGTTTTGCGAAAAATACGACCTTTCCCACCCCAAAACCCATATCTTCTACGACATCGAAAAGGGGTACGAATACCTCAAAACCTGCACCTACCCCAAAATCGTCAAGCGCAGCTACGGCCCCTCGAACTACGGCGGCTACTACGTCCACAAAGTCGACGACTACGCCGAAGCCAAAAGCCTGTTCGATCGCAAAAAATACGTGCCGATGTACATCCAGGACGCCATCGACCTCAAAGACAACGGCGACATCCGCGTAATGCTCATCGGCCACAAGCCCGTCTGCGCCTTCTGGCGCTACAGCGGCGACGGCCAGTGGATCACCAACACCAGCCAGGGCGGTTCGATGAGCTACGAGAACGTGCCCATGAGCGCCCTCGAACTCGCCGTCAAAGCCTCGAAAGCCGCCAAAGCCGAATACTGGGCCTGCGATATCGCCATCGACGCCAAAACGGGCAAACCCTACATTCTTGAATGCGCCACGGCGTTCGCGGCGTTTCCCTACATTCGCGACTGGATCGGGCAGTACATTATGTGGGACCTTTCCGAGGGGCGCTTCCGCCTGCCGCACGTCCCGCTTTACAGCTGGGAGGAGCTCGGCAAAATGTCCGCGGCGATGCTGCGCACGATGCGCCATATCTATTTCGCCAAATATACTCCCTCGGCCGACGGCGCCTACTGGCTGGCCGACAAAGGGCCGTTCGAGATGGAAGAAGCCGGCGATTCCACACCCGACGACGTGCCCGAACCGATCGAACCGCCCGCGAGCGAAGCCGATCTGCCCAAAGACCTGACCGAATCTTTCGACGAAGACACGCACGACGAAATGCCTCGGGACGAACGCTTCGACCTGCGCGATGTGACGCTGACCGAACTGCTGACGCTGCAGGGCATGGAAGAGGAGATGGCCGAAAAGATAAAATCTCTCGTCGACGAAGGAAAAATCAGCCGCTTCGAAGAGCTTGCGGCGTATGATTTCGTCCCCGAAGAGCATCTGGCGATGTGGAGCCGCCATTTTCACTAAACGATAACCCACCGCAAGGCAGCGCATGAGACAACAGTACAGTTCCTATCAGGAATGCGTCGATTTTTTCAACAAGGCACAGCGCGAGCATCCTGATCTTTTCCGCGTCGAAACGATCGGAAAAACCTGGGAAGAGCGCGATATCATCTGCGTGACGCTCAGCGACGGCATGGCCGACGCCGACGAGAAGCCCGCCCTTTTTTACACCGGAACCATCCATGCCAGAGAGTGGATCGGCATCGAACTGGCACTGGCTTATGCACGCTACGTGATCGAAAACATCGACTACGATCCGCAGCTGCGCACCCTGTTGCGGCGCGCGACCTTCTACATGGTTCCCTGCGCCAATCCCGACGGGTTCGAATATTCGCGCAACCACTTTTCGTTCTGGCGCAAGAACCGCCGCCAAAACGCCGACGGCAGCTACGGCGTGGATCTCAACCGCAATTTCTCCGTCGGATTCACCCCCAACAAAAATACGACGTCCAACGTCTATTCGGGACCCGAACCGTTCAGCGAACCCGAAACACGTGCACTGCGCGACTTCGTGCTTGCGCATCCGAACATCACGATCGCCCTCGACTACCACTCCCAGGGCAACGTCTTTTTTCCCGCACACAATTTCATCCACGAAGACGCGATCGACGCGACCGATCTTAACGTGCTCTCGGCCAACATGGCCGAAGAGATCCGCAAAGTCAGCGGACGCGAATACGGCGTGCACATGGGCAAACCGCCGACGCACCTCATCAGCGGAAGCGGGCGGGAGTTCTACTACTCGACCGGTGCCCTGGCACTCGTCGTCGAAGTGGGTTCGCGCAACATCAGCGACTATCAGCAGAATATGCAAGAGCACATCAACGAGCAGATCCCCGCGCTGTCGTTCGCGCTCTCCGAAACCCCGCACTACGCCAAACGAGACCCCCTGCCGCGCGTCGAAGGCTTTGCGGCCACCGACGTCGGCGAGCGCGAAGTGACGCTGGAGTGGAGCTATCCGGCCGGCCACGACGTCTATTTCGAAATCTACCGATCCAAGAAGCTCAAAGGCTACTGCCAAAGCGCCAACCGCGTCGGCATGACCCGATCGCTTTCGTTCACCGACGTGCTGCTCGAAAGTGCGACGAACTACTATTATTTCGTCCGTGCGGTCGACAAGGCACGCTACGTCAAATCGCCGTTCGCTCCGGTCGTGGGCATCCGTACCACGCCGGCGATGCACATGTTTTCGAAAATCCTCTTTCCGCGCCGTGCCGAAATCGGCTACGTGGGCGAAAAAACCGTCAAAAACAAAGAGCATTTCGGCGAAAACTCGATGTTCGTCGGCATCAGTGAGAAAAAAGGCGAATGCTTCGGCGTCTGCGGTTTTTCGCTCGAAAGCGTTCCCGAAAACGCCGTCATCAAAAGCGCACGCATCTCGTTTTATCCGATGAACCGCGTCGGTGTCCAGGTCGAAAGCTACGGCGAATGGCGCGTGGGTCTGATGGACGAACGCAGCGTCGAAAACGTGTACAGTTACGATGAAGTGAAAAAGGCCAAGATGCTCGGTTTCATCGACCGGCCGACCAAATCGCAGCAGCTTTCCCAGGGCATCTGGCGCACCTACACCTTCGCTAAACAAGAGCGTGTCCTGCTGCAAGACGCCCTCAAGCGCCGCAGCGTCTTTTTCCGTATGGAGGGGCCGACGAAACTGCCGCTTGACCGGGCTTCGCAGCTGATGCAGTGGGATATCGGCTACGGCAAGTTCAGCGGCGGGCTGACCTACCGCCCGAAACTCGAAATCTCCTACACCCTCGAACCCGTACAGCTGGTGCTGCAGTCGCAAAAAGAGTGCACGATCGCCAACGACGGCACCGTCGAAAACGAACTCGTCAGCGGTTTCGGACAAAACGGCGAACACCGCTACGGCTGTTTCGAATTCGACCTGGCACAGGTACCCGACATCGACAAAACCGTAATCGCCGAGGCCTACCTCGAACTCGACGTGCAGCATGCGCGCGGCAGCGTGGCGACGCGCCACCATATCGAAATGGTCAAACTCGGCGACGCCGACCCCACGATCGAAACCCTGCGTGCGCGCGAAGTCATCGAACGCATCGGCTACGACGTCAGCACCGATACGCTGACGAAAGAACCGGCGCAGCGCTTCGTCTTCGACACGCTCTCGATTCGCGAAATGGTCGATGCCATTCGAAACGGACAGAAGCTCTCGTTCATCATCCGTGCCTCGAGCGCCCAGAATTTCTGCAAGAACGAACGGGTGGTCTGGATGGACGAAAAACGCGCCCAGCGTCCCCGCCTCGTGCTTGAATACGTCAAGAAGCGGCGCTATCCGCCTTCAAAGGTGACGAACCTTCGCTGGAATATGGACAAAGGAATGATCAAACTGCAGTGGGACAACCCCAAAGAAGAAGGCTTCAAAGGGGTGATCGTCGTCAAAAACCGTTTTCGCGTACCTTCGACACCGTACGACGGCCAGAAGCTCTACGGCGGCGCCGACAGTTTCACCTACGACAATTTCGGCGACGTCAAAACCGCTAAATACTACGCCGTCTTCAGTTACGACGACGTACCCAATTTCTCCGAGCCGGCCGTTTTGGAGTACCCGGGCAAATGAATTTGCTCTTCACCGCCTTCGTCGCCGTGTTCATGATCGCGATCGTCAAACAGCTGCTTGAAACGAATGTCTTCCTGCGCCGCCTGCGCGATGCGCATCCCCGGCAGTACGAAAAGCTGGGTCGTCCCCGCTGGAATATCCAGTTCGGCGACACCCGTTTTCGCGAAGCGGTCAAATACATTCGCGCCAAAGCCTTTGCCGATCTCGACGACCCCGAACTGATGCGCAGCTACCGTGCCATCCGCCGGGCCGACTATGCGGCGATCGTATCGGGTGCCGGCGCCGTCCTCGTCACGCTTGCGGAACTGCTGCGCCACGGCGCCTGAGCATCACTTGCTTTCGGTCGAACGGACTGTCGAGACCGCTTTTTCCTTGAACTCTTTGAGTTTGTCGATCAGGGTGTCGAAAAGCTTTTCGGCTTCGTTTTTGCCTTTGACCTCTTTCTCGATTTTTTCGATGGCGTCGTCGAGCGCTTTGTAGGTCGTATCGCTGCGGCTGACGTAACCGAGAGCTTCGGCGACTTTGAGCTGCGCACGTGCGGCATCGAGATGCGTCAAAGCTGTTTTCTTATCTTTTTTCGCCACTTTCGAGGCTTCTTCAATGAGGGCCTGCGCCTTGAGAATGGGTACGGGAATGACAACTTCGCTCTGCGCAAAGGTACCAAGCGCCATATGCAGCACCTCTTTTGCCTCGTCGACCTTGCCGTCATGCAGATACTTCGCCGCCAATTTGAGCGCATTGGGATACGACACGAGCGGCAGACTCACCGTCACGATATCGATTTCACTCTGCAAAGTCGAGAGCAGCCGGCGCGCTTCTTGCACTTTGCCGTCGCTCAAAAGAGATTTGACCGCTTTGAGATCGTGTTTGACGTCATCGGCCGTTCCGACGAATTCGGTAGCGCTCATCGCCGAATCGATCGGCAGCAGCGCCGGCGCATTGGGTGCTGCCAGTACGACTTCGAGCTTTCCGATCGCTTTTTCCAGCGCCGCTTTGGCCGCTTTAACGTCGTTTTTATGCAGATCTGCCAGCACTTCCTGTGTCAGCACGACGGCATCGACCGCCTCTTTGACGACCTGAACCTCCTGCTTCTTCGCATCGTTTTTAGCCGTTTTCACGGCATCGGAAGTCACTTCGGACGAACTTTTCGCCATCAAAGGCACACCGGCGAGCATTCCCGCCGCAATCACGGATACCAGATATTTTTTCATGTTTTTCTCCTTCAGTCGTTAGATTTGACTGAAGAAATTTTAGTGCTGTGGTGTTAACTGCTATGCAACCTGGATTGCAATCGATTCATAACCGCTCGACCAACGATTCAGGTTAGCCAAACTCGACATTTTCTAATCCTCGATATACTCCAATATCGCCGGAAGATATCCGCAACTGAAGACAAACACACATTCTCCGGTCGTCGGCTCACATGTATCGGCTGTACACTGGTTATGATCGTCACAGACGACTGCCGCATATCGACATTCACCTGTCGCTCCATCACAGCTGTCCGTCGTACATGCATTGCCGTCATCACAGTTTTTAGCGGTATTCCGGCATGCCCCCGTTAAACCGTCGCAACTGTCCGTCGTACACAGATCACCGTCATCACAGTTTTTAGCGGTATTCTGACATGTTCCCGTCGTTGCATCGCAACTGTCCGTCGTACACAGATCACCGTCATCGCAATTTTTAACAATATACTGGCACGATCCCGTTGAAC
>CAZYEW010000062.1:0-11100 GCA_964646705.1 uncultured Sulfurimonas sp.
TTGACAAAGGTTTGAAAGTGTCCAAACATTACGGAGCGAGAGATATCGTGCGCAATCCTTCGCTACTGCACATCGATCCTGACGAAACGGTGGTGATCGAAGATAAAAAATCACACAAAATGCTGGGGCTTTACATTGGTGTCGATCTGGCAAAAGAGTTTGAACGCTATCGACGCAAACGACGTTTACTTGATGCGGCAAACAAGATCAAACATTCAGCATTAGACGAAGCGAAGAGTTTGGAGACTACGCTCGATGACGGCTTATAAACGAGGCGATATCGTGCTGGTCGATTTCAATCCCCAAAAACGCCCCCAAGAGGTGGCCAAAGTGCGACCGGCCGTTATTGTTTCCGACAGCGATCTGAACGAGATTTGGGATCTTGTCACCGTCGTGGCACTGACGACCAATCTCATCGAAGGAGCCGAGCCGCTTCGCGTGCGTTTGAACCCCAGAGAAGGATTTGAAAAAGAGAGCGACGCTATGGTGGAACAATTACGCTCTGTTGCCAAAAGCCGTATCAAAGTGCGCATCGCGTCCATAACGGATGCTGAGATGCAAACGATTGAAGAAGGCATTCGGCTAATGCTCGCTTTGGAATCACGATGAAAACCTTTCATCTACTTTTCAACCACACCCTTACCGAAGTGCAAAAAGCCGATGCGGTTGAGGTTTTTGGCATCGAAGCGTTCGCGCCATTGCCGTCTGAACTTCAAAGAATTTGGAGCCATATCCCTGCCGATATTGACGCTAAGGCGATGGTAGCGTATCTTGAGCCGATGCGTCGTTACCTTACCGATACTTTGCAAGAAGGCGATGTCGCATTGATCCAAGGCGATTTCGGCGCGTCATGCATGATGGCCTCGCTTGTGCGCAAACTCGGCGGTATACCGGTTTATGCAACGACCGTTCGCCGTTCGGTAGAGAGCAAAGAGGGCGACAGGGTGCTCAAAAGCTCGGTCTTTGAACACGTGCGCTTTCGAGAATACCCCATATCCATAGAAGGAGAAGCGTAATGCAACGTTTGCGTGCGCCGCTTTATATTTTTGTCGCTTTGGTGATTGTGGGGTTGGCGATACGCTACATTGCTGGAGCGGATAGTTTGCTGTGGGAAATATGGAGCAGCCTCGATATCGCTTCGGCTGTGGCATTGGCGACGCTGGCGTTTTTAGCCTACCGGCAGATGTTGCGAGATGACGATGAGATACGTATCATGCTGGAAGTGGACGGCATACGTCATGACACCGATTTGTGCCTGCTTCGCAAAGACTGTACGCGAAGCGAAGTGATCGGCGTGCTTGGAATGATGCAGCGGCGCACAGAAAAACGCTTTATCTACGATGCGGAGCATTTGCACGATTTGCTGAACGAGCTCAACCGCGTCCAAAAAGGAAATGCCAAAGAACTTGCCGTGCCGCTCAATCAAGGAGAGTTCGAACAGTTTGCCTTGGCGCAAAATAAGGAGTAAGATGGCTAAAATTCTTATCAGTTCATTGGGTACGGGGCAAAAACGCGAAGGGGGTTATCGCAAGGCGAAATATCGATATTTTGATCAAACCATCGAGACACCTTTTATCTCAAAAGCGCTCTGCTCCATGCTTGATATCGACCGGCTATATTTGATCGGAACAGACGGTTCGATCTGGGATAGTGTCTACAAAGAGTTTGTCGACGATTCGCTCTATAAAGAAGAGATAGAATTACAACTCTATGAACGAATAGAAGAAAAAAGTTTGTCTGCCGATGATTTGGGCACGCTGGAGCAGACAATCGATACCAGCCTTCATAGCGCCGGTTCAAGATGTTTTCTGATCGACTATGGCCTTGATGATACGCAGCTATGGCAGAATTTCGAAAAATATCTTCAAATACTCGATTGTATCGAAGATGGGGATACCGTCTATATCGATATTTCGCACGCCTTTCGTTCATTGGCGCTGATGTCGTTTATCATGGTGCAGTTTGGCTATACGGTCAAGAACAAACAATTCAAAATCGGCGGTATTTTCTATGGAATGCTTGAAGCGCCCAGTCCCGACGGAACTACGCCGATCGTAGATCTTAAGATATTGTATGAACTTATGGATTGGATCAAGGCGATAGACAACTTCAAAAACTATGCGAACGGTGACAATATCGCACAACTTTTGAAAAATATTCCAGAGTATCGCAATGAGTATAATCTATTCAATAACTATACCAATGCCATGCGTATTGCCAATATGGCGGCAGTAAAGAAAAATATCCAAACCATCGCCCGTAAGTTTAATACCCTTGAAAAGTCGAAAAATCCTATCGTCACATTGATGAGCGAAGAGATGCGGGAATTCATCACACGCCTTAATAAAGATCGCATGTCCGATTTCCAACTTGCATTAGCGGAGTGGTACTGCGAGCATAAGCATTATGCACTCGCGTATATGGCGCTTGCCGAAAGCATCATATCCAAAGCATGTGAGGTAAAAGGTTATCCTGTCACTGCTGAAGAGGGAAGAAACAGTGCCAAAAAAGCCATTTATCAAATCGATAAAGCCTTGGCAAACAATGTCTATAGAAACGTCAGCAAAATTCGCAATAATATTGCTCACCAACTTCAAAAACGTGAAGATGCCATTATTGCCGATATTCAAAACTTGCCGGGATATATCCAACAGACTAAGGGTGCGTTTGCGAGTCTCCAAGATTAGTCCTGACGTCATCCATAAGATAAGCGCCGTATCAGAGTATATCTGGATACTTGAGGTTTTGGGCTGATCTAACGTTGACCGGTTTGACGGCAAGCTGTTCCCATCTGCTTTATTTTCAGGATTTAGGTACAATCCTTGCATGCATAATAGACGCCGCTTTTTGATGATTTCGTCGCTGCTCCTGTTCGCGCCGCTGCAAGCACGCTACGCACGGCCTGTCGCGATTCGTTCGGCCTTCTACCAAACGCTCGGTGCGGTACTTGATACGCTCTTTCCCGGAGGAGAGGGTGTGCCTTCGCCTGCCTTTTTGCACGCATTCGAGTATATCGGCGGGGTCTTCGAAGACCCTTTCGTATCGGAGACGGACAAAACCTTTTTGAAAAACGGCGTCGGGTGGATCGACGAAGCGGCCGACGCACGGTACGGCAAGCCGTTTTATGCGCTGAGCTGGTCGCATCGAGAAAACGTGCTTCGCGAGGTTGCGAAGACGGCATGGGGCGACGGCTGGGTGTGGTCGATCTTTTCGTTTGCGTTCGAAGCGCTGCTGGGCGATCCGGTTTACGGCATCAATACCCGAGAGGCCGGCTGGCGCTGGCTGGGGCACGAAAGCGGTTATCCGCGACCCTCCAAACCGTTCGTCGATCTGCCCGGGGAGAAGTTCATATGAAACAATATGATATTTGCATCGTCGGCAGCGGCGCCGGGGCGGCACCCGTGGCTTACGAACTTTCAAAAGCCGGCTACCGCGTCGTCGTCCTCGAAAAGGGAGCGCATCTTCGCGAAAGCGATTTCAACAAAGACGAAATCGCCGTGACGCGGCGCAGCATTTACACCCCAAAAGTTTGGGAAGAGCAGCACGTGATCGAAACGTACGGCGAAAACGGTTCCGTCGAACGCACCACGTCGTCGGAATCGGGGTGGAATTTTTGGAACGGCTCGCTGGTCGGGGGGTCGTCGAACCTTATGAGCGGTTTTTTCCACCGGATGAAACCGGTCGATTTCCGGCTGCTTTCGGCGTTTGGGCCCATCGAAGGCGCCAACGTTGTCGACTGGCCCATCACCTACGACGACCTTGAGCCTTATTACGCAAAAGTCGAATCGGTTGTGGGCGTTTCGGGGCGAATCGTCGCACACAGGTTTCAAGAACCCCGCTCGACGAAAGACTTTCCGTATCCGCCGACCTGGGAACAGCCGATTTCCCGCTGGTTCGACGCCGCCTGCGAAACACTCGGCTTTACGCCGATTCCTACCCCGCGGGCGATTCTTCCGCACGATGCACTGGGGCGCCGCGGCTGTTCGTATTCGAATTTTTGCGGCAGTTACGGCTGCGCTACGGGCGCCAAGGGCAGTGCCCGCGCCGCACTGCTCGACAAGGCCGTCGCAACGGGAAGGTGCGATATCGTGCCGCACGCTTTCGTCTACGCCGTCGATGCCGACAAAGCGCAGGCCAAAGCCGTGCGCTATTTCGATGCAGGAGGCAAGTCCCGGCGTATCGAGGCCGCGTTGTTCGTCGTTGCCGCACAGGCACCCGAAACGGTACGGCTGCTGATGAATTCGAAAAATGCCTTTCACCCGGAAGGCCTCGGCAACCGCGGCGGCCAGCTGGGGAAGAATCTGATTTTTTCCGCCGGCGGCAGCGGGCAGGGGCGTTTCGAGTTCTCGCGGCTTGACGAACGGCAGCGCTTCGCGCTGATGACGCGGGGGGCTTTCGTAAACCGGTCGCTTCAGGAATGGTACCTTTACCGTGAAGGCGGCCGGCTGCGCAAAGGCGGCACGATCGATTTTCTCTACGAACACGCCAACCCCGTCGCCCGGGCGATGCGCGAACTCTACGACGACGGCGGCAGCATAGTGTGGGGAAGGGCGCTGCAGCGGCGGCTGGAGCACGCGTTCAAAGCGTCGCGCGTGTTCACCTTCGAGGTGTTCAACGATTGGCTGCCGACGGACCGGTGTTTCGTTTCGGTCGACGAGCATGTACGCGACAAATGGGGAATACCGGTCGGGAAGCTCCGCCTCTACGGCCATCCGCAGGATCTCGAAGTGGGGCGGTTTTTGGCAGCGAAGGCGCAGCAGGTGCTTGAACGTATGGGCGCCGTCGATATCACGTCGAATATCTCTTCGGCGCCGCCGCCCAATCTCGTTGCCGGAGGCTGCCGCTTCGGCAACGACCCCGAACGCTCGGTACTCGATGCCGACTGCAAGGTTCACGGCATCGACAATCTTTACGTTACAGACGCCTCGTTCATGCCCACGGGAGGCAGCGTGCCCTACACCTGGACGATCTACGCCAACGCCTTTCGCGTCGCCGATAAAATCAGGGCAAAGTTAAAAACGATATAATTACAGTATATACATAGAAGACTGGAGTGACGGGATGAAAAAAGCGGTTTGCATCATGAGTGGGGGCATGGACTCGACGCTGGCGGCTTACTTGCTCAAAGAACAAGGCTATGAAATCGTTGCGGTCCATTTCAATTACGCCCAGCGGACCGTCGCAAAGGAACTTGCCTGTTTCCGTGCCATTACCGAAGCGCTCGGAGCGTGCGAAACCTACGAGATGGATCTCGATTTTTTCGCGCAGATCGGCGCCTCGGCGCTGACCGACGCATCGATCGACGTGCCGACGGGCGGGCTCGAAGCGGGGGTGCCCGTTACCTATGTGCCCTTTCGTAACGGCATCTTTTTGTCCATCGCCGCCGCGATCGCCGAAAAAGAAGGCGCTTCGGTGATCGGCATCGGCGTCGTCGAAGAAGACTCCAGCGGCTATCCCGACTGCCGCGAAGCCTATATCGAAGCGATGCAAAAAGCGATCAACCTCGGCACGAAAGATTCGACCGACATCACGATCGAGATGCCGCTGGTACACCTTAAAAAAGAGCAGATCGTCGCCAGTGCGGTCGCGCACGGCGTGCCGCTGGAACTGACGTGGAGCTGCTACCAGAACGAGGAGGCCGCCTGCGGTGTGTGCGACAGCTGCCGGCTGCGGCTCAAGGGCTTCGAACAAGCAGGCATCTCCGACCCCATCGCTTACGTGAAAGGAAACGCATGAGTGAATTTGTCCAGGTTGCCAGACAGCCTATCATCAACGCCGAAAACGAGATTTTCGGTTACGAACTTTTTCATCGCGACAGCGAGGGCAAGGCCGTCGACCGCACGCTGACCAACCGTACCCTGTCGGCACAGGTGATCTTGAGCGTCTACAATCTGATCGGCAGAGAACGGGTCGTCGGCAGCCATCTGGCGTTCTTCAACATCGATGCCGATTTTTTGCTGACCGACATCATCGAGGCGCTCCCGCCGGAGCAGTGCGTTTTCGAACTGACCGTTCATCAGGCGTTTCGGCCCAACGAGATCGCGAAAATCAAATACCTGCACGAAAAAGGCTACCGATTCGCACTGGACAACTTCACGGTGTCGGGGGGCGCGCTCATCATGTACCAAACGCTGCTTCCCTACATTACGTATCTCAAAGTCGACGTCCAGTCGAGCGATCCGGAATTCGTGGCCGAGCAGATCGAGCCGCTCAAAGAAAATCATGTGCTGATCGCACAGCGTGTCGAAACGATCGACGAGTTTTCGATCTACCGCGATATGGGGTTCGAGTTTTTTCAGGGCTACTACATCAAACATCCGCAGCCCGTCAAACACTACCGTCTTGAACCGCGTCATTTCGGAGTGACACGGCTGTACAAAATGCTCGAAACGACCGAATTCTCCGACTTCGCGCGCGAATTCGAACGCCACAACGAACTGTGCATCCAGTTTTTTCAGTACCTGCTTTCCGTCGGGGGGCGGCAGTACGATGCGACGCGTTCGGTACGCCAACTGCTCGAAGATGCCGGAGAAGCGATGCTTCAGCGATGGATGATGCTGATCGTCTACGCCAAAGGAAGCGCCGATGTGTCGGAGAAAAAAAGCAAGTTTTCGCGTTTTTTCGAACGGCGTATCGACACGATGCAGGCGATCGTTTCGAACGTGCACGCCGCCGACCCCGAGCGGCGAAAAGACGAGCTGCGCCTGCTGGCGATCTTTTCGACGTTGATCGATATCTATCAGACGCCCTACGATCTTATCGTCTCGACGTTTCGCGTCAGCAAGAACCTGGAGCTTTGGCTGGTCGCACGCAAAGGCCGTTTCAGCCTGATCTACAAAGCCGTCAACCAGATGGAGCACGAGCCCGTCGATATCGTCAAAGTCGATCGGATTCTCAAATCATTCAAAACCGACTACGACGAGGTAGAGGAGAAACTCGAGCTGATGCGACGGCGTTTCAAGCATGAAGCTTGAGCATCCGTTCGGCCCGTTGGCGAACGCTTCGTCGAAAGTGCTGATTCTGGGGTCGTTTCCCAGTATCAAATCGTTCGAAGCGGATTTTTTCTACGCGCACCCCCGCAATGCCTTCTGGCCGATCATGGAACGCCTGTTCGGCGTCGAACTTCCCGATACGCAAAGCCGAAAGGCGTTCGCTTTGAGCCGCGGCATTGCGCTGTGGGACGTTTATGCTTCGCTCGAACGCAAGCACGGCAATTCCAGCGATGCGAACTTGATCAATGCTTCGCTCAACGATATTCCGCGTTTTTTGGAGACGCATCCGTCGGTACGGCACGTTTTTTGTACGGGGCGAAAAGCCTACGACGCGTGCAAGAAACACTATCCGGACCTTGGGGTCGCCTGCACGCTGCTGCCTTCGACGTCTCCGGCCTACGCGGCGATGCCGTTTGAAGAAAAGCTTAAAGCCTACGCCGTACTCAAAGAAGCGCTCAAAGATTGACCTTGGTGTTCTATACTCGCGGTATGAAAACTTTTCTTATACTGCTGGTTTTTTTCACCTATATGTTCGCGGAACTGCCGTCACTGGAGCCGCCGGGCGGCTGGAAACCGCTGAGCCCGGAGGAAGAGGCGGTGATCGTTCATAAAGCGACCGAACGCCCCTACAGCGGGAAGCTGCTGCACAATACGGCGAAAGGCACGTACGTCTGCAAGCGGTGCGGCGCAAAACTGTACCGTTCCGAAGACAAATTCGATTCACATTGCGGATGGCCGGCGTTCGACGACGAGATTCCCGGCGCGGTCAAACGTGTTCCCGACGCCGACGGCCGGCGCACGGAGATCGTCTGTGCGCATTGCGGTGCCCATTTGGGGCACGTGTTTACCGGAGAGCATCTGACGAAAAAGAACGTGCGCCACTGCGTCAATTCCATATCGATGGCGTTCGTTCCCGATGAAAAGCGGGCCTATTTCGCCGGCGGCTGTTTTTGGGGCGTGGAGTATTATCTTGAAAAGCTTCCCGGGGTCAAAGAGGTCGTTTCGGGCTACATGGGAGGGAGCAAACCCCATCCGAGCTACCGTGACGTCAGTCGCGGCGACAGCGGCTACCTCGAGACGGTCGAAGTCGTTTACGACCCGACGAAAATCGACTACGAAACACTGGCAAAAACCTTTTTCGAAATTCACGACCCTACCCAAAAAGGCCGGCAGGGCCCCGATGTGGGAGCGCAGTATCAAAGTGCGGTGTTCTACACGAATGCACGCGAAAAGGCGATCGTGCAGCGGCTGATAGAGCAGTTGCGAAAAAACGGCTACGACGTGCAGACCAGGCTGCTCAACGCCGCCACGTTTTACCGGGCCGAAAATTACCATCAAGACTATTACGAGCGCCACGGCAAACGCCCCTACTGTCACGGGTACGTCAAGCGTTTCTGACGTTACGTTTCGAGGTATTCGATCCCTTCGCGCTGCAGAAATTCGGTAAAGCGGGTGAATGCGGCATCGACTTCCGAACGTGTTTTCCCCGCCACCGAAATTTCGACGCTGGGACGCCCGTTTTTCAGCATCGGCAGCGAAGAAAATTCAAGCTCCGGCGCGACGGTCTGCATGACGTCGATTAACGTGTTTTCGCTGGTTTGCGCCAGCAGTGTTCGGCGGTAGGTATCTGCGTTTTGCGGAAAAAAACGTGTCAGGGCTTCTTCGACCATCGGATGCGCCATGTCGGGAAATCCGGGCATAAAGAAATAGCGTGCCTGCAAATGAAACCCCGACATGTTGTTGACGGGGTTCTTGAGCAGCTGTGCCCCTTGGGGCAGCTCGGCCATGCGGATGCGGTGGGGGTAGGCCTCGTCGCCGAAACGTTCGACGATATCGTGCGCGAACTGCGGGTGGCGTTGCAGCGGTTCGCCGGTAAATACCTCGGCGGCAAGCTCGCGGGTCAGGTCGTCGGGCGTCGAGCCGATGCCGCCGAAACTGAACATGACGGCCTGAGGGTCGGCTTTGACATAGTCGAACGTCCGGCGAATCAGCGCGGCGTCGTCTTTGACGATCAATGAAGCATACAGCGTCATGCCGCGTTTTTCCAGGGCTTCTTTGACGAAGGCGAAGTGTTTGTCCTGCCGCCGTCCGTTGAGGATCTCGGTCCCGATAATGACGGCGTAGAAGTGCGGCATCAGGCGAGTTTCGAGAGGATCTCTTTTTGCACTTCGTCGATGGGGCGGGTTCCGTCGACGTGCAGGTAGACGAGGGTCGGATTTTTCGCCGCTTCTTTTTGGTAGTAGTCGACGAGCGGGGCGGTCTGCTCGTGATAGACTTTGAGGCGATCGAGGACGATCGCTTCGCGGTCGTCGTCGCGCTGGATCAGCGGCTCGCCGGTTTCATCGTCTTTGCCGTCGACTTTGGGCGGGTTGTAGACGAGGTGGTAAGTACGTCCCGATGCCGGGTGCACACGGCGGCCGGACATGCGTTTGACGATCTCTTCGTCGGGAACGTCGATTTCGATCACGGCATCGATGGGCACGCCGGCGTCTTTGAGGGCGTCGGCCTGGGCGATGGTGCGCGGAAAGCCGTCGAGCAGAAAACCGTTTTTGCAGTCGGGCTGCTCGATGCGTTCTTTGACCAGCCCGATAATGATGTCGTCGGTGACGAGCTTGCCGGCGTCCATAAAAGATTTGGCAAGTTTGCCGAGTTCCGTACCGTTTTTGATCGCCGCGCGCAGCATGTCGCCCGTCGAAATCTGCGGGATGTCGAAATGTTTGGTCAAAAATTGCGCCTGCGTGCCTTTGCCGGCACCGGGAGCACCCAGTAAAATGATGTTCATGCGTCAGTCCTTGTGTTGGAGTCGATAAAAGCTTTCATCTCTTCGACGACTTCGGCGACCGAGCGTTCGCCGTCGATTTTATGCAGCAGGCCTTTTTTTTCGTAGAAACGGCGAATATCGAACAGCGGTTCGGCAAACACCTGCATGCGGCGTTTGAACACCGCTTCGTCGTCGTCGGCGCCGCGGGCGCGCCCGAGCACCCGCTCTTTGGCGATCGTTTCGCTGACGACGACTTCGATGACGGCGGCGAGGCGCACATCGCGTTCTTCGTTCAAAAACCGGTCCAGCGCGTCCATCTGCTCGACCGAGCGCGGATAGCCGTCGATCAGAACGACGGGCGTCGGGGCGTTTTTGATAGCGTCGATAATGGTCTGTGCGGCGATATCGACGGGGACGAGTTCACCGTTGTCGATACGTGCTTTGATGATGCGGCCGCGTTCGCTCCCCGAAGCCGCTTCGGCGCGCAGCATGTCGCCCGTGGAGTAATGGGTGATGTCGTCGTCGCGTTCGGCGATGATCTCGGCGTCGGTCGTCTTGCCCGAGCCGGGTGCGCCGATGATAAGAAAGAGCGTTTTCATGACTGCGGTTTCGGCTCGCGCACGCGGATATGCAGCTCACGCAGCTGCTCTTTGTCCACGGGGCTCGGCGCATGGGTGAGCAGACACGAAGCTTTTTGCGTTTTCGGAAACGCGATGACGTCGCGGATGCTCTCTTTTTTGGCCAGCAGCATGATCAGACGGTCGAAGCCGATGGCGAAGCCGCCGTGCGGCGGCGCACCGAACTTGAGCGCGTCGAGCAGAAAGCCGAACTTCTCCTGCGCTTCTTCTTCACCGATGCCCAGCAGTTTGAAAATCTCTTCTTGAATGTCCTGCTTGTGGATACGGATCGACCCGCCGCCCAGCTCGACGCCGTTGAGCACGATGTCGTAGGCGATCGATTCGATGTCTTCGACGTGTTCGTGGTTGAGGTCTTTGGGCATCGTGAAGGGGTGGTGCAGGGCTTTGACACGGCCGTCTTCGATTTCGAACATCGGAAAATCGACGACCCAGACGAATTCGAAACGGTCTTTGTCGATCAGATGCATCTTTTCGTGTTCGGCGATGAAAATACGGAAACGCCCCATGTAGTCGAGGACGGTTTTCTTGTCGCCCGCACCGAAGAACACGACGTCGCCGACTTCAAGCTGCGTGCGCTCGATGATCGCCTGAAGGTCTTCGTCTTTGAAAAACTTCGTCAGCGGTCCTTTGAGGCCGTCTTCTTTCATTTGGAAATAGCCAAGGCCTTTGGCGCCGAATTTGCGCACGTAGTCTTCGAAGCCTTTCATTT
>CAZYEW010000063.1:0-11059 GCA_964646705.1 uncultured Sulfurimonas sp.
ACGGCCGTGCCTTCGGCATCGAACATCAGCCGGTTGCCGGCTTTGCTGACCCAGCCGATCCGCTTCGCCGGCACGCCGGCAACCAGTGCGAAATCGGGGACGTCTTTGGTTACGACCGCTCCCGCGCCGACAAGCGCATAGCGCCCGATCGTCACCCCGCAGACAATCGTCGCGTTGGCACCGACGGAACAGCCTTGTTTGAGCAGCGTCTTTTTGAATTCCTCTTTTCTTTGAATGAAAGCCCTGGGATTAATCACGTTGGTGAACACCATCGAGGGGCCGAGGAAAACGTCGTCTTCGATCTCCACCCCTTCATAGATGCTGACGTTGTTCTGCACTTTCACCCCGTTGCCCACTGTCACTTTCGGGCCGATCACGCAGTTTTGGCCAAAGGAACAGTCGTTTCCGATGGTCGTATTCGACAAAATATGAGAAAAATGCCAAACCTTGCTGCGTTCTCCCATGCTGACGTTGTCATCTACATAAACGGATTCATGGATGAAACTTGACTTTGGGATATGCTTGTGATAAACTGGTTTTTGTAATTTCCTTCGGGACTCCCTCTCGCAGCAGAGGGTTAACTTCTGAGCGATCCTCTCTTTTAACGCCTCGAAAACGGCGGTTGGGACGACCCCTTTTTTATATTTAACCCGTTTGGTATCGAATGCCCTTGCCTGAACAAGGATAGCCGTATTGGAAATTTCTTCTTCTCGATGCATAAATGTAATATCCATAAAGAAATCACCGCTTTTTTCTTGAGAGGTAAGAGGAACACCGAAAAACAGACTGCGGTTAAAAACTTTGATGACGACGACCGGCCGGAGAAACTCATCGCCTTTGCCGTTTTGCTCATAACCGACATTCAAACCCATGCGAATAAAAAGCACGTCACGTTCTTTGACCCCTATACGCTGCTCTTGTGCGTCGATAGACTTCTTCTTTTCATTCCATGCATCAAAGGGTTTCATTTTCCGCTCTCAGCCGACAACTTTTTTACAAAACGGATGGTACTCCCCTTTGAGCCCTGCCGGTTCGAGCCGGCGAATCGTCGAAACCGTTTCGATCGAACCGTAAGCTTCGTCCAGCCCGAAGCCGTTGCCGGCCAGAATCTCTTCGTAGCTTCTTGTATGCAGGTCGGTAAAACCGCCCGAGAATTCGATCTCCTCGCCGTCGACGGTGATGGAGCGGTAGGTACGCTGCCCCTGGGCTTTGATCGCATCGGGAATATAGTCGTATACCACCGAGAGGAACCAGCGCACCCGTGCATGTTTCAGGCGCAGATAGCCGGCATTGGCGTAAGGGGTTTTCAGGTGCACGACGTTCTCCTGCACCTCACCGAAGATCCACGTCAACATATCGTAAAAATGCACGCCGATATTGCTGGCGATTCCTCCGCTTTTCGCTTCGTCGCCTTTCCAGCTGATGAAATACCATTTCCCCCGCGACGTCAAATAGGTCAAATCGATTTCGTAGGTTTTGTCCGGGTTTTCGGCCAGCTCCCGCCGCACTCTGTCGCGCAGCGCGATGATCGAAGGGTGCAGCCGCAGCTGAAGGATGTTGTACACCCGCTTCCCCGTCTCCTCCTCGATGATTTTCAGCTGATCGATATTGTGCGGATTGAGCACCAGGGGCTTTTCGCAAATCGCGTCCGCCCCGCTTTTAAGCGCGAAACGGATATGCGCATCGTGCAAATAGTTCGGCGAGGCGATGCTGACGTACTCGATGCGGCGGCCGTTTTCGCGGTGCCATTTGTCGACGAAACGGTCGAACCGCTCGAACTCGGTGAAAAACGACGCTTCGGGAAAATAGCTGTCGATAATGCCGACACTGTCGCAGCGGTCCATCGCGGCAACCAGATCGTTGCCCGTTTCCTTGATTGCCTTCATGTGGCGCGGAGCGATGTAGCCTGCCGCACCGATTAAAGCAAATTTTTTCATCTTTAGAGTCTCCATGTGGGATTTTCGACGATGCCTTTGACGTCGATCAAAACGGGTTCGGGCGTGCTGATGCGTTCATAGGCCTCGCGGGGCAGTTCGCGGAACTGCGAATGCGCCACGGCGACGACGATGGCGTCGTAACGCTTCGCGGCACCGAACGGATCGGCGATAATGCCGTGTTTGTAGTGTTTTTTGTCTTCGTTCGGATCGACCCACGGATCGTACACGTCCACATGGCAGTCGTACTCTTTGAGTTCCTCGATGATATCGACGACTTTCGTATTGCGCATATCGGGGCAGTCCTCTTTGAACGTCACGCCGAGTATCAGCACTTCGGAGCCTTTGACCTTTTTGTCGTGCTTGATCATCTGTTTGACGGTCTGCTCGGCGATAAATTTCCCCATTCCGTTGTTGATGAGGCGTGCGCCGAGAATCAGGTTGGGTTTGTAGCCGAGTTCTTCGGCCTTGAACGTCAGGTAGTACGGATCGACGCCGATGCAGTGCCCGCCGACGAGGCCGGGGGTGAGTTTGATAAAGTTCCATTTCGTCGCGGCGGCTTCGATGACCTCGTTGGTATCGATTCCCATGGCGTCGAAAATCAGCGCCAGTTCGTTGATCAGTGCGATATTGACGTCGCGCTGGGTGTTTTCGATCACCTTGGACGCTTCGGCGACTTTGATCGAGCTTGCCAGGTGCGTTCCCGCTTCGATGACGCTGCGATAGAGCGCATCGACTTTTTCGGCGATTTCGGGCGTCGAACCCGACGTGACTTTGAGAATTTTCTTGACCGTATGCTCTTTGTCGCCGGGGTTGATCCGCTCGGGCGAATAACCCGCGAAAAAATCTTTGTTGAACGTCAAGCCGCTCGTCCGCTCCAGCACCGGTACGCAGACCTCTTCGGTGACGCCCGGATAGACCGTCGATTCGTAAATGACGATATCGCCCTGTTTCAGCACCTTGCCCACGGTTTCGCTCGATTTGACCAGCGGGGTCAGATCGGGGCGGTTGTTCGCGTCGATGGGTGTCGGCACCGTGACGATATAGACGTTGCAGGCCGCGATGTCGTCAAGTTCGCCGGTGTACGACAACCGCCCTTTCACCGCATCGAGCGCCTGCGCGTCGAGTTCGAGCGTGCGGTCGAAGCCGCGGCGAAGCTCTTCGATGCGCTCGCGGTTGATGTCGAAACCGACGACGTCGTATTTTTCGGCGAACGCCGCCGCCAGCGGAAGTCCGACGTATCCCAGGCCGATGACGGCGATTTTCGTGTCGTTCATGATTGCAGTTCCAGTTCTTGTTGAAGTTCTTCGTACTCGCGGCGTTTGATTTCGACGAAGATTTTCGTCAAGCGAATCTTTTCGGCCAGCCCGTGCCGCGTCAGGAGGTAGCGGTACGCCCGTTTGTTGCTGCTGCGGGCGAAACGCTCGGCTTTGACGTACCCTTTCTCGATCAGTGCCTTGAGAATGTAGTTGGCCTTGCCGACGCTGATACCCAGTTCCTGCGCCAGCGTTTTTTGATCGGGAATCGTCTCGATACGGCGGAGCACGGAGAGGCGCGTTTCGTCCGTTATTGCGGCTTCACGCGGTTCATTTTTTGAATTCATGGTTTGAATCATACCTGAACGCGGTTAATCATTCAAGAGTAAAGCACAAGGAAAGTAGAATATCGTCATGAAAACGACCGACGGAAACAACCGCTGATGTGTGCCGTCTTCGGTATTCTCGGCGATTACGAACCCTCCGAGGCAAGGCGCGCGCTCAGCCTGCTGGCCCATCGCGGGCCCGATGCCTGCGAAGCCGTCGAAACGCCGCGGCTTTTTTTCGCCCATCGGCGGCTCCGCATCCGCGAAACGGCACCGGCCCGCCAGCCGCTGCGCCGCGGCGATGTGCGGATAAGCTTCAACGGCGAAATTTACAATGACCGTACCCTCGCCGAAACCCTGGGCATCCCCGGCGCCGGCGAAGCCCAGGTCGTGCTGGCCGCCTACCTTCGCTGGGGTACGGCGTGCGTCGAGCATTTTCGCGGCATGTTCGCCCTTGCCGTTTACGACAACGGCACGCTGCATCTCTTCCGAGACCGGCTGGGCAAAAAGCCGCTCTTTTTTCACGCCGGTCCACGCCGTTTCGCTTTCGCCTCGGAAATCAAGGCCCTGGTCCCGCTGCTGCCCTCGGTACGAATGAACGACGAAGCGATGATGAGCTACCTCGCCTTTCTCGCTCCCGCACCGCCGCATACGTTTTTCGAAGGCATCGAAAAACTGGCGCCGGGCGAAATGCTCACGTTCGAAAACAACACCGTAAGCCGCCGTTTCTGGTACGACCTTCTCGATGCGGCCGAACCGAGCGGCGATACAAACGTGCTCTCACGGCTGCAAACCGAACTGTTTGAGAGCGTTTCCATGCGTTTGGACGCCGACGTGCCGGTCTGCGCCCTGCTCAGCGGCGGCATCGACAGCGCGGCGATCCACGCCGCGGCGAAATCGCTCGGCAGACCGCTTGCCGCGTTTACCCTCGGCTACGAAGAGGGCGGCCGTTACGACGAAAGCGAAGCGGCCGCCGAAACCGCGCGCCTGCTCGGGCTTGAGCATCGCATCGTCAGGATTTCGCGAAGCGATTTCATCGACACGATCGACCCCGCGCTCGATGCCCTCGACGAACCGCTCAACGACCCGGCTGCCGTCCCGCTGTTTTTGCTGATGTCCGCCATCGCAAAAGAGGGGTACAAAGTCGTGTTAAGCGGCGAAGGCGGCGACGAACTGTTTTTGGGCTACCGGCTCTATTTCGACCATCTCGACGTCGAACAGCTTGCGGCACTCAAACGCAAGGCATGGCTCAAGCACTATTTCCACGGCCACTTTTCGATGCATCGCGAATGGGAGTGGTACAAACGGGCCTTCGACGGTACGGTCGTCTTCCGCGGATCGGGCGAAAAATTCACCGATTTGCAGCTCAACCGGCTGCTGCGCCGCAACGTGCGCGACGACGCGGGACTGCGGTTTATCCAACCGGCACGCGAACGCTTTGTACATAGCCGGCGGGAACACCCGGCACATTGGTACAGCTATCTTGACTTGCGGCATCTGCAAGGAGAATACTACCTGAGCAAACTCGACCGCATTTCGATGGCGCATTCGATCGAGGCGCGTACTCCCATGCTCGATCACCGCTTCGTCGAGCGTGCGTTTGGGGTGCCGGCATCGCTCAAAATCGGCGACGCCCGCCCGAAATCACTGCTCAAAACCCTGCTGCGACCCTATCTCGACGAAAAGATCCTTTCACGCAAAAAGAAAGGGTTCGCCTCCCCGTCGATCGAATCCCTCCGCGATTCGGGCAAACTCGCACGCATCGAAGCGGTCAATGCCCAAACCGGCATGTTTCGTCCCGATGTGCTGCGTACCTATCTGGACGCTGCCGAAAAAGGGCATTTCAAACAGCATGTTTGGGGCCTGTACGTACTGTCGCACTGGATCGACAAATACCTGCTCTGACGCTCACGGTTCAAGACGTGCCTCGCGCATCAACACTTTGGCGATATCCATCATGCTGATCATTCCCGTGAGTTTTCCCTCCCAGGTAACAGAGAGATGTTTGACGTTGTGATTGATCATCAGCTGCGCCGCATAGCGGATATCGAGGTCGGGAACGACCTGAATGAGCGGCTTGGTATAGATATCGAAGACGTTGAGCAGGTCCATATCCCCGTCGTTGCCGTAAATCGCCTCGAGGATATTCGTATAGGTCACGATCCCGTAAGCGTCGTGTTCGTCCGTACGCTCGACGATTACCGCACGTACGCCGCGCGCTTCCATGGTATTGATCAGCTCTCTGACCGACGCGAAAGGAGAAATCGTCACGATCTTCTCGGCAGCGGCCATAATGTCACGAACGGTTATCGTCGTCATATTTCCTTCTCCGCTTTGAGTTTTTCTTCGAACACCGCCAGCTGGCTCGGCGCGATGCCCGCCAAATGTTCGATGGGCAGCGACATCACCATCCCTTTGCCTTCGGCGTCGAGTTTGAGCTCACGCTTAAGCGCCTTCATCACCTTGACCGAGGCGCGTTTTTCGAGCACGAACAGCAAAATGCTCTCCGCACGTTCGTAGGTGAGGCCGAAAAAGGTCTTTTTCTCGTTCAGCCCCACGCCCGTGCCTTTGAGCGTCGTGACCCCGCCCGCTCCGCTTGCCTTGGCGACGGCAATGGCCTCGTCTTCTTTCGCCGTTTCCACGATGGCGATCAACAGTGCGAATCTCATGCGTTTTCCTCCTTGGTTGGTTTGGCGCCGTATTCGGTGACGATGCCGTAGAGCATCACCGTGATCATCGGGAACAGCGACGCGAACGCGATCAGCCCGAAGCCGTCGACGAGCGGGCTGCGCCCTTCGATGTTCGTCGCCAGCCCCAGCCCCAGTGCGGCGACCAGCGGCACCGTCACCGTCGAAGTCGTCACCCCGCCGCTGTCGTAAGCGATGGGGACGATATAGCGCGGCGATAGCCAGGTGAGCACGATGACGACCAGGTAGCCGGCGATGATGTAGTAATGGATCGGATCGCCCGCGACGATACGGTATGCACCCAAAGCAATGCCCGCGGCCACGCCCAACGCAACGGCGACACGCAGAACCGTCTGGCGAATCTTTCCGCCGGAGATCTCCTCGACTTTGATGGCGATCGCAAGCAGTGCAGGCTCCGCCATCGTCGTCGAAAAGCCGATCGAAAAGGCGAACAGGTAGATCCACAGCCGGCTGCCGCCTTCGGTCAGCTGCAGCGCCATCGTCTCGCCGATGGGAAACAGCCCCATCTCCAGCCCGACGATAAACGCGTAAAGCCCCAAAATCACCAAAACGATGCCAAGCATGATGCGCTGCAGGTTCGGCAGCTTCCTGCGGATCACGGCATACTGAAAAAAGAAAATGACGGCCAAAATCGGCGCGACGTCTTTGACGACGTCGACAAGTTCGAACAGCAGCGCCGCAGCGTGCTGGGCAATCGTGCGGCTCGTCTCGATCTCGTCCGCCACGCTTTGCGCCATCGCTTCGATCGCCCCCGTGCCGCCGACGGCATATTCGTACAATCCGTAAAGCTGCACGAAGATCATCGGCGTCAGCGACGCGAACGCGATCAGCCCGAAACCGTCGATCACGGGATTGCGCCCGCGAATGCTCGTCGCCAGGCCCACGCCCAGTGCCGCGACCAGCGGCACCGTTACCGTCGAGGTCGTCACCCCGCCGCTGTCGTAGGCCAGTCCGACGATCTCCGGCGGCACGAAGAACGTCAACATCACGACGAGGATGTAGCCGGAGATAATATAATAATGAATCGGATGCCCCGCAAGGATACGGAATGTCCCCAGCGCAATGGCGAAACCGACCGAAAAAGCGACCGTCAGGCGCAAGAACAGCGCGTCGATACGCCCGTCGCTGACGACGGCTGCCTTGTCGGCGATGGCGATAAGCGCCGGTTCGGCGACGGTCGTCGAAAAACCGATCAAAAACGCAAACGCCAGCAGCCACGCTGCCGAACCTTTGCGGGCGAACTCCTGCGCCAGATTCTCGCCGACGGGAAAAATCCCGATTTCAAGCCCCTGAAGAAACAGCGCCAGCCCGACCGCGACGATCAACAGCCCCGCTGCGATCGACGGCAGATCCGCAGGGACCTGCTGCAATATGAACGTCTGAAAGAAACCGATCACCGCGATAATGGGAAGCAGGTCCGTAAACGAACCGCGCAGCATTCGCAGAAAAATTCCGAGCTGTTCCATGTTGACGATTATATATATTTTTTATAGACAACACACCTTTTCCCCGTCTGTTCGACACCGGCGAAGAAAAAACGTTACAATTTCGCAAAAAACAGGAGACCACCGTGAGCGATACCGTTATCTGGCACAATCCGCGCTGCAGCAAATCGCGCGAAGCCCTCAAACTGCTCGAAGCCGAAGGCATCGAACCCAAGGTCGTACGCTACCTCGATACGCCCCCAAGCGCCGATGAGATCAGGCAAGTTGTCAAAATGCTCGGCATTCCGGCCAAAGCGCTGATGCGTACCAAAGAAGCGCTTTACAGGGAACTCGGCCTCAAAGACGTCGACGACGAAGAGGCCCTGATCACGGCCATGGCGAAATATCCGAAACTGATCGAACGTCCGGTCGTGATCAAAGACGCAAAAGCGGTCCTCGGACGGCCGCCGGAAAAAGTGGTCGAACTGGTAAAATCCTAAAGGGGAAGTGCCGTTTCGAAAAAAACGGCAGCTAAAGCAGGGCTTTAGAGGTTGTGCTCTTTTTTGTACTTGATGATCGCCGTATAAGCTTCGTCTTTGAGGCGCAGCTTCTCTTTTTTCAGCTTTTCGAGCTCCAGATCGTCCATCGGAATCTGACCGCTTTCGGCTTTTTCGATCAGATCGTCGAGTTCGTTGTGGCGTTCGAAAATTTTCAGGAAATGGGCGTTCGCGGCGCCGTCTTCTTTCATTTTCGTGATGATGTCGCGGTATTCGTGCAGCATAGTCTTTCCTCAGTTTTGTGATATACGCGAATGATAACGCATTACTGTAAAATTCGCGGTAAAGTGATGCCCTGCTGGCCCTGGTACTTCCCGTTTTTGTCGCCGTAGCTCGTCTCGCAGATTTCGTCACCCTGCAAAAAGAGCACCTGCGCGATCCCCTCGTTGGCGTAGATCTTCGCCGGCAACGGGGTGGTGTTGGAGATCTCGATCGTGATATGCCCCTCGAATTCGGGTTCGAACGGCGTGACGTTGACGATGATGCCGCACCGTGCATACGTGCTTTTTCCCAGGCAGATCGCCAGCACGTCGCGCGGTATCTTGAAATATTCCACCGTCCGCGCCAATGCGAACGAATTCGGCGGGACAATGCAGACGTCGCCTTTGAAATCGACGACGTTGGCGTCGTCGAAGCGTTTGGGATCGACGACCGTCGAATTGAGATTGGTGAAAATTTTGAATTCGTCGCTGACGCGGATGTCGTAGCCGTAGCTGCTCAGCCCGTAACTGACGACGCCTTTGCCAACCTGTTCCTCGCAAAACGGCGAAATCATCGCGTTTTCGAGTGCCTGTTCACGAATCCAGGAATCGGCCTTGAGCCCCATCGTTTTCCTTTTGAAAGCCCCTTCCGGGGGTGATACTTTACTTATAGTGTGGTATTATATCGCAATTAATTTTCAGGCTACCTCGCACGCCACTTCCCGGGGTAAAACACAGGAGTACGACGATGGATATCAGACAGATCAAAACATTGATGCAGGAGTTCGACGAAAGCGGCCTCTCCCGACTTAAAATCAGTAAGGAAGGCTTCGAAATGGAGCTTGAAAAACCCACGGGAACCGTCGTTGCCGCCGCACCCGTACAGGCTGCCGCACCCGTGCAGGCCCCCGTTTCCGCACAGGCTGCCGCCGACGAAACGAAACCCGCACTGCCCGCCAACGCCGTCGAAATTCTCTCACCCATGGTCGGTACCTTCTACGCGGCGCCCTCGCCGGACTCTCCGCCGTTCGTCAAAGTCGGCGACACCGTGAAAAAAGGGCAGGTGATCGCCATCCTCGAAGCGATGAAGATCATGAACGAACTCGAAGCGGAATTCGACTGCAAGATCCTCGATGTCCTCGTTTCCGACGGTCAGGCCGTCGAATACGACATGCCGCTCTTCCTTGTCGAGAAGCTCTAATGGCGAAGATCAACCGCATTCTCGTCGCCAACCGCGGGGAGATCGCCCTGCGTGCGATCCGGACGATCAAAGAGATGGGGAAAGAAGCCGTCGCCGTCTATTCCAAAGGCGACAAAGACGCGCACTACCTCAAACTTGCCGACGCCGCGATCTGTATCGGCGAAGCACCCAGTTCCGAAAGCTACCTGAGCATCCCCGCCATCATCTCCGCCGCCGAAATCAGCGGCAGCGACGCCATCTTCCCCGGCTACGGCTTTTTGAGCGAAAACCAGCATTTCGTCGAAATCTGTACGCACCACAACATCAAGTTCATCGGTCCCACCCCCGAAGTGATGGTGCTGATGAGCGACAAATCCAAGGCCAAAGACGTCATGATCGAAGCCGGCGTGCCCGTCGTACCCGGCAGCGACGGTGCCATCGACAACATCGAAGACGCCAAACGGCGCGCCCGTGAGGTCGGCTATCCCGTCATTCTCAAAGCCGCTCAGGGCGGCGGCGGGCGCGGAATGCGCGTCGTCGAAGACGAAAGCTACCTCGAAAACGCCTTTCTCGCCGCCGAATCCGAAGCCGTCACGGCCTTCGGCGACGGTACGATCTACATGGAAAAATTCATCCAGAACCCGCGCCATATCGAGGTGCAGGTCCTTGCCGACAGCCACGGCAACGTCATTCACGTCGGCGAACGCGACTGCTCGATGCAGCGCCGCCACCAGAAACTCATCGAAGAATCTCCCGCGGTCGCGCTCACGCCCGAAGTGCGCGAACGGCTGCATGCCGCGGCGGTACGCGCCACGAAATACATTCAATACGAAGGTGCAGGTACCTTCGAGTTTCTGCTCGACAAGAACCTCGACTTCTATTTTATGGAAATGAATACCCGGCTGCAGGTCGAGCATACCGTCAGCGAAGAGGTCAGCGGCCTCGACCTCATCGAACTGATGATCCGTATCGCCGAAGGCGAGGAGCTTCCGCCCCAAGAGAGCATCGACCTCAAAGGCCATGCCATCGAATGCCGAATCACCGCCGAAGATCCGGTCAAATTCCTGCCCAGCCCCGGAAAAATCAAAGAGTGGATCGCCCCCGGCGGCATCGGTGTGCGCATCGACACCCACGCGCACGCTGGCTACATCGTTCCCCCGACCTACGATTCGATGATCGGCAAACTGATCGTCCACGGCAAAGACCGCGACCATGCGATCGCGCGTATGCACCGGGCGCTGAGCGAATTCAGCGTCAAAGGCATCCGCACGACGATTCCGTTTCACCTCAAAATGATGGAAAACCCCGACTTCATCAACAACAATTTCGATACGAAATATCTGGAAAACTACGAGGGGTAGGCCAAAGACTCAGCCTTGCGGCAGCCGCAGTATCTTGATTTCCGCATTCATGCGGGCGCGGTTGAAATAGTCTTTGAGGGTCTGTTCCCGTTCATCAGCCATCAGTTCCTGCT
>CAZYEW010000064.1:0-8008 GCA_964646705.1 uncultured Sulfurimonas sp.
CCGATCGGCCATATCCAGCGCGACGGCGACTACGTATTCAGCTGGCAGCCGATGCTAATGAGCGAGGCTGCCAAAGCCAATGCGCGCCGCATCGCCAAGGCGATCACCGACGGTCTGGGCGGCAGAGGGATTTTCGGCGTGGAGCTTTTCGTCAAAGGCGACGAGGTGCTTTTCAGCGAAGTGAGCCCCCGTCCGCACGATACGGGCATGGTGACGCTCATCACCCAGAGCCAGAGCGAATTCGCCCTGCATCTGCGTGCGGTGCTCGGGCTTCCGCTCGGATTTACGTTCTACGGCGGCGGCGCATCGGCGGCGTACAAGGCAAGCGGCGATTCGCATGCGCCCGTCGTATCGGCGGAACCGACGCTGTTTTCGTCCGAGAGTTTTCTGCGCGTTTTCGGCAAGCCCGAGTCGCATCCGGGTCGCCGTTTGGCGGTAGCGCTGGTATTCGGCGAGCCCGAAACGGCCCTTGAAAAAGCCAAAACCCTGATCGGGCAAGTGAAAGATTCGTAATGAAAATCGTGCTGCTCGACACCCTGACCTTCGGCGACACGGATCTCGGCGGTTTCGACGCTTTCGGCGAGGTCGTGCGCTACGAGACGACGCGCCCCGATCAGACGGCGCAGCGCCTGGCCGACGCCGACGTCGCGGTGACGAACAAGGTCGTCATCGACGATGCGGTGATGCAAACGGCCGCGTCGCTCAAGCTGATCTGCGTCGCGGCGACGGGCACGAACAACATCGATCACGATGCGGCAGGGCGCCGCGGCATCGCCGTACGCAACGTCGCGGGCTATTCGACCGACGCGGTCGTGCAGCACACGTTTTCGATGCTCTTCTATCTGCTCGGGCACAGCCGCTACTACGACGATTACGTCAAACGCGGCGACTGGCAGCGAAGCCCGGTGTTCACGCATATCGGCCCGTCGTTTCACGAGCTTCGGGGCAAACGGTGGGGCATCGTCGGCCTGGGCGAGATCGGGCGCGGCGTCGCACGGGTCGCCGAGGCATTCGGGGCGCAGGTCGTTTATTATTCCACGTCGGGAAAGAACGACGATGCCCGCTTCGAACGCACGACGCTCAGCCGCCTGCTCGAAACGAGCGATATCGTTTCGGTTCATGCGCCGCTCAACGCCGATACGAAAGGGCTCATCGGCCATTCGGAACTGCTGATGATGAAAGACGGTGCGGTGCTGCTCAACCTCGGCCGCGGCGGGATCGTGGACGAGCGCGCGCTGGCCGCGATTCTCGACGCCAAACCGCTTTACGCCGGGCTTGACGTGCTCGAAACCGAGCCGATGGCCGATCCCCATCCGCTCATGGGCATCGCGCACAAAGAACGTCTTTATATCACGCCGCACATCGCCTGGACGTCGGTCGAGGCGCGGCAGCGGCTCATCGCTGCCGTCATCGACAATATCCGCTCCTTTTTCGATGCCTGAATACGGCCCGCCCGGGCTGTTTTTTTCCGCGTTTCTCGCCGCGACGCTGCTGCCGATGAGTTCCGAGGCCGTTTTGGGCGCTGCGCTTGCGGCGGGGATGGACGGCACGGTTGCGCTGAGTGCCGCGTCGCTCGGCAACGTGTCGGCGATCGTGCTCAACTATGTGCTGGGGTACGTGCTTTACGACAAAACCCACGCACGGCTCGAACGCAGCCGTATGGGCCGAAAAACCCTGGCATGGGGAAAGCGGTGGGGCTACGGGGCACTGCTGGCGAGTTGGCTGCCCGTGATCGGCGATCCGCTGACGCTGGTCGCAGGGCTGGTACGACTGAACTTTTGGTATTTTTTGCTGATCGCGGGTTCGCTGCGTATCGTACGCTACGCGGCGATCGTCGCCGTGTTTTCGCCGGGGTGATACGGACTGTTCAGAACACCGCCGGACTGTCCGTCATTCCGGGCCCGACCCGGAATCCACAAACTCATTTCGCCTCGAACAGCTTCGAAAAAAAACCTTGTTTCCCTCTGGCTTTTTCGATCATCTGGATGTAGCGTCCGAGCGTTGCCGCACCGAGTTCGTAATCTTTGACCATTTTGTCTTTGGGCGAGATGCTGACGCAAAACGGTACGCTGCGAATTTCGTACTTGGCGGCGAGTTTTGGGTTGCGGGTGACGTCCACCTTGGCGATGACGGCATCGTCGCCGAAACGCTGTTCAAGGTGCGGCAGCAGCCCCTGCACCGTCTGGCACGGGCCGCAGGTGGGCGAGTAGAAGTCGATGAAAACGGGCTTGTCCGTCTGCGTGATGAAGTCGGTGTAGTTTTCGTCGGTGAGTTCTTTCATCTTTTTTCCTTTAGGGAGTCAGCCACGGCACCAGCCGAATCGCGACGAAAATGATACCCAAAAAGAGGACGGACGTGACGAAGACCAGGGCCGTGACGGTACGGGGACGGCAGTCGTAGAGGGCCGAGAGGTTGACGTTGGCGACGGCCAGCGGCGTAAGCATTTCCATAAAGAGGATGCCTTTGACCAGCGGGTCGAAAGGGGTGAAAGCGAGCGCGGCATAGGTCAGCAGCGGCACGACGAGAAATTTGACGCCTACCGTCCAGCCGAGCAGATGCTTGTTCAGCGTGCCGATCTTCGTGTCGTAGAGGTAGATGCCAAACAGCACCAGCTGCATCACCATCGAGGCGTAGGCACCCATCATCAGCGTTTTGTCGAGCGTGCCTTCAAGCCGGTAGCCGGCAAGGTTCAGCGCGAGGGCGGCGAGGGCGGCCCAGAGGATCGGCAGCCGGACGATGTTGCGCAGCGAATCGCGAACGCTGAAACTGCCGCGCGAATAGAAATAGACGCCGAAGGTGTAGACGAAAAACACGTTGACGAGATTGACGATGGTGGTGAAAGGTACGCTCTGTTCGCCGAAAAGCGCGATACCCAGAGGAATGCCGAGATTGCCGGTATTGCCGATCAGCGCGGCGACGGTGGCGACGGAAC
The DNA here is from genome assembly GCA_964646705.1 of uncultured Sulfurimonas sp. Lineage (GTDB taxonomy): Bacteria > Campylobacterota > Campylobacteria > Campylobacterales > Sulfurimonadaceae > Thiomicrolovo. The sequence continues at coordinate 2,933 of CAZYEW010000064.1, forward strand.
GCTCTTTGGCATCGGCAAAAAAACGCCGTGCAAGCGTGAAGGTGAGCACGAGCAGCGACAGTACGATCGCGGCGTAGAGCAGGGGCGCTTCGAGCAGCGTCGTGTCGATCGGGCGTTTGAGCAGCCCCCACAGCGTGAGAAAGACCTGAAGAAAATAAACCGAGAGCAGGGTGATGGTGCGTTCGTCCATCTTTTCTTTGAACGTGCGCTTGGCGAGGTAGCCGACGCCGATGAAAAGATAGATGCCCAGAACCGAGAACAGTGCCGATGTCATGGGCAGATTGTAGCATTCACGCTATAATAGCCGCATGAGAATAGTATGGATGATGCTGTTTGTCACAGCGATTGCAGGGGCGCAGAAAGCGACGGTTACGCAGTACGAAGTCGATTTGTCGCTGTTCGGCAAGGTCGGCACGGCGACGATCACGATCGCCGAAGACGCAGCGCGTTACGTGATGACCGTCGAAGACCGTGCGACGGGTATGGCGGCGAAGATTTCGGGGCATGAACGCGATCTTTTCGTCAGCCGCGGGCACAAATTCGAAGGCCGCTACATCAGCGACGTGTTCGAAGAACGCCAGAAAAACGATACGACGAGCGAAACGAACGTTTTCGTCTTCGACCACGACGCCAAAACGATTACCCGCTATCAAGACAAAAACGAAACGGTGACGGAAACAAGCTTCGACGTTTTTTCGATGGGGTTAAAGACCAAAACCGAGCACAAACGCAAAAACGAAAAGAAAACGCTCGATTATTACAGCGAGTACGATGCGTTATCGGTCGTTTTGAACATTCCCCGTCTGGTCAAACTGGCGCCGCGTGTGGGGATCTTGCCCGTGGGACTTTCCAAAAAAGGGCGCAAAATGTACCTTTCGCGCGTGCGGATGGACCAAGAAGCCATCGCCGATACCTTCGACAGCCCCCGCGTCGTCCACGTCGTGCAGCTCGATTCGATCGAAAAAGAAGACGAATACGGGGTGCTGATCGGTTATAACGCCGAGGGGGGCATCGAAGAAGTCGTGACCAAGAAGACCTATTTTCTCATCGGTTACGGGCGCATCGTGAAGACAGGTGAGCGCAAAGCCGATGCAGCGGCGATAATGCATCGCTATTTTCCTGACAAGAAGGAGTGAACGGATGACGGACGTATTGATTGTCGGCGGCGGCGGAGCGGGACTTGCCGCGGCGATTGCCGCGGCTGAAACCGGCGCGAACGTGACGGTCGCGACCAAAAGCTATCCCACGCGGGCGCAAACGTGTATGGCGCAAGGCGGCATCAACGCCGCACTCGGCTACGACGGCGAAGACAGTATCGATGCGCATGTCGCCGATACGCTCAAGTCGGCGCAGGGGCTCGCCGACGAAGCCGCCGTGCGGCGCCTGTGCGAAGACGGCGTTGCGGCGGTACAATGGCTCGATCGCATCGGCGTGCCTTTTAGCCGAACGGCTAAAGCCCGTATCGCACAGCGGCGTCTGGGCGGTGCGTCGGCGTCACGGGCGTGTTATGCGCAAGATTACAGCGGGCTGAAAATACTGCATACCCTGTACGACCAGTGCAACCGGCTCGGAATTCAGTTTTTGAACGAACGTTTTTTGCTCGATATTGCCGTTGCCGAGGGTGAGGCGAGCGGCGTCCATCTGCTCAATGTCCGTACCGGAGAGGTCGAAACTCATCCCGCGCGCAGCGTGATCCTGGCGACGGGCGGCTATGCCAAGGTGTACGGCCGTTTCAGTACCAATGCCGCGGGCAGCGTCGGCGACGGCCATGCCGCGGCACTGCGGGCGGGAGCACGGCTGTGCGACATGGAGTTCGTGCAGTTTCACCCTACCGGCCTGCGCCAATCGTCGATTCTCATTTCCGAAAGTGCGCGCGGCGCGGGCGGTTATCTGATCGACGGCAACGGCGAGCGTTTCGTCGACGAGCTGCTGCCGCGTGACCGGGTGGCACGGGCCATTCACGAAAAAATCGCCGCGGGCGAACCGGTGTTCCTCGACATACGCCATCTGGGCGAAGCCTTTATCGACGCGCAGCTGCCGCAAGAACGCAAATTGGCACGCCTGTACGAAGGCGTCGATCCCGTATCGGAGCTTTTGCCGATTCGTCCGGCGGCGCATTACACGATGGGCGGCATCGAGGTCGATGCACGCTGCCAAACGGCTGTGAGCGGTCTGTTTGCCGCCGGTGAGTGCGCGCATCATCGGGTGCACGGTGCCAACCGCCTGGGCGGAAACTCGCTGCTGGAGCTGATCGTGTTCGGCCGCGAAGCCGGACGCAGCGCTGCCGAAGCGGCGGTCGGGCGGGGCCGGGTCGAGGGCTGTGCCGAACATCCAGGCGTCGCATCGTTGTTTTGCGACGACGCCGACGTCGATTTCTATGCCGAGCGGGATACGCTGGCGCGTGTACTCTACGAAAACGTCGGGCTGGTGCGTGATGCGACGGGGCTCGAAGCGGCCGGCAAGACGCTTGCGCGAATGCTCGACCGGCTGCCTGCAACGGGCGTGCGCGACCGCTCCAAAAACTACAACACCAATCTGACGGATTATCTGGAGTTTCGCAATGCCCTCGTCGTTGCACGCGCACTGCTCGCATCGGCGTTGGCACGCCAAGAGAGCCGCGGTGCGCATTACCGCAAAGACTTTCCGCAGCGAAGCGCGGCATTCGACGGGCACAGCCGTATCGAAATGAAGGAGGAACCGTGCGTAACGTTCGTATAAGGTGCTGCGACGACGATATCGACGAGGATTTTCTCGACGAAAACGAGGAAGCGTGGGAAGATGCCTGCTGTGAAGACCCCTACGGGAATGACGAAGACGAAACGGAGCGTGACAATGGCTGAAACGACGGTGACGATTCTGCGGGGCGACGAGAAGGCGGTGTATACCGTGGTGTCCGAAGGCGCGACTCTGCTTGAAATGCTCGAAACGATCAAGACAACGCAGGATCCGACGCTGACGTTCACGTCGGGATGCCGAAGCGGCGTTTGCGGAAGCTGTGCCGTCAGGGCCGACGGGACCGAGGTGCTTGCCTGTGCTTGCAAGCCCGAAGGTGCCGTCGTCGTCGAGCCGCTGCGCAACGTGCCCGTACTGCGCGATCTGGCGGTCGATATGGAGGGTGCCCTTGCCCGCAACGTTCAGGTCGAAGCCTGGAACGAGCCGCTGTCCGAAACGCCGGCACTGACGATCGAAGACGAGCGAGCCAATGCGCTGCAAAGCGATTGCATCCTCTGCGGCGCCTGTTACAGCGCCTGCCCGGTCTATGCCTACGACGAAGGCTTCGCCGGTCCTTTCGCGCTTACGCGCAGCTGGCGGTACGTCAGCGACAAACGCACGGCTAACGTGCGTGAGAAGCTCGAAGCGGTACAAACGGAGGGCATTTGGAACTGTACCCTGTGCAACGAATGCGTTCCCGTCTGTCCGCAGGGAATCGCGCCCAAACAAGATATCGTGATGCTGCGTACACGCAGCGGCACGGAAGGGTTTGCAGATCCGAATCTCGGAGGATTCGGCGGCCTGGATTTCGGCGCGCCGAGTTTTTAGATTCCGGGGTTTAGTTTTTAGTTTTTGGTTTTTAGTCTTTGGTTTTTGGTTATTCGAGAAGATCGCTGTAATCGTAGTGGTAGGGGCGCAGGTAGAGCGTGCCCTCTCGGACGAGAATACGCGCATCTTCGCTGGCGTGCGTTTTGAATCGCTTTTTGATGCGCTGGCGTTTCTTCTTGCCGAAGTCTTTGAGCTTGAGAAAATCTTTGAGTGACACGAGGTCGTCGAAATCGTCGCCGGCGAAGGGGTCGTCGTTGTCGGGAAGGTCGACGTCGACGACCTCGCCGTTTTCTTCGACACTCTCGACGCTCTCTTCGATCGCCGCATCGACCGCATGCGGCGGCAGCAGTTTGGAGGCGAAGACTTCAAGAACGCTCTTGAGCTGCGCGTCGCGTTCCTTGTAAATTTGTTCGATTTTTTCGCGTTCTGCGATCAGCATCGCCTCGCGCTGGTCGCGAAGCCGGTCGATTTCGGCTTCGAGGCGTTCGGTTTTTTCTTTGAGCCGGCCGTTCTCTTGCTCGATGTAGTCGTAAAAACGGCTGTCGGGATGCGCCGTCGGCTTTTCGTCGGGCAGCAGTACGTATTTGACACCGTTTTCGATGACGCTGTTGAGCGTACCCCTGCGGATACGGTTGTGAATGGCCTCTTTGGAGATTTTGAAATGTTCTGCCGCCTGGGCGACGGTCATCTTGGGCATGCTTGTCCTCCTTATCGCATATTTTCGAACACGAGCGGGGCATCCCACTCCATGCCCCGCACGGCGCGGATCACTTTTTGCAGGTCGTCGAGCTGTTTGCCTTTGACGCGAATGTGGTCGCCTTCGATCTGGGCGTTCACTTTGAGTTTGAGCTGTTTGATTTCGGCGACGATTTTCTTGGCTTCTTTGGCTTCGATGTAGTCGACGACCTTGAACCGTGTTTTTCGGTTGCCGCCGCTACTGTCTTCGGTGCCGAGTTTGTCGAGCACGTTCGACGCCAGTCCCCGTTTGAGCAGTTTGGCGACGAAAATGTCCCCGAGTGCTTCGAGCTTGTTGTCGCTCGATGCCGTCAGGGTGAGGATCTTGCCTTTTTCGTCGTAGTCGATGTCGGCCGTGATGCCTTTGAAATCGTAACGGTTCGCCACCTCGCGGCGTGCCTGTACGACGGCATCTTTGAACGCTTGCAGGTCGATTTTGGCAGAGATGTCGAAACTGTGCTCTTTGGCCATGCTAACACTCCCGTTTTGCAGTCACACCCATTATAACAGATTCAAACTTTCGGTTCATTTCCGCCGCCGTTTGTCGAGATTGAGTTTGCGGAAACAGCGCTGGCACAGACGGTAGCGGCTGTCGAGCGGCAGCACGTTGGCACACTGGCTGCAGCGCGGCAGAAATTCGCTTTTTTTCAGCGAGTTTTCGATGAAACGATTGAGTGTTTCGCGCCACCGTCCGGCAAGCGCGGTGTCGGGAAAGAACGCGTCGAAGCGATAGGCGAGCCAAAGGTAGAGCGAAATTTCTTTGACGCGGTCTTCGGCGTCGAGCAGTTCTTCGGTGCTCTG
>CAZYEW010000064.1:8108-10965 GCA_964646705.1 uncultured Sulfurimonas sp.
TTCAGAATGTTTTCGAGCGAATTTTCCTCGAGAATGCTGCCGACGAGCAGAATGTGATCGAGACTGGCTTTGACCTTGAACGGCAAGGTCAGGGGGTGTGCCGGCTTGGGGAACTGTTTGTGCAGCATCCGCAGCACGTCGGGCGTCAATGCCCCGACGTAGCCTTTCTCCTCGATCCCGTAGCGTCCGGCACGCCCGGCGATCTGGTGGATTTCCGAGGCGGTCAGCGGCCGCTGGTTTTCTCCGTCGAATTTGTCGGCACGGGCGAACAGAATCGTTTTGATCGGCAGGTTCAGGCCCATGGCGATGGCATCGGTGGCGACGAGCACTTCGGTTTCGCCCTCGCGGAAGCGTCGCGCCTCTTCGCGGCGTACTTCGGGCGAAAGGTTGCCGTAGACGACGCTGACGCGGAAATGGCGTGAAAGCTGCTGTTTGAGCCGCAAAACCTCTTTGCGCGAAAACGCGACGACGGCCGTGCCGGGAGCGATCTGCGTCACCGGCGTCGAGGCGTGCAGGAGTTCCAGCGGGTTTTTGCGCTCGAAACGAACGATTTCAAGCGTCTCACCGAGGTAGTCGGCCAGCGCACGGACGGCATCGAGGGCGTTTTCGGAACCCGTCATGACGACCGTTTTCGCCGGTGCGCCGATGATGGCGTTGGCCCAGGCCCAGCCGCGGTCACGGTCGCCGAGCATCTGCACCTCGTCGATCACGCAGACATCGACGTCCGCGTCGAAATCGAGCATTTCGATCGTCGAGGCGATGTGGGTGGCGTCGTCGTCGAGCAGCTGCTCTTCGCCGGTGACGAGCGAAGCGGCGATGCCGTGCGCGCGCAGCGATTCGTAGCCTTCGAGGGCGAGCAGGCGCAGCGGCGCGAGGTAATAGCCCGTGTCGGCGCGTTCGAGTGTCTGCATGGCCCGGTAGGTTTTGCCGCTGTTGGTCGGACCGACGTGAAAGACGAGTTTTCGGCGCAGCCGGCGTGCGAGCGGGAACAGGTTCTTGAAGTCGCGGATCGTGCGTGCGAGCAGCTGCCGGCGCTGATGGCGCAGCAGGGCGTCTTGGATATGGCGTTCCCAGTGAAAAAGGATTTTTCTCCACAGTTTCGACGAGATGACGAGCGAATCGCCAAGGTGGCCCTGAAGCTGCGTTTCGATCCAGCGCAACACCTCTTCGCGCTCGAGGTCGAGTACCCCGGCACGTTCGAGGCAGGCGTCGGCAAGCGCGGCGAGTTGCGAACAAAAACTTTCGCGCTCCTGTTTCAAAGCGTTTTCCAGGGCATCGAGAATATCGACGGGTTCGCCTTTCCACAGCGGAACCAGCAGGTTCGCGGCCTCGAAGGGCAAATGGGCCTCGTGCGTCAGCGGGTGCGCAAACCCTTCGGGAACAAAGCGGCCTTTGACGCTGAGCAGGATTTCTTCGCCGTTTTGCACGGCATTGTGCAAAACGGGTGCGTGACGGCGCAGGGCGTTGAGCAGCAGCGTATCGTCGATCGGAGGCAAGGAGGGGTCGGCATCGGGCGGTGCGCTTTTGAGCGTACGGACGATCGTGTCGGTATCGAAGTACGGATGCGACGGGTTCAGCGCACTTAAAAACGTTTCGAGCGCATGCTGGGTTTTTTCGACGGTTTCGGCTTTGGCGGTTTCGACGGCACGGACGAGGGCGTCTTCGTCTTCGTCTTTCAAATAGGTGTAGGAAAAGGCCGGGGTGCGAAGCGGATGGATTTTGCCGAACCGTTCGCCGAAAAGCTCGTAGCGCAGCACGGCATTGAACTCGAACCGGTCGTCGATATCGAACGTGCCTTCACACCGCTGTTCGATGCGTGCACGTTTGCGTTCGAAACGAAGATGTTCGAGCTTGGCTTCCATTTTCTGCGGTGTGATCTTTTTGGTGCGAACTTCGATGAAGGCGTTGTGCAGCGCATGTGCTTCGTCGGGCGTGACATCCATCGTTTCGAGAATGGAGGCGATTTTGTCGCGGCGTTCGCGGGAGGGCTCCTTGGTCTTCGCCGAGGGGTAGATTTTTCCTTCGGCCGTAAAAAAGGCGACGATCTGCCGTCGGACTTCCGTGTCGGCATCGCTCCAGAGCCGGCGCAGTATCCGCAGCAGTGCGGCGCGGTCCCAGTCGTCGGGTACGATGCCCAGCGTCTGAACGAGTTCGCGCAGGGTTTGGGTTTCGACGCGCTCGATGCCTTCGTCGAATCCGTCGCCGTCGAAGAATCGGCGTACGGCGGCATTGAGGCGGGAGAGTTTCTTTTTCTTTTTTGCCATGGCCGCATTGTAGCTAATTTCGCTTTCTAACGCGGGCGTAAAGTCCGAAGTGATAAAGTGCCGAAAAAAACGGACGGCAGGCATGAACGAACGGTTTCCCGACGAATGGACGCAAGAGGAGTTTTTGCGCGAAAAGGCACGGCTCGAAGCCAACGGGGTGAAAGTGCTGCTCGTCGATACGATTCTGCAGCCGATCGAACATATCGAAACGATCACCTATAATCCGCCTCTGCTGCACCGTGAACCGGAAGGAACGGTGCTCGTATTCTATTGCGACAGCGGCAAAGACACCCTCGCACGACTGCCCGAATACCGCCGTCGGTTTCCGGACAAACACTGCATTTCACTGCGCGGCGGGCGGGGATACTGGAACAAATACCGAAGTGAAGCGACGTGTTGACGCCTGAAATCGCCAGGGCTTTCATCGCCTGTTTGGAAGAAGAACGCTACTACGACGCGCACGAGGTTCTCGAAGCGTTATGGTACCCGCGCCGCTTCGAAAAAGACCCCGAAGTGCTGCTGCTCAAAGGGATGATCAACGCCAGCGTCAGCTTCGAGCTGCACCGGCGCGGCAGAGAAGACCGGGCGAAAGG
>CAZYEW010000065.1:0-5544 GCA_964646705.1 uncultured Sulfurimonas sp.
CCGTCGAGGTCGGTGAAGTACAGCAGCAGCTCGGCGTGCGGGCGGTGGCGTTCGATCCACGAAAAGACGGGTCGAAAGTCGGTGCCGCCTCCGCCGACGATTTCGGGATCGAGGGATTCGCCCGGAAAACATTGCCGGTGGCGCCGGATTTTCGCATCGCATACGAGCAGTTCGATCCGATAGTCGTTGAAGGTTTCGAGCAGCGATTCGATTTCGGCGATAAAGCGGCCCAGCAGTGTTTCGTCGACCGAACCCGAACTGTCTACGGCAAGAACCGCTTCGAGGGTTTCGGAAGCCGCGGAGGGCAGGTAGATCTGCTCGTAAAGCAGTTTTTTAGAAGGCGGAAGCATCCGGTAGTCGCTGCGCAGGTGGCGTGAAAGCGCGTGTGCAAGCTCGCTGCGCCAGTCGACGACGGCCTGTTTCGTCGGGGTGAAGAAACGTTCGAGTCCCGCGGGCAGTTGGCCGCTGCGTTCGAGCCGTTCGCGCAGCTGCCGTTCGAAATGTTCGAAAAGCTGTGCTTCGGGCACGTTTTCGACTTCCATCGTCGGCCGTTTCTTTTCAGGGTCACGGTCGCCTTCGGCGTTACGCAGCGGATTTTGTTTTCGGCGGTTTTCTTCGTTGTAGCCGGTGTCGTCGTTTGCATCGTCGCCGTACTCTTCGTTTTTGATTTCGTCTTTGAGAATACGGTAGATCTCCTCGGCGTACATGCCGTCGAAACGCGGTTCGTAAACGACTTGCGGCGGCAGGGTGAAACCGTTTTGCACCAAAAGTGCGTTGACGGCATGGTCGGTGGCGAGCTGCCAGAGCCATCCGTGGCGTTTTTCGCGCCGTTTTTCATGGGCCAAAGCGGCGTGCATGGCACCGTTGGCCAGAACGAAAGCGAGGGCGTCGTCGTCGAGGGAATTCAGATAGTCTGGGTTGTAGCGCAGCTGCGTGCCGTCGCTTAAAAAAGCGGCGATGTCGTCGTCGGGTTCGGTTTCGAGCCGTCTTGCGAGCGTGCCGAAATAGGGGGCGTCGAGCAGGAGTCGGGTCTTGGCGCGAGAAAGCCGGTCATGGGTGGAAGACATCGTCGCCTCAGAGTAAGAAGGCAAAGCGCTCGACCCACGTGCCGTAGGCATCGAGGTGTTCAAGCTCTGCGCCGCCGCGCTGCAAGTCCTGGACGATCAGCACCGCAAATTCCGGCGGCAGTTCCAGGGTGAAGCGCAGCAGATGCGCGAGGGTGTCGTCGTCGGCATCGAGGGCTTGCGCGACGAGCATCGAAGCAAGAACGTGCAGGGCATCGAGCGATGCGGGAATTTCGACGTCTTCGCCCCGTAAAATCGCCTTCGTATCGGGCAGGGTATGCATCACTTTGGCAAAGGCGACGAAATCGACGGCGGTTTCGTCGCCGACGGCACCGGCGACGGCACCGAGCAGCAGTTCGGCGTCCATGCCGGCTTGCAAAATGCCGTGCACGAATTCCCAGCTGCGCGGTGTGGGGAAACTTTTGGCGTCGGAAGCGGGGTCGAAACGAAACAGTGCGTCGGGCTTGGCGCCGATATAGCCAACGATCCGCGCGTCGAGGCCGCGGCGCAGGGCCCAGTCGCGCCAGTCGCCCGAATGCACTTCCATCTCTAGGTGCACGAACCGGTTGGCCAGCGGCAGCGGCATGCGGTAGACGATGCCGCGGTCGTTTTCGCGGTTGCCCGCCGCGACGATCGCCCACCCGTCGGGCAGGACGTATTCGCCGACGCGACGGTCGAGAATCAGCTGATAGGCCGAGGCCTGCACCGAGGGTGCGGCGGTATTGAGTTCGTCGAGAAACAAGATGCCTTCGCCTCCTTCGGGCAGGAACGAGGGCGGCGCCCAGACGGCCTTATGGGCGTCTTTGTCGTAAAAAGGAATGCCTTTGAGGTCGGTCGGATCCATCAAGGAAAGGCGCAGGTCGATGAAACCGATGCCTTCGCGCTCGGCGATCTGACGGACGATGGACGATTTGCCGATGCCGGGTGCTCCCCATATGAAAGCGGGGAGTTTTTCGGCGACAAGGGCGCTCAGGGTTTTGGTGATGTCTGCGGATCTCATAGCCATCCTATCTGTTCACGTTTGACATGTTCGGAGAATGTCTCGTTTTGGCGGACGATGCGTTCGAAACGGGCATCGAGCTGCAACTGCTGCAAAATCTGCACGGGCGTGGAAGGGTTGGCGGCAAGTGCGGCGAGCACCTCCGCGTTTTTTTTGTGAAAAAGCGTCTCGATAATGCCGGCGTCGAGGGACGGGTTGGCGGCCAGCGCTTCGTCGAAGCCGCCCGTACGATACAGCCGTTCAAGCACGTCGGCAGGGGCGGCCGGATTGGCGGCGAGGGCGGCGAGTACACCGGCGTCTTCCGTGGCAAGCAGGCTTTCGGCAAGGCTGAGGTTTTCGTTGGCCGCCAGAGTGCGCAGTATGCCGACGTCGCCGTATTCGAGCAGTGTTCGCTGCATTTGACGGTTGAGCGTCGGATTGCCTGCGAGTGCTTTGGGATGGGCCGCAAGCCCTTGTGCGAACCGCTCGTCGTCGAGACGCAGGTGCGCAAAAAGCGTCGCCGCAAGCTTCGGCTCGTTGGTCATGGTCTGGACAAGGGCGTCGTCGAGGTCGGGATTTTGTGCAAGGGCCCGGGTGACGGCGGGGTTGCCGAGGGCGAAAAGTTCCTGCTGGACGGCCGCATCGAGCTTCGGACGCTGCGCGACGACGGCGCGCAGGGCATCGTCGCCTCGTCGAATGATTTCGCGAAGAATATGCGTATCGGTGTGCGGATGGCGGGCGAGGGCTTCGACGACGCTGCGCAGCTGCCGGTCGGCGTCGGAAAAGGCACGGCGCATCGGGTCGAGTCGTCCCAGCGTGTGTACGACGGAGGCTTCGACATCGTTTTGGAGCAGATGAAGCAGTCCGAGCATGGAGTACTGAATGTTGTGGTTGCGGTCGAGGTTGCCGTAGAAGCGGCCGATGAAGGCGGCGGTGACGTCGCGGTTGGCGTCGTTGTCGAAAAAGCCTTCGCCGCCCCAGTCGTAAAGTGCGAGCAGGCGGAGGAAAAAGGCGTCGTCGATATGGGGGTTTTGCAAGAAGGCCCGCAGGCGATCGCGGTCGGCGGTCAGCTTGAGGCTCATCAGAATCCGATCGGCATCGAGCTGCGAGCAGAGCGCCTTTTCGAACGTGTCGATGCCGACGGGAAGAAGACCGTGTTCTTCGTAGAGGCGGTCGAGTTCGTCTTGCTCGTGCGGGGCGGGCATACGCCCTTCTATGACAACCGCGGTGTCGGGGCTCCATGCGGCGGCGCGTGCGATACCGGCGGTTTTGAGCAGGCGGTCGAATTCGTCTTCGTTGAGCGAACGGGGCTTGCCGAAAAGAACGACCGTGCGGCCTTTGAGCGCTTCGAGATTCATACGGGAATTATAGCGTCGCCGGCTTAGGCCGAACCGTGTGAAAAGCGCGCTTTACAGAAGTTTAATCGGAATTCCAATACTATTGCTTCACAAACGCCGTATCGGCAAATGATTATTCTACGTTATAAAAGGTGTCGAGATGCCCATTGCGGAAAACATCACGGATTTAATCGGAAACACGCCGTTGATTCGGCTCAACACGCCGTCGGAAAAGACCGGTGCGACCATTTTGGGCAAATGTGAATTCATGAACCCGACCAGTTCGGTCAAAGACCGTATCGGCTACAACATGATCAAAACGGCGCTTGAGTCGGGAAAAATCGGCAAATCGACGACGATCATCGAACCCACCAGCGGCAATACGGGCATCGCACTGGCGTCGATCTGTGCGGCGCTGGGACTGAAACTGGTGCTGACCATGCCCGAATCGATGAGTGTCGAGCGGCGCAACATTCTCAAAGCGTTGGGTGCCGAGCTGGTGCTGACGCCGGCGGCCTTGGGGATGCAGGGGTCGATCGACAAAGCCAACGAGCTGATCGAGACCCTGGGGGACGCGATCATCTTGCAGCAGTTCGCCAATCCGGCCAATCCGGCGATTCACCGCGAAACGACGGCCGAAGAAATTTTGCGCGATACGGGCGGCGACGTCGATATCTTCGTTGCGGCGGTGGGAACGGGCGGTACGCTGACGGGTACCGGCAGCCGGCTGCGCGAAGCGATTCCCTCGCTTCGCATCGTCGCGGTCGAACCGGCCGAGTCGGCCGTGCTTTCGGGCAACAGACCGGGACCGCACAAAATTCAGGGCATCGGGGCGGGCTTCGTGCCCGACGTCCTCGATACGACGCTGTTCAGCGAAGTGGTAACCGTCGAAAGCGAAGCGGCGATGGAAACGTCGCGGATGCTTGCACGCGAAGAAGGTCTGCTCGTCGGCATCAGCGCGGGTGCGAACGTGCATGCGGCGATGGAACTTGCCGCACGGCCCGAGAATGCGGGCAAAACCATCGTGACCGTGCTGTGTGATACGGCCGAACGCTACATCTCGACGGCGCTGTTTGAGTCGTGAATAGCGCCGGGGCCTGTTTCGAGACGCTGCGTGTCGAAGCCGGCCGCGTGATGCATCTGCGCTGGCATCAGGCGCGGCTCGATCGCACGTGCAGGGCGTCAGGGTGGCCCCGTTACGATCTGGCAGCCTTGCTCTCGCCGCCGCCGGGCGAGTGGCGCTGCCGCTTCGTTTATCATGCGAACGGTTTCGAGACGGCATACCTTCCGCTTCGCACACGGCGGGTCGAGACGTTGAAGACGGTGGCCGACGAGACGCTGGAATATGCGTTCAAGTTTACCGATCGCAGCCGGCTCGATGCGCTGTACGAACGGCGGGGTGCGGCCGACGACGTACTGATCGTTCGGCACGGCCTGGTAACCGATACGACCATCGCCAACGTCGCTTTTTTGATAGAGGGACGGTGGCTGACGCCGAGCCGGCCGCTGCTTGCTGGAACGACCCGTGCACGGTTGCTCGGCGAAGGTCTGCTCGTCGAAGCCGAGGTGACGGAGAAAATGGCTCGAAAAGCCGAAAAAATCGCCGTGATGAACGCCCTATCAGGCTTTGTCGAGGTTGGCGGTGGTATACTTGCCTGAACGAACGCACCGTCTTTGAACCGGTTCGCGCCATTATCGACAAAGAAAGGTAGCGATGCTTATCAATATTCTTAACGACGACGAATTCGCCCTGCTGATGCAGCGGCATATCGAAGAGATGCTGGTGTATCTGTTCGAGCACGATCAGCATTTCGGCATTCTCTGCCGTATCGAGAACCTCGATTTCGACCCCCCGCTTCCCGAGCACATCACGTCGCAGTTTCATCCGATGACGCTGTTCTTTCTGGCGGGCTATACGTACGACAGTGCCCGTATCGAGGAGAATATGCTGATTTTCGAAGCGGGATTCGGCGAGGAAAATATCGGAAGTTTCGTGACCGTACCGCTGCTCAGTATCGTGCAGGTGATCGTCGACGAGACACCGATTTTCATCAATCATGCCGTTTACAAAGAGGTCGCTCCGAAAACGGAACAGGAACCTTCGCCCGACGGGATCGAAAATTCGATGGCCGCACTGATGGCCAATCCGGAGAATCGGAAATTT
>CAZYEW010000065.1:5644-10912 GCA_964646705.1 uncultured Sulfurimonas sp.
TTTTGGGGCGGGCGGCTGCCGCCGGCCTTACATGCGCATGGTCAGCAGGAATTCGACGACGTTGGTGACGAAAGCGTCGTGTTTGCGCTCTTTGTTGTAGGCGATGTAGAATTTTCTGTACACGTGAAAACCGCGCATTCTCGCTTCGTAGAGCTTGCCTTCGGCGATTTCGTCTTCGATGACGTGCCGGGAAATGACCGAGACGACCGGCCGTCCGTTTTTCGGTGAACGCAGAATCGTTTCTTTGACGGCGGTAGGCGACTGAACGACGCCGATGATATTGAAACTGGAGCAGTCGATTTCCAGTTCGTCGAAGGCTTCGGAGACGAGTTTTCGCGTGTGCGAGTTTTCGTCGCGGCAGATCCAGTCGAATTCGAAAAAGTCCTCTTTTTTCAGGAATTTCGGCAACGGCTGGTTCGAAAAAAGAACGAGTTCGTCCTGCATCCATTCACGATAGATGATGCCGTCGCGAAAGACGGGGGATTCGATCAGGGCGACATCGATTTTCTTGTCTTCGAGTTCGTCGATAATTTCGCTCGAAAGCCCGACGTGCATGTAGACTTCGTTATGGATTTTCTCTTTGATGGCGCCGAGGTAGGCCGGAATGACATAGTTCCCGATCGCGTAGGAAGCACCGAGGACGAAGGTGAACTCTTTGTTGATGATCTTGAGCAGCTCTTTTTGGCTGTTGTTGATCGCTTTTTCGAGTTTGACCGCGATGCGGTAGAGGTCTTCGCCTTCTTTCGTCAGTTTGATCCCGTTCTTTTTGCGCTCGACGATCTGGGTGTCGAGGTATTCTTCGATGAATTTGATCTGCTGGGTGACGGCAGGCTGAGAGATACCGAGTTTGGCCGATGCTTTGGAGAAGCTCTTCTCCTTGACGACGGTCAAAAAGGTGCGCAGTTTGGCAAAATCTTTTAGCATTCTTTTTCCTTTATAAGGCAAATGAAATCGTCGCGAAACGGCGGCGATTCAAGTCACTATAATGTAATCGTAACCTAATTATAACGCATCATGATAACAATTTCAATAAACAAGATTACTTTTTATAACTATTTTTATAAATTTCATCCCGTTTCGTTCCGAAATTGTCACAAAAAACTTTCGCTTAAAGAAAAATTGCTATAATCGATTAACTATGAAAGAATGAGGAACCGAAACCGTTTTCAAAGCGGAAGCGTTCGGGAACGTACCTATGGAACATATATTCAAACATCTTAACGAAGCACAGGCGGAGGCGGTTCGAACCATCGACGGTCCGCTGCTCATCCTCGCCGGAGCCGGGAGCGGCAAGACGACGACGATCACGTCGCGGCTGGCTTATCTGCTCGACGTCGTGGGCGTGCCCGCGGGCAGTACGCTGACACTGACGTTCACCAACAAGGCGGCGGCCGAAATGCGCGAACGGGCACTGTCGATGATCGGATCGCGGGGCTATCCGCCGCTGTTGTGTACCTTTCACAAATTCGGGCTGCTGTTTTTGAAGTTTCATATCGACAAGCTCGGTCGCAAGAACAATTTCGTCGTTATCGATACCGACGACAAAAAACGGATTCTCAAGCGTATCAACGCCGATTTGCCGCTGCCGCTGGTCGCCAGCGAAATTTCGCGCTACAAAAATTCGCTGATGAGCCCCGAAGAAGCCTACGCGCAGGCGGAGCTGAAAAACTATCAGCAGATCGCCAAAGTGTACGAGGCGTACGAAGCGAATCTGCTCGAGAACAACCTGGTCGATTTCGACGACCTGATCGCACTGACGTACCGGCTGCTCGACGAGCATCCCGAACTGGCCAGGGCGACGAGCGAGAAATACCGCTACATTATGATCGACGAATATCAAGATACCAACGAGCTTCAGTTCAAACTGCTGCGCAAACTCTGTTCGACGCACGACAACCTCTGCGTCGTCGGGGACGACGACCAGAGCATCTACGGCTGGAGGGGTGCGCACGTGCGCAATATTCTCGAGTTCGATCAGGACTTCGAAAACGCCACCGTGGTCAAGCTCGAGCACAACTACCGCTCGCGTACCCCGATTTTGACCGTGGCCAATGCCCTGATCGAACATAACCGCTCACGTTTGGGCAAAAAGCTGCTGCCGACGCGGGGTGAGGGCGAAGCGGTCAGGATGCTCGCCTCCGAAGACGAAAACGAAGAAGCGCGCAAGATCGCCGCGCAGATCAAAACGCTGATCGCGAAGGGAGCGGCTCCCAGCGAGATCGCGGTACTTTACCGCATTAATGCGTTGAGCCGCTCGCTCGAAGAAGGGCTCAACCGCGCCGGGATTCCCTACAAGCTCGTCGGCGGTCTGCGTTTCTACGAGCGTGCCGAAATCAAAGATATTATCAGCTATTTCCGCGTCATTATCAACCATCACGACAACTTTTCGTTCAAACGTATCGTCAACAAGCCCAAACGCGGGATCGGCAAGGCCTCGGTCGACAAGCTCGAAATGGCGGCGATGGCACGCGATATCTCCATCTACGACCTGATCCGCACCGCCTCGACCGCCGAACTCGAAGCGCTGGTACGCAAGAAAAACGCCGCGACGCTCAAACGGTTCATCAGCGAACTCGAAGCACTGCAGGAAAGTGCGGGCGAGTCGCTTTACGATTTCGCCGACAGGATCGACGAGACGTTCGAGCTGCGCGCCTTTTACGAAGCGATGCCCGACGGCATGGAACGGGTCCAGAATATCGACGAGTTTTTCGGCCTTTTCCGTGATTACGTCAAAGAGTATCCCGAGGCGGGGATCGACGCTTTTTTGAACGAAGTGTCCTTGCAGAGCGACCAGGACCAGGTCGAAGGCGAAAGCATCTTTATTATGAGTATTCACGCATCGAAAGGGCTGGAATTCGAGCATCTGTTCATTATCGGAATGGAAGAGGGGTTTTTGCCGCTCGTCGGCGACGGCAGCGACCTCGAAGAAGAACGCCGGCTGGGATACGTGTCGTTTACGCGCGCCAAAGAGACGCTCACGCTGTCGCATGTGCGCAGCCGCTATTACAAGGGGCGGCGTACCGAACTCGAAAAAAGCCGCTTTTTCGGCGAAGCGGGGCTGTGCGAAGGCTCGCTCAAAGTCGAGAAGAACACGGCATTCAAAAAAGGCGATCTCGTGCGCCACAAAATTTTCGGTGCCGGCCGCGTCGTCGGCGTCAGCAAAGCGGGGCGCGAATTCAAGCTCAACATCAATTTCGGCGGCAACAAGCGAGAAATCCTTGCCTCGTTCGTGGAGCGCCTGTAGGTGAACCGCCTGTTCGTCGCGTACAAACCGTCGGGAATCGGCTCCAACCGGTTTCTCGGGCAGCTCAAACGCCGCTACGGGGTGAAAAAGGCGGGCTATTCGGGGACGCTCGATCCGTTCGCCAAAGGGGTGCTGATCGTGGCGTTCGGCAAATATACGTCGCTGTTCCGTTTTTTGGACAAAACGCCCAAAACCTACCGGGCGACGCTGTGGCTGGGAGCGCATTCGCCGACGCTCGACATCGAGGGGGTCGAACGCATCGATACGCCGGGAGCGCTGAACACGGCGCACATCGACGAGGTGCTAGGCTCTTTAAAGGGAGAATTTGCCTACCGGCCTCCGATTTTCAGTGCCAAACGCATCGACGGGCGCCGGGCTTACGATCTGGCACGCGAAGGGCACGACGTCGTGCTTGAAACGGTACGTTCGACGATTTACGACATCCGGCTGCTGCATTACCGCCACCCTTTCGTCACGTTCGAGGCGACGGTTTCGGAAGGCACGTACATTCGTTCGCTGGGTGCCGTCGTCTGTGAACGTCTCGGGATTGCAGGCGGAGCGCTCAGTATGCTCGAACGGCTGCGGGAGGGACGCTTCGTGTATGACGACGAAAAGCCGCTCGATATCCGCGAAGCGCTGGCCGTTCCCAAAAACCGTTACCTCGGCGACCCCGATAACGTATGGCTCGGACGCAAACTGCGGCGTGAGGATTTCGAACGTACGGACGACGGTTTCTGGCAGGTCGAAACGCGCGGTACGCTGGCGATTTTCCGTTTTGACGCGGCAGGGGTGCATTACGAACTCAACAGGATTGCGTTGTGAAAACCTCTTATACCGCGTGCGCGAAAGTCAACGTGTTTCTCAAAATTACCGGCAGGCGCGGAACGTATCACGAAATTTTGTCGCGTTTCATCGCGGTACCGCAGCTGTTCGACACGCTGCACTGGATCGAAAAAGAAGGTACGGATTTCGTGATCGAAGGCGATTTCGCCTGCGCTACGGAGCAAAATACGATTTACAAGGCTTACCGTGCGTTGCTCGAAGCGACGGGTTCGCAGCGGCTCGAAACCCTGCTGCGTACGCACGGTGTTGCGGTAGAGAAACGTATCCCGGCGTTTGCGGGCTTGGGCGGAGGCAGCAGCGACGCGGCGACGTTTTTGCACATGTGCAACGACGAAGCGGCACTGGGATTGAGCACGGAAGCACTGGCGCACATCGGCGCGTCGGTCGGCGCGGACGTGCCGTTTTTCGTGTACGGTTATCCTTCGGCCAACGTTTCGGGTATCGGCGAAATCGTCGAGCCTTTCGACGAAACGCCGCCGAAGGTCGAAACGTTCACGCCGCGCATCGAGATCAGCACGCCGGCGGTGTACCGGAAATTTCGCGAAGCGTTCTACCGCGAACTCGATGCGGCCGAGTTCGGCGCGTTCGCTTCGGCCGATTCGCGCACGCTGCTTGAGACGCTCGATGCAAAAGACGCCAACGATCTGTTCGCGCCCGCGCTTGCGCTTTATCCGGAGCTGGCGCACGCGTATCGGCCGGGATGGTTTTTTTCGGGCAGCGGCAGTTCGTTTTTCCGGTTGGCCGCCGAATGATAGAATACGTTTCAAAAACAAGGATGCTATGTGGGTGAAACGATAGCCCGTAACAAAAAAGCCCGACACGACTACGAAATTCTCGAAACCTTCGAAGCGGGACTTGTGCTTCAGGGCAGCGAGGTCAAGGCGCTGCGTGCGGGGCGCGTCAACCTCAAAGACAGTTTCGTCAAACTGGTGCGCGGCGAAGCGTTTTTGTTCAACGCCCATATCGGGCGGCTCGAAACCACGCATCACTATTACGGCCACGAAGAACGCGCCCCGCGCAAACTGCTGCTGCATAAAAAACAGCTGGCCAAACTGGCTTCGGCCGTCGAAAAAGAGGGGCACACGATCGTGCCGCTGCAGCTGTATTTCAACGACCGCAACATCGCCAAACTCCAAATCGCCGTCGCTCGGGGCAAAAAGCTCCACGACAAACGCGCCGAT
>CAZYEW010000066.1:0-9864 GCA_964646705.1 uncultured Sulfurimonas sp.
AAACCGCTCGATATTCACCTCATGGTCGAAAACAATACTTTTTTCGTCGATCTGTTCGCTCCGCTGGCCCCCGAATATATCTCGTTTCACATCGAAGAAGAAAAACATCCGCACCGGCTTGCGCAGTATATTCGCAGTCTCGGCATCAAGCCGGCAGTCGTGCTCAATCCCCATACTCCTCCCGAAACGGTTGAATTCCTGCTTCCTTATATCGATATGGTCCTCGTCATGAGCGTCAACCCCGGTTTCGGCGGCCAAAAATTTATCGATGTGTACGAGAAAATCCGCCGTCTCGATGCACTGCGCAAACGCATCAATCCGCGATGCCTTATCGAAGTCGACGGCGGTGTCAACGATGGGAACATCCGCCCTCTCAAAGAAGCCGGTGTCGATGTCTGTGTAGCAGGCAGCTATGTGTTCAAGCATCCCGACGGGTTTAAAAGCGCCATCGATTCGCTGCGGGTTTAAGGCGACGGCGTGCGCGTGAAAATCTGCGGAATCACTTCATTTGCCGATGCCATGGCGGCCGTCGACGCCGGCGCCGATGCCCTCGGTTTCGTCTTTTATCCGCCATCGCCCCGCTACATTTCTGCGCAAACGGCTTCCAGTATCATCGAAAAGCTTCCCCCTTTCGTCGAAAAAGTCGGCCTTTTCGTCAACGAAACACCGTCGAACATCAATCGCCTTTGCAGTGAAAGCAATATTACCCTGGCACAGATACACTTTGACGCCGACGACGCCTTTTTTGACGCGCTCGCCGTCCCTCATATCAAAGTTGTCCGCGCACGAACACGGGATAACATCGATCGCTACGAAAACGAATACCGGCTGGTCGATGCCTATTGCGAAGCCTACGGGGGCATGGGAAAACGGCTCAATCTCGAATGGTTCGACGGTATGGACTGTTCCAAAATCATTCTTGCGGGCGGACTGGACCCGGAAAACGTCAAGGAATGCCTGCCTTACGGATTCTACGGCCTCGATGTCAGCAGCGGCGTCGAAAAAGAAAAAGGCCTCAAAGATCCGTTGAAGATCCGTGCTTTCATCGATGAGGCCAAAAAATGCTAGCAGCCCATGCGCTTCCGGCCGGACTCTGCCAGGGATTCACCGCCGGCCAGCTCGAACGGCTTTTCGGCGAACCGGCCGATACGGCAATCGAAATAGCCCATGCACAGGGGCTTGGTTTCGTTGCCGAGCACGGTCGCTATTTTCCGTCTACCTGCTTTCAGTCAATCGAGGAAGCCGTCTTCTGCATCGTCGATATCGAAACGAACGGCTCGAAACCCGATAAACATCAAATTATCGAAATCGGTGCGGTCAAAGTCCGCAACCGTATCATTGTGGATCGCTTCGAAAGCCTGGTGCAGTGCACGAAGATTTCTCCGCATATCACCGAAATCACGGGAATCGACACGGTCGCCACCGAAAATGCACCGCCGATGAACGAAGTACTTACATTGTTCAAACAATTTCTCGGCGATGCCGTTTTCGTCGGACATGATGTCAAATTCGATTTTGGTTTTACTTCGCAAATGATGGAAAAAGCGGGCATGGCCCCGCTGCTCAACCGCCAGCTGTGCACGATCGATCTCGCCGAGCGCACCATCAGTGCTTACCGCTACGGCCTTTCTTTCCTCAACGAGCAGCTCGACCTTTATGAAGAGGCCAATCACCATCGCGCACTTTCAGACGCGCTGACAACGGCAAAATTGTTCAAGAAAACGCTAAAACATATTCCGGAAACGGTAAAAACGGTTGAAGAGTTGATCGCCTTTTCAAAGCGCGCCAAACGGCTCAAGCGGCCGAAGCTGCCGCCGCAAACAGAAGGATAATGCCTTTATTTGCCTTCGGCAAAAGCCCCGATGCCGACCAGACGGTCATACCGTGCCGCCCGGCGCGCTTTGCCGTCCATGCCAGAAAGCGTACGCACCGTTTCGAGAAAATAGTTTTTAAGTGCCTCGGCCGCTCCGTACTTGTCGCGGTGTGCGCCGATCATCGGTTCGTCGATGACGTCGTCGATCAGATCAAGGTCTTTGAGATCCTTGCTCGTGATTTTCAGTGCTTTCGTCGCTGCTTCGACTTTGGCCGGATCGTTCCATAAAATGGCCGAACACCCCTCCGGAGAGATCACGCTAAACACCGAATAGCGCATCATCGCGAGTCTGTCGGCTACGCCGATCGCCAACGCTCCGCCGCTGCCGCCTTCGCCGATCACGACCGAGACGGTCACGGTTTCAAGTTTCGAAAGTTCCAGCAGATTGCGGGCGATCGCCTCGCTCTGATTACGTTCTTCTGCCCCCAAGCCGGGATAGGCACCGGGGGTGTCGATCAGCATGAGTACGGGAATACCGAACTTGTCGGCCAGTTGAGCGCAGCGCAGGGCCTTCCGGTAGCCTTCGGGATGCGGCATGCCGAAATTGCGTTTGAGTTTGTTCTTCGTACCTCGGCCTTTTTGCTCGCCGATGACCATAACGCGCTGACCGTCGATGTAGCCCATATAGCACAAAATCGCTGGATCGTCGCGAAAATGACGGTCGCCGTGCAGTTCGTACTTGTCTTCGAGAAGCAGATTAATATAATCAAGAGCGTACGGACGATCAGGATGGCGTGCGAGCTGAAGTTCCTGATAGGGAGAAAGATTCTTGTAGGTTTTGGCGACCTCTTTTTCAAGGTCCTTTTGCAGAATTTCCACCGCGTGCGTATCATGCCGCACTTCGGCGCTGACGATATCTTCTTGAATCTGCTGGATTTTCTGTTCGAAATCGAGGTAAGTCGCCAAAACCGGGCCTTTTTAGAGCTTTTTGAAAATGACGACGCCGTTGGTTCCGCCAAAACCGAACGAGTTGCTCATCACGACCTCCAACGCCGCTTTCCGCGCTTCGTTAGGAACGATATCGAGATCGCAATCGGGGTCGTTTGTCGTATGATTGATCGTCGGCGGCAAAATACCTTCGTTCAAAGCCATCAACGAGATGACCGCTTCGATGCCGCCGGCAGCGCCGAGGCAGTGACCGATCTGTCCCTTGGTCGAACTGACCGGCGGGCAGTTCTCTTTGCCGCCGAACAATTCTTTGAGCGCCGCCGTTTCGTTGCGGTCGTTCGTCGGCGTGCTGGTACCGTGCGCATTGACGTAATCGACTTTCGGATTGCCCGCCATCGTCATGGCGGCTTTCATCGCACGCAGCGGACCGTCCATGCTCGGCGTCGTGATATGGTTGGCGTCGCCGCTTTCGCCGAAACCGATCAGCTCACCGTAGATTTTCGCTCCGCGTGCCACGGCGGCTTCGTACTCTTCGAGCACCAGCGCCGCAGCGCCTTCGCCCATCACAAAACCGTCGCGATCCGCATCGAAAGGACGGGATGCCGACTTGGGGTCGTCGTTGCGAGTCGAAAGGGCCTTCATCGACGCAAAACCGCCGATGCCGACGCCGGTAATGGCCGATTCGGCCGTAATGACGAGCATCCGTTCGGCACCGTTGCAGATAATCGTTTTCGCCGCTTCGCCAATCGCATGCGTACCCGCGGCACAGGCTGTCACCGCTGCCAGATTCGGCCCGCGCAGGCCGTGTTCGATCGAGACGAAACCGCCGAGCATGTTCACGAGCGCGCCGGGAATGAAAAACGGAGAGATGCGGCGCGGTCCGCGTGTGTTGAGGACGATCGAGTTCTTTTCGATCGACGGCAGGCCGCCGATCCCCGACGCCGCGGCGATGCCGAAGCGATCGTAATCGGTTTTTTCGGCATCGAAGGCGGCATCGCCCATCGCTTCTTGCGCAGCTTTGAGGCCGAGCTGGATAAAACGGTCGGCCTTCTTGACCTCTTTGGGCGGCATCACCGTCGTCGGATCAAAATCTTTCACTTCGCCGGCGATACGGACACTCTGCCCTTCGGCTTCGGCGTCGAAAAGGGTGATGGTATCGATTCCGCACTCTCCGTCGCAGATTGCCTTGAAGGCTGTTTCTTTGTCGTGCCCGACTGCATTGATCATTCCCATACCCGTGACGACCACTCTTCTCAATTGATGCTCCTGAAATATATTAAGGTGTCATGTCTTTGCAACACCGTTCGAAAACGGCCATGCAAAAACATCGGCGGGCACACCCGCCCGAAGGTTTTACGATGCTTTGTTCTCGATGTAATCGACGACATCCTGAACCGTTTGGATCTTTTCCGCTTCATCGTCGGGAATTTCGATGTCGAACTTCTCTTCAAGTGCCATCACAAGTTCGACGACGTCGAGGCTGTCGGCTCCCAGATCTTCGACGAATTTCGAATCAGGTTTTACCTCATCAGGGTTCACGCTCAACTGCTCGACTACAACTTCTTTGATGTCATCCAAAAGTGCCATTATAGCTCCTCTTTCCAATTTGAAATTGGGCAATTATATCACAGCGAAGATAAAATCAGTTTACGCATCGGGCTTTGCCGCCCTTTGCGCCGTAAAAGCGGCGGGATATGAGGAGAAACGACACGTCGCGGCACCTTATGCCATGTTCATGCCGCCGTTGACCTTCAGGGTTTCGCCCGTTATGTACGAAGCGGCATCCGAAAGCAAAAAGGCGGTCGCTTCCGCTACTTCTTTAGGCGAGCCGAAGCGTCCCATCGGAATTTTCGAGGTAAAACTCTCCTTGATGTCGTCGGCAAGTTCATCCGTCATATCCGTCGCGATGAAGCCCGGCGTGATGCTGTTGTAACGGATGCCGCTCGACGCCGCTTCGATCGCAAAACTTTTCGTCATGGCGATCAGTCCGCCTTTGGAAGCCGAATAGTTCACCTGCCCCGCATTGCCCGTTTCGCCGACGATCGAAGCGATATTGACGACGGCGCCGAATTTCTTCTTGCGCATGACCTTCATCGCTTCACGGCAGCCGACGAAGGCCGAAGTCAGATTGGCGTTGATGACGGAAAGAAAGTCGTCCGTCTTCATCCGCAGCGCCAGTTTGTCGTTGGTGATGCCCGCATTGTTCACCAGATAGCCGAGGGCGCCATCTTCCGAAACGATCGTCTTGATGGCATCGACAAAGGCCGCTTCGTCGGAAACGTCGAACCCGATCGTCTCCGCTTCGCCGCCCGCTTCGGCAATGGCCGCTTTGACCGCTTCAGCCGCTTCGGCACCGCTGCGGTAGTTGATCCACACCTTCAAACCGTATCCCGCCAGCACTTTGGCGATTTCGGCACCGATTCCCCGGCTCGCTCCCGTCACCAGTACATTGTTTCCCGTAAATTTCATTGCTTCTCCTTCGTCAAATTAACGCTTCATCCATCTCTTGGGGTTTGTCGACCCCCATCAGTTTGAGTACCGTCGGGGCAATATTGTTCAGCCCGCCCGGATGGACTTTGTCGACGTTTTCGGCCATCACGAATGCCCAGACTTTTCCGACGGTGTGGTTCGTCAGCACGTTGCCCTCTTCGTCGCGCATCTCCTCGCAGTTGCCGTGATCGGAGGTTAGTACAAGCGCGTATGCTTTTTCTTTGGCTTTGGCGACGATGCGCCCAAGCTCGTGATCGACCGCCTCGACCGCCTTCACCGCGGCATCGTAATTGCCCGTATGCCCGACCATATCGCCGTTGGCGAAATTCACGACGATAAAATCGTACCCTTCGTCCATCGCTTTCAAAACGGCATCGCCGACTTCCGGCGCACTCATCTGCGGCTGCATATCGTACGTCTTGACTTTAGGGCTCGGGACCAGCACCCGCGTTTCATTGCGATAGGGCTCGTCGATTCCCCCGTTGAAAAAGAACGTGACGTGGGCGTACTTTTCGGTCTCGGCCGTGTGAAACTGTCGCAGCCCTTTGTTGCTGATGATTTCAGCCAAGGTGTTTTTCGGCGCTTCTTTCGGAAACAGCACGGGGTACGCGAAGCTTTTGTCGTACTCGGTCATCGTCGCCAGATGTTCGACGACGAACGGGCGCTCGAATTCGGAAAAATCTGCGGATCCCAGTGCCGTCGTGATCTCACGGACGCGGTCACTGCGAAAATTAGTGATCAGCACCGCATCGTCTTGCTTCATGCCGTCGTAGCCCTCGAACGCGGCGGGCTCGATGAATTCGTCGGTGATCTCTTGCGCGTAAGATGCCTTCACGTAGGCCTCGGGCGAAAGCTCGGTGCGGGGTTCGGCCTGCACGATCGCCCGATAGCCTTTTTCGATCCGCTCCCAGCGGTTGTCGCGGTCCATCGTATAAAACCGCCCGCCGATCGTGGCGATACCGATGCGCTCTCCCGTGATCGATGCGATCTTTTCCAGATACTTCGGTGCCGAAGTCGGCGAAACGTCGCGTCCGTCGGTTATCAGATGCAGCCAGACCCGCTTGCCTGCCGCAGCTGCAATCTGCGCCAACGCGATCGTGTGATCGATATGCGAATGCACGCCGCCGTCGCTCATCAGTCCGACGAGGTGCAGTGTTTCGGAACGCTCAAGAAGCTGTTGCAGCGCCGGATTGTCCGCCAACGTACCTTCGGCCACCGCCAATGATATTTTCACGAGGTCCTGGTAAAGCACCCGACCGCTTCCGATCGTCATATGCCCGACCTCGGAGTTGCCCATCTGCCCTTCGGGAAGGCCGACGCTGAGACCGTACGTGTCGATCAAAGCGTGCGGCACTTCCGCGAACAGTTTGTCATACGTCGGTTTCTTCGCATGATAAAACGCGTTGGCATCCGTTTTTTGACAGTATCCGATACCGTCGGTGATCACAAGAATCGTTTTTTGTCCCAATCGAGTGTCCTTTATGTCGCTGTATGCGCAATTATATTAGAATGTCACTTTCCCGTCACTTTACTATGATACGATTTCAAAAATTCTCAGACTGGATCTTTCGCCGATGCTCTACTGGATTTACGAACACTTTCATATCAACCTCTTTCAATACATCTCGGTGAGAGCGGGCTTTTCTTTTTTCATCGCACTGTGCATCACCATGGCGCTGATGCCCCGTTTTATCCGCTGGGCGCAGCGCACCGCAAGTGTTCAGCCCATCAACGAATACGTCCCTGCACACCAGAGCAAAGCCAAAACCCCGACGATGGGCGGCGTCGTTTTTATCGTAGCCACGCTGATCGCCTCGCTGCTTAGCATCCGATACGACAACTGCTTCGCCCTGGGCGGCATGCTGACCCTTGCACTGTTTATGCTTATCGGCTTCAAAGACGACTACGCCAAAATCGCGGCGGAACAAAATCTTGCAGGGCTGTCTCCTCGAAAAAAACTGCTGCTGCAAATCGGCGCATCACTGCTCGTTGGGCTTTTTCTCATCTACGGTGCCGGACTCGACACGCAATTTTACGTTCCGTTCTACAAACACCCGCTCTTCGACATGCACCTCTTCGCCCTGGCATTGTGGACCCTCGTCATGGTCTCGGTTTCGAACGCGGTCAATCTGACCGACGGCCTCGACGGGTTGGCGACGGTGCCTTCGATTTTCGCCCTGATGACCCTGGGTGTTTTCGTCTATGTGATCGGTCACGCGGGACTGAGCGCTTATTTGTACATGCCCAACTTCCCCGCCGGCGAAGCGGCCGTCGTCGCGGCGGCGCTGATCGGCGCCTTGGTCGGCTTTTTATGGTACAACGCCCATCCTGCCGAAGTTTTTATGGGTGACAGCGGCTCCCTCGCCATCGGCGGCTTCATCGGCTACCTCGGCATCGTCGCCAAAAGCGAAATTCTCTTGCTGCTCATCGGCCTGATTTTCGTGATCGAAACCGTATCGGTCATCTTGCAGGTCGGCAGTTTCAAGCTGCGTCAGAAACGGGTTTTTCTGATGGCGCCGATCCACCACCATTTCGAAATGAAAAACTGGGCGGAAAACAAAATTATCGTACGCTTCTGGATCATCGCGATGCTCTCCAACCTCGCTGCGCTGATCACGCTGAAAATCCGATGAGCACGATGCAGCACGTCTCGCTTTTCGGCTACGGGCGGACGACCCGCTCCATCGCGAAACGGTTCGGGCCCATGAGCTTCTACGACGACCACGTCCATAAACCGTTCGTCGATGATCAAGGCAACCGTGTACTACGCAGCGATATGTTCGACCCGCACCGAAGCGACCTCGAAATCCCATCACCCGGCATCCCGCCGACCCATCCGCTGATCACGCAGGCAAGGCATCTGACAAGCGAATACGATCTTTTCCTCTCCCCGGATGCAGCCGCGCCGTTTGCCTTACGGCCCGCTCCCTACCAGGTATGGATTACCGGCACCAACGGCAAAACGACGACGACGCAAATGACGGCACATCTGCTTGCCGACAAAGGGGCGATCGCCGGAGGAAACATCGGCGTCCCGCTCGCCGATCTCGATCCGAACGCCTCGATCTGGGTTCTTGAAACCAGTTCGTTCACCTTGCACTATACCCGTCAGGCAGCACCGAAACTTTATATCGTCTTGCCGATCACTCCCGATCATATCGCCTGGCACGGCAACGAAGCGGCCTACGTTGCCGACAAACTCTCCGCACTTTCTCGTATGTGCGAAGGTGACGTCGCCATCGTCCCCCGCCGATTCGCGAACACCCTCGCGACCAAAGCTTTCGTCATTCCTTACGACACCGCCGAAGACCTGGCGAAGCATTTCGGATTCGATACGGCACGCATACGTTTCAGCGGAGCCTTTTTGCTCGATGCCCTGCTGGCGATGGCCGTCGACCACATCCTTTTCGATCGCACCGATTACGACCGTATCGACGCTTTTACGCTCGACCCGCATCGACAGGAACGTTTTTACGACAAACGGGGGCGTCTTTGGATCAACGATACCAAAGCGACCAATATCGACGCGACCGTCGCCGCACTTCGAACGTTCGGCGACAAACCCGTCCATTTGATTCTCGGAGGCGACGACAAAGGTGTCGAATTGTCACCGCTTTTCGATGCGCTGGCCGACTATTCCGTCACCGTCTATGCCGTCGGGCGCAATGCCGGGCGGCTGGTCGGGCTGGCACAGCAATATCGCATTCCCGTTTACAATGCCGAAACGGTCGAACATGCCGTCCAACTCATCGACAAAGATCTCGACGGCGAAAGTGTCGCGCTGCTCTCTCCGGCTGCCGCCAGCCTCGATCAGTTCGATTCCTACGCCCACCGCGGCGAAGTTTTCAAACGATCGGTAGCAGATTTAAGTTAGGCTTCATAATTCAGTGGCTATACTTTCGGCCTCATTCAACAGAAACGGCCTGTTAGCTCAGTCGGTAGAGCAAGTGACTGAAAATCACTGTGTCCGTGGTTCGATTCCGCGACAGGCCACCACCTCAACAAAACTTCTCATCTACCTTTCAATTTAAAACGTTTTAAGTATTTTCAAACTATAATTCGCCCGCAAAGTGACAAGTAGGGATACGCAAGCCGAACGGACTTTGACATTTTCGATTTTTGGAGTTCTTTATGAAAAAGATTTTCTTCCTGATGGTTGCTTTCGCGGCAGCTGCATTCGCAAGCGACGGTGCCGTCGCCAATGAAACGCTCAAAGCGTACTCCGTCGTCGCTGCAGGCGTCGGTCTCGGTCTGGCTGCACTCGGCGGCGCAATCGGTATGGGTCATACGGCAGCGGCAACGATCGCCGGTACGGCACGCAACCCGGGCCTGGGCGGCAAACTGATGACGACGATGTTCATCGCGCTGGCGATGATCGAAGCACAGGTTATCTATACCCTCGTTATCGCCCTGATCGCACTGTACGCGAATCCTTTCCTTTAATAAAAGGATGCAACGAAGGCTGCGGCCTTCGTTTTTTTTTGACCGCCGCTTTTCATTTAAGCGGTTTCTAACAATTAAGCCGGTAGAATTCTGGTCTTTTAAAAATGTCAAGCAAAACGCGACCGTGGTGGAACTGGTAGACACGCTATCTTGAGGGGGTAGTGCCGCAA
>CAZYEW010000067.1:0-6855 GCA_964646705.1 uncultured Sulfurimonas sp.
GGAGGGAGAGCCATGTTTCGGCGGTTTTTCGCAGGCCTTCGGGGTTTTCCGAGGCGAAAAATTTGGTGTCGCACGTGTCGATTTGCGATTGCAGGCCGTATCGGCCGCAAAGGTACTCGACGATCGCTTCGCCCGAATGGATCAGCGTGCTTCGGCGGTCGAAATAGTCCGCGATCGCCTCGGAGACGAGGGGGAAATGGGTACAGCCGAGGATCACGGCGTCGGGGGCTTCGCGGTCGGCGAAATAGTGGCGCATGACGCTGTGCAGCACCTCGCCGCCGAATATGCCTTCTTCGACCAACGGCACGAACAGCCCGGTGGCGATCGCATCGACGTTGCGGTAGCCGCGCGTATGCAGCAGCGACTGATAGGTGCCCGACGCCACCGTCGCCCGCGTTCCCAGCACCAAAATGTCCGCATCGTGATCGGGCAGGGCATTGGTCGCGGCGAGGATTCCCGGTTCGACGACGCCGACGATGTCGAACGGCGCCTGCGCGCGCATCTCTTCGAGTGCGTAGGCGCTGACGGTGTTGCACGCGACGATCAGCAGGTCGATATCGAAATTTCTGAAAAATTCCACGGCTTCGAGTGCGTAGCGGATAACGGTGTTTTTGTCTTTGACGCCGTAAGGGACGCGCGCCGTGTCGCCGTAGTAGACGATCGATTCGAACAAGCGGTGTTCAAGCAGCGATTTCATCACCGTCAGCCCGCCGATACCGCTGTCGAAGACGCCGACTTTTGACGGTGTCATGGAGGATGGACGATGGAGGATGGACGATGCGTGATTCATTTCAACGAAGCTTTAGATGAGAGAACGATCGCGGAGAGTATTTTAATGATGCTCTCTATTTCAGACATAAGTGTCCCTACTTTCGTGTGGTTTTTGGGGAGATAACCGGTTTCATAGAGGAGCTGAATCCAGTATCGGCTTTCTCTGGCTTCTTTTAATGCGATGGACATTTTGGCAATAAAGTCTTTTTTGCTTTGCGCTTCTTGCGCTTCGTTGACGTTCGCACCGATGGAAGTCCCGGAGCGTAGGAGCTGTTTCGATAAAACGAATTCACTTTTTTGTTCCGTAAGAAAACGGTTGAGTTTGACGATTCGGATGGCGAAGGCAAAGGAGAGAGAAAGAATTTCATTCTTTTCATTGTCCATTATCCATTGTCCATCTTGCATTACGCGAAGCGTTTTAGCCTTCGTTCATCATCGCGAGGAACTCTTCGTTGCTCTTGGTTTTTTGCATTTTGGTGTAAAGGAAACGCAGGGCCTCGACTTCGTCTTCTTGCTTGTGCAGCATCGAGCGCAGGATGAAGACTTTTTGCAAAACATCGGGGCCGACGAGGAGCTCTTCTTTGCGGGTCCCCGATTTGAGAATGTCGATGGCCGGAAAGATGCGGCGGTCGGAGATTTTGCGGCTGAGCACGACCTCGGAGTTGCCCGTTCCTTTGAACTCTTCGAAAATGACTTCGTCCATGCGGCTGCCCGTCTCGATGAGGGCGGTGGCGATGATGGTCAGGCTGCCGCCGTTTTCGATGTTGCGCGCCGCACCGAAAAAGCGTTTGGGTTTGTGCAGGGCATTGGCGTCGACACCGCCGGAGAGCACTTTTCCGCTGCTTGGCGTAATCGTGTTGTACGCCCGGGCGAGGCGGGTGATGGAGTCGAGCAAAATCACGACGTCTTTGCCCAGTTCGACGCGGCGTTTGGCGCGTTCGATCACCATTTCGGCAACTTTGACGTGGTTTTTCGCCGGCATATCGAAAGTCGAGGAGTAGACCTCGCCTTTGACCGAGCGTTCCATGTCGGTGACCTCTTCGGGGCGTTCGTCGACGAGCAGCACCATCAGTTCGACTTCGGGGTGATTGTGGGAAATGCCGTGGGCGATCTCTTTCATCAGTTCGGTTTTTCCCGAACGCGGCGGTGCGACGATCAGCCCGCGCTGGCCTTTGCCGATGGGAGAGAACAGGTCCATCATGCGGCCCGTCAGGTGAGTGGGCTGGTATTCGAGTTTGAGCTGTTCGAGGGCGTACAGCGGCGTGAGGTTTTCGAAAAGGGGACGTTTTTTGCTCTCTTCGGGCGGCAGGTAGTTGATCGCTTCGATTTTGAGCAGGGCGTAGTAGCGTTCCTGCTCTTTGGGCGGGCGTACCTGTCCGGTGACGACGTCGCCGTTACGCAGGGCGAAACGCTTGATCTGGGTGCTCGAAACGTAAGCGTCGTGCAGCGAATCGCTGAAACTTTTATCGACGGTGCGCAAGAAACCGTAGCCGTCTTGCATGACTTCGAGAATCCCCGTAAAGAGGATGAAGCCGCCTTGTGCCGTCTGTGATTTGAGGATTTCGAAAATCAGGTCCTGGCGTTTGAGCTCGTTGGGATGCTCGATCCCGAGCTTTTCGGCGAGTTGAATCAGTGCTTCGATGCTCTTGGTCTGAAGATCTTCGACGGTGTGGCCTTCGACGGGCTTGTGGGTACGGTTTTTCCCGTTGCGGTTGTTGCGGTTGTTGTGCGAATGATCGCTCATGAAGAATGTCCTCTTTTATCGTATGCAGTGAGATGCTTGCAGAAGTTGTTGTTGAAAGTTGCCCGCATTTTAGTACAACTTGGCAGGCAATGTCAATAATTTTACCGACCGGGGG
This sequence comes from uncultured Sulfurimonas sp., assembly GCA_964646705.1. Taxonomy (GTDB): domain Bacteria; phylum Campylobacterota; class Campylobacteria; order Campylobacterales; family Sulfurimonadaceae; genus Thiomicrolovo. The sequence continues at coordinate 2,631 of CAZYEW010000067.1, forward strand.
GTACAATTGCATCAAACGCTCTTGCCAAGGAGAACTATGAAAGCCTATTTGCAAAACGAAATCTCCGCGTCGATCGAGACCAAACGCCGAATCCTCGAAAGCGATGCGCTGCTCGATACGATCGCCGAGGTTGCGCAAATGTGTGTCGACGTCTACCGGCGCGGCAACAAGACCATGCTCGCGGGCAACGGCGGCAGCGCGGCCGACGCGCAGCATATCGCCGCGGAGCTGGTGGGGCGTTACGGTTTCGACCGCCCGTCGATTCCGTCGCTGGCACTGACGACCGATACGTCCAACCTCACGGCGATCGGCAACGACTACGGCTACGACAAGGTGTTTTCGCGCCAGCTCGAAGGGATGGGGGTTGAAGGCGATCTTTTCATCGGGATTTCGACCTCGGGCAATTCGCGAAACATCGTCAATGCCTTCGAAAGCGCCGCGGCCAAAGGGATCGCGACCGTGGCGCTCGTCGGACGCGACGGCGGCATGATGGCGAAGATGGCGGATCGGGCGATCGTCGTGCCTTCTCATGCGACGCCGCGGATTCAGGAGTCGCATATTCTGATCGGCCATATCATCTGCGATATCATCGAAAAAGAGCTCTTCGGCGACGGAGTGCGGGGGTGAACGATGCCGCGGCGCGTCCGGCGCTGTTTCTCGACCGCGACGGCGTGATCAACGTCGAAAAGCATTACGTGCACCGCCGTGAGGATTTCGAGTTCGTCGACGGTATTTTCGAGCTGTGCGCCGCGTACCGCGATGCGGGCTTTCGCATCGTCGTCGTCACCAACCAGTCGGGCATCGCCCGAGGGTATTACGGCGAAGACGATTTCGCCGAACTTTCCCGATGGATGCGTGCACGTTTCGCCGAACACGGCATCACGGTCGACGGCGTCTACCACTGCCCGCACCATCCCGACATCACCGGGGCGTGCGCCTGCCGCAAACCCGAGCCCGGGATGTTCCTCGACGCCGCGCACGATTTGAACCTCGACCTTGCGCGTTCGGTCATGGTCGGCGACAGCGAACGCGACATTGTCGCCGCGCGCCGCGCAGGCGTCGGGCACACGTTTTTGTACGCACCCGGCGGCGCGCCGCGCCCGACGCAGGCCGATCGGGTGATTGCGGACCTGCGAGACGCGACGGTTGACAACACCGGTAGATAGGAAAATAGTCGTATTTATGATAAAAATAGGAATTTTAATCCGTAATAGTGTCCGTCGATTTCGGCCGTTTCGTGACCGAAGAAGGCGTGTTGTACCGGCTGAGCGTCGAACAGCTCGATGCCGTCAAGGCGAAACTCGCCTATCTCGTTGGATAAGGAAAACCCGATGAAAATACTCAATACCGGCGGTACGTTCAACAAGCGCTACGATCCGATCAAAGGGGAGCTCGAGGTTCCCTACGACAACGACGCGATCGAGCGGATCGTCGCGACTTTTTCGTACGAGGTCGAGATCGCGGGCATGCTTTACATGGATTCGCTGCAAATGACGCAGAGCGACCGCGACCAGCTCGCCGACATCATCGAGGAGGACGAAGAAGAGGTGTTCGTCGTCGTGCACGGTACCGATACGATGGACCTGAGCGCGCGTACGCTGGCGGGACGGCAGGGGCTTAAAGACCGCGTGATCGTTCTGACGGGCGCGATGACGCCGTTTTCGATCGAGCCGACCGAAGCGAGCCTCAACCTCGGCATGGCCCTGGGCTACGCCGCGACGCAGCCGCCGCCGGGGGTCTATATCTGTATGAGCGGTATCATCGCGCCGTACATGCGCATCAAGAAAAACCGTGCGAAGGGGGTTTTCGAAATTGTCTAACGTCGCCTGTGACCACTGCCACCTGCAATTCGACGAATCGGTGATGATTCGTGACGGCAATCTGCATTTTTGCTGCAAAGGGTGCCAGGGGATCTATTATTTGCTCAAAGACGAGGGGCTCGAGAGCTTCTACGACAAGCTCGGCGACGAAAAGCTCGCCCCGCCGACGCAGCAGTTCGAAGACAGCGCCAATTTCGATTCGCCCGCGTTCTACGACCGTTACGTCACCGTGGACGACGAGGGCTTTTGCGAAGTGTCGCTGGTCATCGAAGGCATCCACTGCTCGGCCTGCGTCTGGCTCAACGAAAAGGCGCTGCAAAAGATGGACGGCGTCGTCGAGGCCCATATCAATCACACCAACAACAAAGCCCGCATCGTCTGGGACGACGACATTGTCAAGCTTTCGAAAATCATCGACATGATCCGTGCCATCGGCTACGACGCGTTTCCTTACGACCCCGAAATTCAAGAAGCGCGTGCGGAAAAAGAGCGCAAGGACTACTACCTGCGCATCGCCGTGGCGGTGTTCGCGATGATGAACATCATGACGATCGCCGTCGCCCAGTACGCCGGTTTTTTCAGCGGCATGTCGCAAAGCATCAAGAACATTCTCAACGTCGCCGAATGGGTGCTTTCGACACCGGTGCTCTTTTACAGCGGCGGGGTCTTTTTCCGCGGGGCCTACTACGGGTTCAAAACCAAAACGGTCAATATGGATATTCTGGTCGCTACCGGGGCACTGCTGACGTATCTGTATTCGATCTACATCACGATTTTCGAAAAAGGCGAGGCCTATTTCGATTCGGTGACGATGATCATCACCTTCGTACTCATCGGCAAGTTTCTCGAAGTGCTGAGCAAAAAAAGCGCCGCCGACACCCTCGACGTGCTCTCCAAGCACGTACCGGGCGAAGTGACGGTATTGCGTGAGGGCGAACAGGTGAACGTCAACGTCAACGAGGTCGTCGAGGGCGATATTTTGCTGCTCAAAGCAGGCGAAAAAGCCGGCATCGACGGCGAAATCCTCGAAGGCGAGGGCAGTTTCGACGAATCGAGCCTCACCGGCGAGAGCGATCCGGTATTCAAGCGTCCGGGCGATCACGTTGTCAGCGGCACGACGAGCATCGACGCGACGGTGCGCTACCGGGCGACGAAAGATTTCGCCCATTCGACGATTTCGAACATTTTGACGATGCTCGACCGCGCCATGGCGAAAAAGCCGCATATCGAGCAGCTGGCCAACCGGCTTTCGGAATATTTTTCGACGGTGATTTTGCTGGCGGCGCTGGCGACGTTCATCGTCTGGTGGGCATGGCCGCATCCGTTCGATACGGCGTTTATGGTCGGCATCGCCGTGATCGTCATCGCCTGCCCGTGCGCGCTGGCGCTGGCGACGCCGGTGGCGACGCTGGTCGGACTCGGGCAGGGTGCCAAGCGCGGGATTTTGTTCAAAGAAGCCGCGCAGCTCGAAACCCTGGCCAAAGCCGATACGCTGGTGCTGGACAAAACGGGTACCGTCACCGAAGGGCGCCCGCGCGTGCAGCGCGCACAGTGGTTCGACGCCGACCGCGACCGCGACGCCGACCGGCGCTATTTGCTGGCGCTGCTCAACGCGTCGAAACACCCTGTGGCGATCGGTGTGGCGGAGTATCTGCTCGATGCGGACGAAAGCCCCGCGCTGCCGCTGCTCGATGAGGTCCAATCGCTCAGCGCACGCGGCATCGTCGCACGCTGCGAGGGGCAGATGCTGCTCGGCGGCAACGCCGCGTTGATGCGCGAACGCGGTATCGAGGTACCCGAAACGTCGGAATTCACGCTGTTTTATTTCGCGGTCGGTTCGCGCCCCGTCGCGCTGTTCGAACTGGCCGACCGCCCCAAAGCGGGAGCGCGCGAGGCGATCGCGGCGATTACGGCGGCAGGGATCGATGTGGTGATGCTGACCGGCGACCATGAAAAGGCCGCCGCGCGGGTTGCGGCCGAAACGGGCATCGCCCGCTGGGAATCGCAGCTGCTGCCCCAGGACAAGGCCGACCGGATCGCACGCATGCAAAGCGAGGGCCGCGTCGTCGTCATGGCCGGCGACGGGGTCAACGATATTCTGGCGTTGGCGCAGGCGCAGATCGGCATCGCCATGGGCAACGGCAGCGACATCGCCATCGACGTCAGCGACGTCGTGCTGATGAACGACAGCTTGAGCTCGCTCGAAGAGGCGTTTCGCATCGGCCGGGCGACGTACCGGCTCGTCAAACAGAACCTCGGGCTTTCGCTGGTGTACAACGCGATCACGATCCCGCTGGCGATGGCGGGCTACGTCATTCCGCTGGTCGCGGCGATTTCGATGTCGCTCAGTTCGCTGCTCGTCGTCGGAAACTCCATGCGCATCGCATGGAGCTGGAAACGAAAAT
>CAZYEW010000067.1:6955-9802 GCA_964646705.1 uncultured Sulfurimonas sp.
ATGGACAGTTGGGTCATCGTGATGATGCTGAGCGTTTCGGTATTTTTGGGTTCGCTGGCACTGATCGGCATTATGTGGGCGATCAAAACGGGGCAGTTCGACGACAAAGAGAAGTTTCTCAACCAGGTGCAGTACGACGGTGAAGAAGAACTCAACGCGGCGGCGGAACACGAACGGAAAAAAGCGAAAATGAAAAAGAAGCGAAAGGAGTATCGCCCTGAATGAAAGTGGCACGCCCGGAGGGATTCGAACCCCCGACCGCCGGTACCGGAAACCGATGCTCTATCCAGCTGAGCTACGGACGCGTATGCCGGCCGAAATTATAGCGTATGGAGCCTTGGAGTGCAACCGCTGAACCGTGAGTATTATACCTATGCGCGTTTCGTCGCCGACGTGCGTGCACTGGTGCGCAAAACCGCCGTGTTCGAGGCCGATACCCTCGTCGCCGTCGCGCGCGGGGGCTGGATGCTGGGAGCCGCCCTTTCCCAAGCTTTGGACAATCGGCGGCTGATGAGCGTCAATTCGGTCTATTACGACGCGCAGGAGCGTCGCGGGGCGTGCACGGTGTTCAATCTCCCCGATCTTTCGCAAAGCCGCCGGGTACTGATGCTCGACGACATCTGCGACAGCGGCGTCACGCTCGATGCGGTCAAAAAGGCGCTGCAGGCGCGTTACCCGGCGGTCGAGATTAAAATCGCCACGCTCTATTTCAAGCCGACGGCGATCGTGCAGCCCGATTTCACGCTGCACGAAGCGGCGGCGTGGATCGACTTTTTTTGGGAGAAAGATTTCTTGCCCGAAGCCCCGCGTTAGTACTTGTACGAGAGATTCGCGTAGACATAGCGCCCCGGTTCGTTCATCAGCATCACGTCGGCGTTGGGGTCGATGCTGAGCAGGGTCAGGTCTTTGTAGGTGTTCGAAACGGCGTAGGTTTCGTCGAACAGGTTGTCCACGCCGACGACCAGGCCGAAATGACGGTCGAAACGGTGGTCGATTTTGAGATTGACGACGGCCCAGGCGTCGAGTTCCTGCTCGCCGTTGTCGGCGTCGTAATTGCGCCATTTGTCCGCGGCGACGAGTTCGGCCGTCGCGATGTTGTCGTCGGCATAGTTCCAGTTGAACCCGACATTGCCTTTGAGCGGCGGAATGTCTGCGAGGTCTTTGTCGTGCTGGCCTGCAAGCGCCTTGTCTTTTTCGCCCCGCTGGTACGCGGCACCGAAATCCAAAAAGAGCGTATCGGTCATGAACCACGTTCCGCTCACTTCGAATCCGTAGATCGTCGCATCGATATTGACGAATTTATGTTCCATTTTATCGGCATTGAAGTAGATGTAGTTTTTGAGCGCGCTGTAGAACAGGCGGGTTTTGAGATTGAAATTGTCGTAGGTGTTGCGCATGCCAAGATCGGCTTCGTAGTTGGTCGTCTGATCGAGGTCGGGCGTGCCGATGACCTTGCCCGCTTTTTGAAAATAGAGCTCGCGGGCGTCGGGCACGCGCGAAGCGGTCCCCAGGCCTGCGAAAAAGCCAAGCGTCGAAGAGAGTCGGTAGTTTCCGAAGATATTGGCGCCGAGGGATTGGTAGTCGTTGCTTTGAAGCGCGTCGTTGCCGCTGCTGATGTGCGTGGTGTCGTAGCGCAGGCCGATTTTGACGTCGGCACGGGTATAGCGTTTGGCTAATTCCGCGAACAGCCCGACGTTTCGGGTATCGGCATCGTCGATGCTGGGGCCGAGTACCTTTATGTTGTTCGCATCGTATCGGCCGTCCCAGTTGCGCAGGTAGCCGCCGGCACCCAGCGTCATGTCGAAATCACCGCCAAAGGGGGTGACGTTCTTGATCGAGCCGCCCTGCGTCGTGGCGGTAAGATGATTGGTGATGACTTTCGGTTTGCCCTGATTGGGGGGAAACGTCGGGTCCGAAGCCAGCCGCCACCGCGTCCACATCGGATGATCGACGTACGAATAGTAGTATTCGGCACGCAGCAGTTTCGACCAGGTACCGAGGTCTTTGGCGATATATTTGACGTTGTACAGATCGGAATTGTCGTATTTGGCGTCCATCGGGGTGTTGGGGTAGAGCACGTCGTCGCTGCGGTTGGCGGTGAAGCCAAGCTGCAGCTCCTGGCGGTCGGTGAGCGCGACGTAGGCTTTGGCCATCAGCGACTTTTTGCCGTAAGCGGATTTGTCGCGTTCGCCGGGGCGGTAGGCGTTGCCCGCTTTGGCTTTGCCGTCGGCGATCGCGTTGTCGATCTGTTCGGCGAAGGTGTTGCCGTCGCCGTCTTTGTACTGGTTGCTCCATTCGCCCGAAGCACCGACGAGCAGCCGAACGACGTCGTTGCCGCCGCTGAGGCTTCCCGAGAGTTTTTTGTAGCCGAAACTGCCGAGGCCAAGGTTAATATCGGCATGTGCGCCGCTTGAAGGTTTGGCGGTTTCGATCTGTACCATGCCGCTGAGTGTGCCGGCATGCTCGACGTCGTACGGTCCTTCGACGACGTTGACCGAAGCGATGTTGTGGGTGATGACGTGCGAGGTGGGCGGATCCATCCGGTTGGGGCAGGCGCCGTAGATTTTCCCCCCGTCGACGATGATGTTGATGTTGTCGCGTTTCTGGCCGCGCAGGATAATGTCGTTGGCGATGCCGCTGCGGCGCACGAGGGTGACGGAGGGCACTTTTTTGGCCAGTGCTTCGGCGAGGTCGGCGGATTTGACCGCTTCTTCGTTGACGTCTTCGAGCGCGGTGGCATCGACGGTCACGGTATCGAGACGAATCTCTTCGGCACCGAGCAGCGCCGCGGCGGCAAGCGAGAGTACGATCAGGCGTTTCATGGGCGTCCTTTGGAAAATGTTTCGG
>CAZYEW010000068.1:0-6456 GCA_964646705.1 uncultured Sulfurimonas sp.
GTCGGGAAAATGGTTGTGAAGCGTGTTCGCGTAGAAGATACCGATCACGATACCGACGACGAGCGGAGAAATCCCCAGCGCCTTGATCGGTCCGAGACCGGCGATATAGGTTGCGGAAGCGGCGACGAGAGCGACAAAAACGATGCCGCTGATCGTGCCCTTGCGCTTTTCTTTGGAAAAAGCCATCGAACGTCCTTTGTTGAATATAATACGCAATTATACTCTTTTTAAAAAATTAGCGAAAATAAGAAAGGGTGGACGGATCGTTCAGCTTTTTTGCACGATCAGTAAGCCGGTTCGTGCAGCTCCTTGAACAGATAGGCCTCGACGATATCGTCGATACTGCGCTGCGTATGGGCAACGAGCACCATCATCTGCTGTTCCAGAAACTCCATGAAAGGCTCGAAGTCGCTTGTCAGCACCACCGCGCCCGGCCATGCGTTCATCGCCGCATCTTTGTCGGCGAAAAAGCGTATTTCACTCACCTCGCCCCCTTCGACGTCGACCAGCGCCCACTGTTTGGCTTCGGCGATCGGAACGAGCAGGCCTTCTTGCGTATCGTCACGATCCATCGGCAGCAGCAATTTCATCAGCAGGTCGCTCCCTCGATTTTCGACACGTCCAGCTTGAGTGCTTCGTTGTCCATGATACCGATGCCTTTTTCGAGCACGCCCCGTGCGATCTCCTTGGCCTCGTCGAGCGAATGCATCTTGCACGTACCGCATTGATAGATATTGAGCTCGGGAATGTCGTCTTGGCTTTCGACACCGAGCACGTCGCGCATCGACGCTTCCCACGCGCTGGCGACGCGCGACTCGTCGGGCGTTCCGATGACGCTCATATAAAAGCCCGTGCGGCAGCCCATCGGCGAAATGTCGATAATTTCCACGCCCTCGCCGTTGAGGTGTTCACGCATAAATCCGGCGAAGAGATGTTCGAGCGTATGGATGCCTTTTTCGCCCATAATCTCTTCGTTTGGTTTGCAAAAACGCAGGTCGAAAACGGTGATGGCGTCGCCGCAGGGGGTTTTCATCCCTTTGGCTTTGCGCACGGCCGGTGCGGGCATGATCGTATGATCGACGGTGAAACTGTCGAGTAACGGCATAGTCGTTCCTTTTTTTCGGCAATGGTATCAGTCGATGATTGAAAAGGGGGTTAACGATGAAAGATAAAACCTGCCCCAAGCGGGGCGGCGGTGTTAAACGCTGGCTTCTTCGCGGCGCTGCAGGTATTCCCACTGTTTGTCGATACGCTCTTGCCACTCGTCGAGGATATGTTTGTTCTCGGGCTTGAACAGGTGCTTGAAGCGCCCCTGCGCACCGAGATAATCCTTGACCGGAATAACGTTCTTCGGACGGTAGGTGATGTTGAGTTTCGTACCGTCGATGATTTCGTACAGCGGGAAGACCAGCGAATCGGTCGCCAGGTCGGAAATGGCGATCGTATCTTCGGGCGCGAATTTCCACTCGGTCGTACATGCCGACATCGCGTTGATGAAGACCGGACCCTCGACCTGAAAACCGTGCTGGATCTTTTTGATCATGTCCTTCCACTTGTTCGGTGCCACCTGTGCGACATACGGCGAGCCGTGTGCGGCCATGATGGCGAGCATGTCTTTTTTGTTCATCTTCTCGCCGTAGCTTACGCGGCCCGCGGGTGCCGTCGTCGTACTTGCGCCGATCGGCGTGGACGACGAGCGCTGGCCGCCCGTGTTGGCGTAGACTTCGTTGTCGAGCACGACATACATCATATTGTGCCCGCGCTCGAAACAGCCAGAAATCCACTGAAAGCCGATATCGTACGAGGCACCGTCGCCGCCGAATGCGACGAATTTCGGTTCGCGGTCAGGCTGCTTGAGACGGCCCTTGCGTTTGAGCGCCTTGTACATCGCCTCGGCACCGGCAACGGCCGTGGAGCCGTTTTCAAAACCGATATGAATCCACGACGCATCCCACGACGTATACGGGTAAACCGCCGTACAGACTTCCAGACAGCCCGTCGATGCGGAAAGAATCAGGTCGTCGTTCGTCGCATTGAGGATTTCACGCACGATAATCGAGTGCGCACATCCCGGGCAAAGCAGGTTCGCCCCTTCGAAACGGTCCGCCGACGTGGAGAACTCTTTCAGGTTCTTGATTTTCTTGATTTCACTCATGTTGGTCCTCCTTACAGGAAACTCAGTTTCGGTCCGCGAAGGCCGACGAACTGTTGTGTCGGTGTCGTCAGCGCGCCGGCTTCGGCGTTGGCGAGCAGCTCACCGAAAATTTCGCGCAGATGTGCCTTGGTCAGGTCGCGTCCGCCCAACCCGTAAACGTAATTGCTCAACACGTTCTTCGTGTCGCCGTTGATCAGGGTACCGGCCAATTCATTGAAAAGGGCACCGACCGTTCCGTTGGGAGACGAACGATCGAGCGCGCCGATCGCTTTGACGTCTTTGAGGGCGTCGCGAATCGCTTCGAACGGCCACGGACGGAAAACGCGAATGCCGACGACGCCGACCTTCTTGCCCTCTGCCCGCAGCTCTTTGGAAACTTCGACCGCCGTTTCGACCGACGTCCCCATGCAGACGACGACCGCGTCGGCATCTTCGACGTTATAGGTCTCGACCAGATTGTAGCGCCGGCCCGTAAGTTTCTCGAACGCATCGAACGCCGCTTCGATTTTCGGGAAAACTTTCGTCATCAGGTCGTTGTGTTGACGCGCCTTGTGCTCGAAATGCCAGTCCTCTTCGGTCTGTACCCCGTGCGTAACGGGGTTGTCGAGGTCGAGCATATCGTTCATGGGCTGGAATTCGCCGACGAAATTGTACGCCGTATCGTCGTCGAGCGTATGGACCCCCTGTGCCGTGTGCGACGTCATAAAACCGTCTTGGTGCACCATCGCAGGCAGACGCACGTCGTGATCTTCGGCCACTTTGAAGGCGATGAAGTTCAGGTCGTACGCTTCTTGCGGGTTGTACGCATCGAACTGAATCCAGCCGCTGTCGCGCCCAAGGTACATATCGGAGTGGTCGCCGTTGACGTTAAGCGGTGCAGCCAGCGCACGGTTGACGACGTTGAGCACAATCGGCAAGCGCATACCCGATGCCTGATAGAGAACTTCTACCATCAGTGCGAATCCCTGCGATGACGTCGCCGTCGCGACCCTGCCGCCCGCAGCCGATGCACCGACGCACCCCGACATCGCGGCGTGTTCGGATTCGACCATCACAAATTCGCCGTCGACATAGCCGTTGGCGAGGAAACTCCCGTAGTTTTCGACGATCGGGGTCGACGGGGTGATGGGATAGGCGGCGACGACGTCGATCTGCACCTGACGCATCGCCTGGCTCGCGGCCATGTTGCCGTCCCAGACCTCGATATCGCGCAGTTCCATTTTCTCTGCCATTACTTCTCCTTCGTTTCTTTTTCCGGCCATGCTGCAAGCATAGCTTCTTCATCGGCACGTTCTTCGAACATCAGCAGCGATTTGGGGTTGGTCGGGCAGACCTCGACGCAGATACCGCAGCCTTTGCAGTGGTCGTAATCGACGCCGACCATCTTTTTGTCGCGCGAAATGATCGAAATGTCCGGGCAGTAGATCCAGCAGAACTGGCAGTCGATGCAGTAGTCCTTGTTGAAGATCGGCTTCTCGATCCGCCAGTCGGCAACGCTCGCCGTAAACGAATTGTTCGGCGAATAGGGGCGGTCTTCTTGAAGAATCGTCGCGACCCCGCTTACAGGTTTTTCGAACGAGCGCAGCATCGCGCCGATTTCAAAATCGTTCCATCCATTGTTTTCCATCGGGGTCTCCTTATTTCACTTCGTCGTAAGCGCGCTGAATCGCCAGCATGTTCGCATCGACGATTTTCTGCGGCAGTTTCGCGAGAATCCGTTTCATGCTCTCTTTGAAGAACTCGATGTCGTACATGCCCGACACTTTCATAAATGCACCGAGCATCGGCGTGTTCGGAATCGCCCGCCCGATCGTCTCCTGCGCAATGCCGATACAGTCGACCGTATGCACCGTTTTGCCTTCGAGCTTGGGCTGCGAAGCGATCAGCTCCTCGGTACTCATATGCGTCGTAATGATATAGACCGTTTCGGGTTTGTCGTTGATCGTCACGTCGGTCGTGTAGACCAGCGCCGGGTCGATGACGAACACGTAATCGGGGTTCATGTATTTTTCGTGGTTCAGGATCGGTTCGTCGTCGACGCGGTTGTAGGCGGTCATCGCCGCACCGCGCTTGGCCGAACCGTAAAAGGCGAACGCCTGCACATGCTTTCCTGTGGTTGATACGACATCCGCCAGTCCCTTGGCGCCGGTTACGGCACCCTGTCCCGCACGGCTGTGCCATCTGATCTCGAGCATGGAATCTCCTCCGTTAAATTAAGAACGTGTACGCCCGCTTTCGCGGTAATGCGCCATTCTCAGGTAACGGGTATTCTAAACCAGTTGCTCTTAAAGCCAGCTTTTTGGATTTTGCGGAAAAAAAAAGGGGTTAAAACGTAACGTTTCAACCCTTGCAGGCGAGAAAACGCACGGCCTCGAGGGCATTGTCGCAGATATGCGGCGTCAAGGTTTCAAGCTGTTCGCGTCCGTCGTATCCGCTGAGGACGCCCACGCAGCCGATCCCTGCCGCTGCGGCGGCACCGGCGTCGAGCCGTGTGTCGCCGACGAGCCAGCAGCGTGACGTGTCCACCTGCATGGCTTCAATCGCTCTATATACCGGTTCGGGATGCGGCTTGGGATGCGTTACGTCTTCGCGCCCGATCAATACCTCGAACGCATCCATCACGCCCATGTGTTCGAGCAGCTCTTTCGAATAGCGCGCCGTTTTCGTCGTCACCACCCCCAGACGTGCGAAAGCCGCCGCCTCTTCGATCGCTTCTTTGGCTCCGGGCAGCAAATGCGTTTTGGCACGGGAGATGACGCGGTAATGTGCTTTGTATGTCTGCACGTACGTTTCGACCCGATCGCTTTCCACGCCGAGATCGCGGTACATGGCATCGAGCGGATGGCCGATCAGCGCTTTGATCGCCTCGTCGTCCGGCGGCGTACCTCCGAGCAGGCGAAAAGAGCGGTGAAAGCTCTCCAGAATCGCTTCGGTCGAATCGATCAGCGTCCCGTCGAGGTCGAACAGAATCGTCACGAAGCGAGCTGTCCGTTTTTGGGCAAAAAGTGATTGAAGACCGAGAAGAAACGGCCGATATTGAGCGGTTTGGCCATGTGCGCGTTCATGCCGGCCTCTTTCATGCGATCGATCTGATCTTGCAGATTGAGCCCCGTAAAGGCGACGACCGGCATGTTGTCGTACTGCGACTGGGTCCGGATCCGCTTGGTCGTTTCGATCCCGTCGAGCACCGGCATATTGATATCCATCAGTACCAGATCGAAAGGGCCGTCTTCTTCGAGCACGTCGAGCGCTTCGAGGCCGTTTTCGGCAAAATACAGATGTATCCCGCTGTCGCCGAGCAGCCCTTTGATAACGCGCTGGTTGATCGGGTTGTCTTCGACGATCAGCAGTTTCGACCCGATAAAGGTATTGAAATCCTTTTTGCTGACGTTCGAAGCGACCGGAATTTCGGCGTCGCTGACGAATGTATCGAAGATACCGCTTTTGCGTACGGATTTTGACTCCGATTTTTCTGTTTCGCTCTCCTCGCCGTAGAAAACCGTCAGCATTTCGACGATGTGGGCGCTCGTAAACGGAATCGAAAGCAGGTAGTCGGCCGCATAGTGTGTCGGCGTGCCAACCTCGACGGGTTCGAGGATGCTGTGCATCGCGATCAGCCAGATACCTTTGGCTTTGAGCGTATGCGCCGCCGCCGTGTCGATAAGCATATGGTCGATAATGACCATCTCGTAGCCATCGAGCCATTCGACGTCGCTAAGCTGTTCCTGTGTCGTCAGCGTCATTACTTCTCGCACGTACTTCGACATGTAGCGTTTCATCAGCTCGCCCGTTTTGTCGTGACGTGCCAATACGGCCACTTTGAGCGACCGGCACTCTTTGGTCGGCGTATAGACTTTGAGCGGTGCATGTTTCTGAGGAACTTTCAGCTTAAGGTCGAAACTGACGGTCGTCCCCTCGCCCACACGGCTCTTCACCGCGATATCACCGCCTTCGGCACGCACCAAAGCATGCGCGACGTAATACCCCAGCGGCATCTTTCCGTCGATCATGCGCTCGGCCGGGTCGATCATCAGTGCCTTGAGCTGTTCAGCATCCATTCCCCGCCCTTCGTCGATGACGAAAAACTGCAACCGGCAATTGACGCCGTCGCCCTTGATACGGCGAATCTTCAGCACGACGACGCCTTCGTCGGAAAAGCGAATGGCATTTTCGAGCAGGTTGATCAAAATCCGGCTGAGGCGCTTGGGGCTTCCGATCAATTCGTCGGGCAGCCCGTCTTCGATATCGAAGAGCAGCTCGACGCCGCCCGAATGCAAATCGTTGCGCATCAGCGACGCCAC
>CAZYEW010000068.1:6556-9785 GCA_964646705.1 uncultured Sulfurimonas sp.
TCGACGTTTTTGATCGATTTTCGTACGACGGTGATATCGTCGGGTATGTACAAGAAAAGATACGGGTCGTCACGAACGATTTTGGCGAAAATCTCCTGCCAAATCGCCGAAAGCTTCGCCCGAGATACCGTCGTCTGCATCGTGTCGATGAGGCGGTCCACGTCGGCATTGCGGTAGCCGATAAAATTGAACGCACCCGGTTTGTCGTTGTCGGAATGCCACAGCAAATACGGATCGGGAGTCAGCGACAGCGACCACCCGAGCAGCACCGTATCGAACTTGCGCGGGAAGACGACCATGTTCAAAAATGCCTGCCATTCCATGATACGAAGCGTCACTTTCACCCCGACTTTCGCCAGCTGGTATTGCAGGATTTGCGCGGCATAGGGGCGAATCGAACTGGAATTGGACGTGGCGATTTCAAACGTGAGCGGATGATGCTCGTCGTACCCCGCCTCGGCCAGCAGCCGGCGCGCCTCGGCACGATCGGGCGTCGGCGCCTTGACCTTTGCGTTGAATGCCGCACCTCCGGGCAGAAACGGGCCCGTGCACACCCGTGCATGCCCCAAAAACAGAATGTCGACGAGTTCCTGCCGGTCGATCGCCAGCGAAAGCGCACGGCGCACCCGAGGGTCTTGAAACTTTTTCAGTCGCAGATTGAATCCCAGGTACGTATAACTGTGTGAAATCGTCTCGACCGTGCGAAACGTCTTGAAAAAAGACGCATCGACCTGCCGTTCAAGCTGCATCGCTTCAAGACTGCCGATATCGATACGGTGCGATTTGAGCATCAAAAACCGCGTCATCGGGTCGGGAATGACGTGAAACGCGATACGGTCGATACGCGGACGATGCTCGAAATAGTCGTCGAACGCCGCAAGCTCGATACTTTTGGAAAATTCGAGCTTGTCCAGACGATAAGGCCCCGTTCCGATGGGATGGGTGTTGAAACGGCTGCTCATCAGATTCGTTTCGCCGCGCAGCAGATGCTCGGGCAAAATGCCCATCATCCAGGTTTCAAGCGCCTTGAAATAGGGGCGTTTGTATACCACTTTGACCGTATATTCGTCCGGGGCCGTGACCGATTCGACCATGCGAAACGTCGAAGTGTAGGGTGACACGACCGAAGGGTCGTTGATGAGCTTGTAGGTGAAAACGACATCACGCGCGCTAAACGGTGCTCCGTCGTGCCACTTGACGTTTCGGCGAAGCGCAAAGACGACGGTCCGGTTGTCTTCGAAGCGGTACGATTCCGCAAGATCGCCGACGATACGCTTGCCGTCTTTGTCGTATTTGACGAGCCCGTTGAAAATAAAGCCGGCAATTTCGCCGCTGGCCGAATCGGTCGCGAGAATCGGATTGATCCGCGACGGGTTGGCGGAAGTCGACAGATGCAGGGTCGATGCCGTCAGCAGCCACGGCAAGATCAGCCAGATGAAAATGCGCATGGCGCTATTGTACAGCAGCCCGGGTTAGGAGCGCATTTTTCAACGGGGATCAATGCGATTCGACCGTACGGTCGTAAAGCTCCTGAACGGGCCGCTCATTGTCGACGTAATATTTTCGAAACGCCGAGATCTGCTCTTTTGAGGCTTCCGCCGGCGTTTTAAGCAGGTACCACTGCACGTTTTCCGTACACGGCGGCGTCGTCAGCGAACCGATGTAATGATAATACTGCCGGGTATCCGCCGGCATCAAATCCTGCGGATCGATGCGGATCTCTTCGCCGATATTGCCGAGGATATTGTCAAGCACCGGGTTGTTTTTCCCCGCTTTGAAAAAAACCGCGACAACCGCCAGCTGTTTCGTCTTGGGATTTTGATGCACGAAATGCGCGACCAGCTCGTAGCGTTTGCCGTCGATCGTATGCTCGCTCTTGCCGTGGAAATGAAACTGCACCAGACGAAACGTCTCGCCGCCCAGCTGGATCGAACCGCCGACTTTGGGCGTGACCTTGATGGAGTGGCCGTTATCGATGACTTTGGCCGTCGTGTGCGTATCTTCATCCATATGCAGAACGTACGCATTGCTCAGCGCAACCGTTTTTCCCGGAACGATGTTCACGGGCGACTGATGGTGCCCTTCGCCGCAGGTCTTGCTGAATTCCCGCCAATGCGTCGGGCCGTTTTTTTCGTAGTCCCAGTGTTTTGCTTCCGTGCCGTGCTCGGCCGCACCCAGCGTGAGCGCGAAACATACCGCAGCGAACGCCGCCAATCGTTTTTGTCGCATAGTCTCTCCATGGTTGTTAGGTTCTGAAAATCTTATCGAAAAAGGAAGCGGGAATTGATATTTGAAAATGTGAACGAAACGTTCAATAAAACGGAGGAAAGTCGATAAGATCCCCCAAAGGGGAAAGCGATTAACGCTTGGAGAACTGCGGCGAACGGCGGGCTTTGCGTTTACCCGGCTTTTTACGTTCGACGACGCGCGAGTCGCGGGTCATCATGCCTTCGGGCTTGAGCACCGCACGGAACGACTCGTCGAATTTGACGAGCGCACGGGAGATACCGTGGCGAAGCGCATCGGCCTGGCCGCCGAAACCGCCGCCGAGCGTCGTCGCGACGATATCGACGGTCGTATCCTGCTTGGTCAGGGTAAGAGGCTGCTTGACACGAAGCTTCTTGGCTTCGAGACCGCCGAGCCAGGCGTCGAGCGAGAGGCCGTTGACGGTGATTTTACCCGTGCCGGGAGTCAGCCAGACTTTTGCGACGGAGGACTTGCGGCGTCCGGTTGCGTAAATTTTTGCCATGGTCGGTATCCTTACTTAGCGATCTGCGCAGTGTGGGGATGTTCCGCACCTGCGTAGACTTTGAGTTTTTTGAGCATCGCACGGCCGAGCTTCGTTTTGGGAAGCATGCCGCGCGTTGCGAGCTTGTAGAGTTTTTCGGGGTTCTTTTCGAGCAGTTCGCTCATTTTGACGCTTTTGGTGCTGCCGAAATAACCGCTGTGCGAAAAGTACTCTTTGTTGGCGACTTTGTCCGCCCCGTTGAACTTCGCCTTCGATGCATTGATGACGACGACATAGTCGCCGCAGTCGATGTTCGGTGTAAAATACGGCTTGTCTTTCCCGCGAAGGCGCGTCGCCACCTCGGTAATCAGACGGCCGAATGTCTTGCCTTCAGCATCGATGAGCACCCATTTGCGCTCGATCTGCTCAGGCGTTGCAATTTTCGTGAATTTCATATTGCGACCCTTCTTGAATTAAAAGTGCGAAAGTATAGCCGTATAA
>CAZYEW010000069.1:0-9544 GCA_964646705.1 uncultured Sulfurimonas sp.
TTCCGGACCCGATCCGGAATCCACCTAAAGCATCACCCCATTGTCCATCTTCCATTCTCCATTCTCCATCCATTCCACCGTGGACCCTGAATCAAGTTCAGGGTGACGAGTCTGGGATTTCAGTGTGACGCCATCCCCCGTTTCGTTTTCGCCGTCGCCACGGCTTCGAACGGGTTTTCCGGCCAATAGTGCTTTTTGTAGCGCCCGCGCAGTTCGCGGCGAACCTCGGCGTAGCCGTGTTCCCAGAAACTGCGAAGGTCTTTCGTCACCTGAACCGGACGGTGCGCCGGAGAGAGCAGGTGCAGCGTCAGCGTCACCTTGCCGTCGAAAATGCTCGGCGTTTCATGCAAACCGAACATCTCCTGAAGGCGCACGGGCAGGATCGGCTGCTCGGGGTCCGTGTAGTCGATGCGGATCTTCGAGCCG
The DNA here is from genome assembly GCA_964646705.1 of uncultured Sulfurimonas sp. GTDB lineage: Bacteria > Campylobacterota > Campylobacteria > Campylobacterales > Sulfurimonadaceae > Thiomicrolovo. The sequence continues at coordinate 427 of CAZYEW010000069.1, forward strand.
CTCGGCACGGCGATGTTTTCCGGTACAAGGCGATCGAGTGTTCGGCGCGTCTCGTAATCGAGCATCGCTCCAAGTGCCCCGTACAGATCGATCGCCTCAAGGGCTTTAAGCGACGTCACGCCGCCGAGCCAGGGCGAAAGCCATGTTTCAAGGCTTTCAAGCAGCGCCGTATCCGAAACATCGACGAAGCGTTCGGGAGCGAAACGAAACGCACAGGCCATCCTCTGGCGAAGCCCCCGTGCCTTTTTGCTCCATGAAAGTGCGCCGATTCCTTCGGTACGGATCCCTTCGAGCATCGCTTCTTCCAACAGTTCCGGTGCCGCGTTCTCCGCGGGTGAGCTGCGCAGTGTCAAAGCACCCAGTCGGGCCGCCGTCCGCGCTTCGACCCGTTTCGCTTCGCGGTTCCATGCGACCGTCGTCTCGGTTTCGATGCGTGCGTCAAACAGTGCGTACAGTACGTTTTCGTCAAGTTTCGCCGCGCGAAAGACCGTCGCCTCCGTGCCCGCGCCGCCCGCTTCGGCCACCGCGAGAAACGGCTCGCCCCGCAGCCCGTCGTCCGCACGCAACCGCACGCCCTTGCCGCCGCTAAGCAAGTAGCGCTCGCCGCGAACGTCCCTGCATTGCGCGATGCGGTCGGGATACGCCAAGGCCAGCACCGCTCCCGCCGCCGAGACGTCGGGGGCGGGCTTGGACGCAATGTTCAGCTGCCTGCACAGACGGGCGAAATGGCGGCGGGCATGTCTGAAGCGCTCATCACCGCGCACGATCGCCGCATGAAGCCGCTCCAGATGTTCGGCAAAATCGCTGCTCTCGAAACGCAGATCGTTTTCATGCAGCGCCGTCGCCGCCAGTGCCGCTTCGTATCCGAATCCTTTCGTGTGTGCGATACTCAGCATATGCCCCAGCCTCGGATGCATCCGCATCGCCGCCACGGCACTGCCGTGCGCCGTCAGCACATCCCGCTCATCGATAACGTCCAGCGTGCGCAGCAAGGCGCGTGCACTTGAAAGGGCATGTTCGGGCGGCGGATCGATCCACGTCAGTTCCTGCGCCTGTGCACCCCAGCAAGCCAGTTCCATAACCGTCGGCGCCAGATCCGACGTTAAAATCGCAGGTTCCGCGCATTCGCGCAGCGCACGCCCCTCGTGCCACAGCCGTAAACAGCTCCCCGGCCCCTCGCGCCCGGCCCGCCCGCAGCGCTGCGTCGCCGAATCGCGGCTGACCGGCACGGTTTCGTAACGGTCCATTCCCGAAGCGGCATCGTAGCGCACACGCCGTTCCAGTCCGCCGTCGATCACGATCCGGACACCTTCGATCGTCAGACTCGTTTCGGCGATATTCGTCGCCAGCACGATTTTGCGTTCGCCCTCGTCCGAAGGTTCGATCGCACGCCGCTGTGCGGCGAAATCAAGCGCGCCGTAGAGTGCTTCGATACGAACGCCTTCGGCCCCGTTCAGTTGTTTACGCAGCTTGCTTTGCGCCTTGCGGATTTCCGCCGCCCCCGGCAAAAACACGAGGATATCCCCCGCTGCATCGTGCAGCGTCCGCATCGTCGCATCCGCGGCTGCATCGGCGATCGTCGCAGCCGTCGGCTGCGGCTTTCGAATATCGAGATAGCGCACCTCGACCGGATACATCCGCCCTTCGCTGCGAATCACGGGTGATTCGGGCAAAATCCGCCCGAGTGCCGACGTATCGAGCGTCGCGGACATCACCAGCAGCTTCAGATCCTCACGCAGCAAAGCCTGCACCTGCAGCGAAAGCGCCAGCGACAGATCCGAATCCAGCGAACGTTCGTGAAATTCGTCGAAAATGACCAGCGACACCGATTCCAGCGACGGATCGTCCTGCAGCAGACGCACGAACACCCCTTCGGTGACGACTTCGATACGCGTACGCGCCGAAACCTTCGTTTCCGAACGCATCCGGTACCCGACCGTTTCGCCGACCCGCTCACCCGTCAGCTGCGCCATACGCTGCGCCGCGGCACGCACGGCCAGACGGCGCGGCTCGAGGACGACGATCTTTCCCTTGCACCACGGTACATTCAGGCAGGCAAGCGGCACGGCCGTCGTCTTTCCCGCCCCCGGTGGTGCCTGCAAAATGGCCGCCGAAGCATTGCCGAGTGCCTCGACAAGCTGCGGAAGAACGGTGTGAATCGGTAGCGTTTTCATCGATAACATTATACGCTACTTGAGATGACGATTAAAAGACATATTTTTTTCGATTTATTCGTCATTAAGTCTATCTTATTAGAATTATCCAAATTTTTTACAAGGTCACAGTGTGAAAGAACAACTTTTCAAAGAAAAATACCCTATCCATACGATAGAAATCGCCAAAAGCGAGCTAGCCGCGACAGGCATGGAAGGCATTATCGAACATTTCAAGGCCCGCATCGATGCCCATCCGGTGGCGACCTACATCGGCATTTTCGACCATTACGCGCACACGACGTCGCTTGACGGCGGAAACATGGCTGCCGATATTCTCGACGCCAAAGCTGTGTTGTGCTGCTTCGGCAAGGAACTCCCTTCAGCCGAAATGCTGGCCGTCCGCCCCCGCTCTTTCGGCATTGCGGAAAAAGAAGACAGCTTCGTCGTTTCGTTTCTCGAAGCCCCCAACCCGGCGGCCAACGAAGCGATGATCGCCTGGACCAAGGCACTCGTCAAAGCGTAGATTAAAACTACAAGCTTACTATTGCAAAAAAAATCACTAAAGGAAAAAGAGATGGCAAAAGTACCCGAAGACGTCGGATGCAACAATCAGGAGTGTTTTGAAAAAGACAACTGCAACCGCAACAAAATCGCCCGAGAGGGCAAAGCGCGCGAAGTCAAAACCTTCGGCGGCACCCCTGAAAAAGGGTGCGGCAAGTTTATCCCCATCAAAAAATAAGCCGCACGCTCCGCGGCGGCATACACCACCGAATAGATCTACTTTTTGGATTCCGGATCGCGTCCGGAATGACGGACAGGACGTCACCCTGAACTTGATTCAGGGCCCACGGCGGAATGAATGGAGAATGGATGATGCAGGATGGACAATGGCAATAGCTGATTCAAGGTCCAAGGTGTATCAGGCTTGTGGATTCCGGGTCAAGCCCGGAATGACTTAGAGAGCGAAATCTTCGATCAGGTTGAAGTTGAGGTATTTGTAGATATCGGCTTCTTTGCCGCCGATTTTCTTCGGAACGATATTGAGGTATTCCTCTTTGGTCGGCAGGTAGCCCAGCATCGCACAGACCGCGGCAAGTTCGGCGGAGCCCAGGTAGACCTGTGCGCCCTTGCCCATACGGTTGTCGAAGTTGCGCGTCGAGGTCGAGAAAACGACCGCGTTGTCGGCGACGCGTGCCTGGTTCCCCATGCACAGCGAACAGCCCGGAATCTCCGTACGCGCGCCCGCGGCACCGAAGATGGCGTAATAGCCGTCTTCTTGCAGCTGGCGTTCGTCCATCCGCGTCGGCGGAACGACCCACAGACGCGTCGGCACCTGACCTTCGCCTTTGAGTACTTCGCCCAGTGCGCGGTAGTGACCGATATTGGTCATGCACGAACCGACGAAGACTTCGTTGATGATATGCGGGCGGTTGGGATCGGCCAGCACTTCGGTCAGCGTCGCCACGTCGTCGGGATCGTTCGGGCACGCAAGGATCGGCTCGGTGATCTCGTTGAGGTCGATTTCGTAAACCGCCGCGTATTCGGCATCTTTGTCGGCTTCCATAAGCTCGGGATTCTCCAGCCACTCTTCCATCCGTTTGATACGGCGTTCGAGTGTGCGGTGGTCTTCGTAGCCCGCGTCGATCATGCTCTGCAGCAAGACGATGTTGGACTTGATGTACTCGATGACCGGCTCTTTGTTCAGATGAACCGTACACGCCGCCGCCGAACGCTCCGCCGAAGCGTCGGAAAGCTCGAACGCCTGCTCGACTTTAAGATCGGGAAGGCCTTCGATTTCGAGAATACGTCCGGCGAAGATATTTTTCTTGCCTTTTTTCTCGACCGTCAGGTCACCGGCTTTGATCGCGTAATACGGGATCGCGTTGACAAGGTCACGCAGGGTGATGCCCGGCTGCATTTCGCCTTTGAAACGTACCAGCACCGATTCGGGCATGGTCAGCGGCATCGAACCCGTAACCGCGGCGAACGCGACGATCCCCGATCCGCCGGGGAACGAAATACCGATCGGAAAGCGCGTGTGGCTGTCGGCACCCGTTCCGACCGTATCGGGAAGGCACATGCGGTTGAGCCACGAGTGGATCACCCCGTCGCCCGGGCGCAGCGCGACACCCGAACGGTTGGCGATAAAGTCGGGCAGCGTGTGGAACATTTTGATGTCCGCAGGCTTGGGATAGGCCGCCGTGTGGCAAAACGACTGCAAGACGAAATCGGCGTTGAAGCCCAGAGCCGCAAGCTCTTTGATTTCGTCGCGCGTCATCGGCCCTGTCGTGTCTTGCGAACCGACCGTCGTCATTGTCGGCTCGACGTACATGCCCGGACGTACGCCCGGAAGACCGCAGGCCTTTCCGACCATTTTCTGTGCCAGGGTGTAGCCCTTGCCCGTGTCGGCAGGCTGTTCGGGTTTGAGGAAGAAATCCGGCTCGCCCATGCCGAGGACTTCGCGCGCCTTTTTGGTCAATCCGCGGCCGATGATCAGCGGAATCCGTCCGCCGGCACGGACTTCGTCGGTAATGGTGTTGGGGCGCAGCTTGAACGTGGCGATCACTTCGCCGTTTTTCTCGGCTTTGCCCTCGTACGGGTAAATGTCGATGACGTCGCCCGTTTCCATCTTGGTGACGTCCATTTCCAGCGGCAGCGCGCCGGAATCTTCGGCCGTGGCGAAAAAGATCGGCGCGATGATGCCGCCGATCACGATACCGCCCGTGCGCTTGTTCGGCACGCCCGGGATATCTTCGCCCAGATGCCATTGCACCGAGTTGATCCCCGACTTGCGCGACGAACCCGTTCCTACGACGTCACCGACGTACGCGACGGGATGGCCCTTTTCTTTGAGCTTTTTGATCGTCCCGATGGGGTCGTCCATTTTGGCCGCGAGCATCGAATTGGCATGCAGCGGGATATCCGAACGCGTGAAGGCTTCGGAGGCCGGAGAAAGGTCGTCGGTATTGGTTTCACCCGGGACTTTGAAGACCGTGACCGTGATTTTTTCGGGCAGTTCGGGTTTGGACGTGAACCACTCGGCATTCGCCCACGATTCGAGCACACGCTTGGCGGCTTCGTTGCCGGCTTTGTAAAGCTCTTCGACATCGTTGAACGCGTCGTAGACCAGCAGGGTGTGACTCAGCGCTTTGACCGCCGCATCGACGACGGCCGGATTCGACGACGACAACGCGTCGATCAGCGGGCGGACGTTGTAGCCGCCGAGCATCATACCGAGCATTTCGACCGCTTCTTCGGGAGAGATGCCGTCGACTTTGATCTTTTCCTGGGCGATATCGTTCAAAAACGCCGCTTTGACATACGCCGCATCATCGACGCCCGGCGAAACGCGGTTGCGCAGCAAATCGATGTTTTCGGCCATGTCGCCTTCGCCGGCTTTGATCATTTCGATCAGATCTGCCGTCTGTTTGGCAGACAACGGAAGCGGCGGCACACCCAGTGCCTCGCGCTCTTTGACGTGTGCTTTGTATTCGTCCATAAAAGCCATCTAGCAATCCTCAAGTGGTTTGATTTCGGGAGAGTATAACGCAGAAACGGTTAGCGCAAAATCACGATGTTACCGGTTGAAACAGCCCGCCGGAAAAATCGTTTTGGAGTGTGTATTTTCGCAACACGAGGCGCACCGGCCTATTCGAGGATTTCGCGGTTTCCTTTGGCGTTGGGCGCAGAAAGCAGTCCGCGCTGTTCCATCTGTTCGATGATGCGTGCGGCGCGGTTGTAGCCGATTTGAAGCTTGCGCTGAAGGTAGCTGATGGAAGTCTTTCGGTCCGAAAGCACGATCTGCTTCGCTTCTTCGTACAGCTCGTCCATTTCATCCATACCGGCGCTTTCTCCCCCGCCCGAAGCGGCGGCATTCGCGTCGGCAAGAAACGATTCGTCGTACTGCGGCTCGCGCTGAACCTTGATGAATTCGACGATCTTTTCGATCTCTTCTTCGGTGCTCCACGGTGCATGCAGGCGAATCAGCCCCGTCGCGCCGGGCGGCGTAAAGAGCATATCGCCGCGTCCGAGCAGCGACTCGGCACCCTGCGTATCGAGAATGATCTTCGAATCGACGCGCTGCCCGACACGGTAGCTGATACGCGACGGAAGATTGGCTTTGATCAGTCCCGTGACGACATCGACCGAAGGGCGCTGCGTCGCGACGATCAGGTGAATTCCCGACGCCCGCGCCATCTGCGCCAGCCGCGCGATGGAGTGCTCGACGTCTTTGCCGCTGGTCATCATCAAATCGGCCAGCTCGTCGATGATGACCACGATATACGGAAAAGGCCTGCCGCCCTCTTTTTTCATTTTCTCGTTGTAGTTCTCGATGTTCTTGACCCGCGCTTCGCTCATGAGCTGATAACGCCGCTCCATTTCGCCGACCATGTTCGCCAGCGCGGCGATCGCCTGCTTGGCCTTGGTGATCACCGGCGTCAGCAGGTGCGGAATGTCGTTGTAGATGGAAAATTCGAGCATCTTGGGGTCGATCATCAGCAGCCGCAGCTGGTCGGGCGAATTTTTGTAAAGCAAGCTTAGAATCATCGCGTTGATTCCCACCGATTTTCCCGACCCCGTCGTACCGGCGATCAGCAGGTGCGGCAGTTTTTTCAAATCGGTGATGAACGGCTTGCCGACGATATCTTTGCCCAGCGCGATCGTCAGCGGAGATTTCGCTTCTTTGAACAGCTTGCTTTCGAAAATTTCGCGCAGGTAGATCGTTTCGACCGTGCGATTGGGGATTTCGATGCCCACGACGTCTTTGCCCGGAATCGGCGCCTGAATCCGGATCGTCTGCGCGCGCAACGCCATCGCCAGGTCGTCTTGAAGGTTGAGAATCTTCGACACTTTGATGTTCGCGGCGGGTTTGAACTCGAACGTCGAAACGACCGGTCCCGCATAGGTGCGGATCACGTCGCCTTCGATCTTGAAGTGCTTGAGCTTCGCGATCAGGTCGCGGATCTTGTCGTCGAGTTCCTTTTCGTCGACAGTGCTGCTCTGCTTGGAAGGCTTTTGCAGGAAATCGAGCGAAGGGAGCTTGAAATTCTTCGGCTTTTCGGTCTTGCCCGTTTCGATCTGCTCGAGCAGTTTCTTGTTTTCGTCGAGTTCTTCGACGATCACGGTGCCTTTTTTCTTTTTGACCTCTTCGGAAAGTTCGACGATCGTACTTTTGCGGGTCCTCTTTTTTTGCTTCGGTTCGGCCGGCGTTTGCCCCGGAAGCTCGTCGACACCGGGAATCTCCGATGAAACGTTCTCCGCCTCGTCGTGCGTTTCAGGCACCAAACCGGGAGCCTCCGTGATCTCGAACGGGGCGGCATCGTCTTTGAGCGGTGCATCGTCGGTATCTTCTTGTGCCGGTGTTTCGAAACCGACGAAAAGCGTTTCTTCCTCGTCCGTTTCTTTCTCGTCTTCAAAAGACGGAAACGCCGGCTTTCGCGCGGCGAAGCGATCCGCCACCGTACGCAGATCGAACAGCATCACCGCGCAGATCGCCGTGATGCTCAACCAGAAAATCCATAGCCCGAACGCACCGATGTACGGGTGCAGAAAATCGACGAAATCCGACCCCAGCGAGCCGCGCAGATCGCCCTGAACGAGCATGGCCTGCAAAATAAGGATCGAGAAAAAAACCAATAGCATCGCCAGCGCCTTTTCGACGCGGCCGAGATCGACGTAAGGGTTCCGGTAGAAACGGTACATCGGGTACAGGGGCAGAAAATACAACGCGAATGCGACGTAGCCGAACAGCGAACGGCTGGTTACGGCGATGCTTTCGCCGATGCTGCCGATGACCGAAGCGTCGGCGACGATCGTCGAAATGCCCGCATAGACGAAAATGGCCAAAACGGCGATGAATGAGACATGGCGCAAAGGACGGTCCTGTTTTTTTTCGGTGATTATAGCAAAAAGAGCTTGCAGGCCGCGCAAAGTTGGGTTTGAGGCAACCTTTATGGCGTTCTTAAGCTATTTGGTCTATAATTTCGCCTCTTTCAATGCCACCGTGGTGAAATTGGTATACACGACGGATTCAAAATCCGTTGCCTTCGGGCGTGCCGGTTCAAGTCCGGCCGGTGGTACCACTCTTCATTCATCCCTTTCAGTCACCGTTTCGTCATAATCTTTCGGAAAAGCACGATAGTAATAACGGTTCAAATCGAACAGCCCCGCTTCTACCGGATGGCGTTCGTAAAAACGCTTCTGAAACCAGTCGTATTCCTCCCAGAATTCCGGCTCGTCACGCGTCACGGCGAAACGCAAAATCTGCTTTCGGTAATACGGCGTATCTTCGTAGTTTTGAACCATTTCGAAAAACTCCGCAGCCTCGTCGAGCGTGAAATCGAAAAAGAGGTTCGGATACGAACCGATAAAATCGAAAATGAAATCGGCCGTATCTTTCGACGGATCCAGCCGGCTTGCTTCGTCGAACATGAACGCGACGTTGTCGTGCCAGCGGTTGACCACGACGCTAAAGACGATATCTTTCCTGCCTTGGGGCATTCTAACCCGCACGTACGCCAGATTGGAATTTTTGCCGTTGGCGTTTTTGATGAAACCCGTTCCGGGTTTGGTAATAGAGCGAAACGCCTGAATGAAATCGGCACGGGTTTCGTAACGTTCGGGCAGCGGCGGGCGTTTCTGCCCCGCGGCGAAATAGTTGATCGGGTCGAATGCGATGCCCGTCTCAGAAAGCAGATGCGTTTTCACGACCTTTTCGACGAACTCCCGCTTGGGGTCGCCGGTAGTGTATTCGACGGCCGTCGGCATGCGCGAAGGACGGTAATAGAGCTTGTCTTCGACGAGCATACTCAGGTTTTTGTTCCACCTGTAAAAAAGCGTTTTTCGATCCGATTTGGGCATAAAATCGAGAAAGTAGCTCTCACCTTCGACACGCAGACGGTCCATGTAGCGTCGGACGTTCGCCTGATGCCCGATGTTGCCGTAAACGTCGAAACCCGCCA
>CAZYEW010000070.1:0-9542 GCA_964646705.1 uncultured Sulfurimonas sp.
GCCATCTTGTCGCCGCGGTTTTCTTCTTTTTGGACGCTCTTGTGTACGCGGATGAGGCTTTCTCTGAGCAGAGAAACCGAACCTTTGAACTCTTCGAGCGTGCAGACCCAGATGCCGTCCACCCAGCCCATGCGCTCCATCCCCGCAGGATAGACCGAAGTGACCAGCACCCCGATATCGGCTCCCGCTTTGAGCATATCCTGCTTGAGCTTGGCGATCCAACCTTCGCTCCAGTTTTTGGTGTTTTTGGACTCGTAGCAGATCTTGCCGCAGTTTTGCAGTTCGCGGGTGTGTACCGTCTGGATGCAGTCGGCACCGAAGGCCCCTTTTTTGACCTCTTCGACGGTATCGAACGGAAACTGCGATTCCAGCCAGCTCTCGATGGCAAGTTCGAGCGCCTCGCCCTGTACCTGCATGCTGCCCTGCTCCGCCTTGCGCTTGGCATCTTCGAGGCTGCGTTTGAGCTGTTCGAGCTGTTCGTCTTTTTCTTTGAGCTTGAGGGCATTGACCTCTTCGATCTCTTTGCGTTTTTGCTCGGCAAGCGCATCGAGACTCTTTTGGAGTTTGGCTTTCTCTTCGGCAAGCCGCGCTGAGAGGATCTGCTCCGCTTCGGCTTTGGCTTTGAGGGCAAGTTCTTCTTTTTCGCGTTTGAGCTGTTCGATCTCGATCTTGGCTTTGTTGAGCTCGGCGACCTCTTTGGACTTGGCGTCAAGCTCACGCTGCAGCAGTGCCATCGCCTCGTTCTGCTCCTGCGTCACTTCGCGCTTGATCTCGTCGAGCAGCTTGGCCCGTTCCGCTTTGAGCTGCTCTTTGGTCGCACGGCGAAGCTCCTCGTCGAACTTCTCTTTTTCTTCTTTGAGTGCATCTTCTTTGGCTTTGAGCGCATCGAGATGGCTTTTGTACGCTTTGCGCGCCTCGTCGATTTCAGCCTGAAGTTTTTGCTTTTCCTCTCGCTGCTGCTGCTTGAATTGCTCTTCGATCTGATGATAGAAAATCGCGTCGATATCGATCTGCGTACCGCAGTTGGGGCATTGGATGGTCTTGGGTGCGCTCATGGGCCGTTTCCTTTGGTAGAAATAGTACAAACATTCTACCGCAATGCCCGTCAGACCCCTTTGTTTCTGTCCCAGATACGAATATGGAGGCGATCGCTGTAGGTGTAGCCGCGCGCTTTGCAAAATCCGACGACCGCTTCGGTGTTGGCTTCGATGTCGGCCCGGCTGCCGCCCATGGGCATGCAAAACACCTCCAGCTGCGGCGCATACGCGGTAATGCCGTCGATTTCGTGCTCCATGTTTTCGCCGATGGAATCACGGTCGATCGTGAATTTGAAAAAGCTCTCTTTCGCGTGCGCTGCGATCGGCACGAACGCAGCGGGGCGCACCCGCCGCGCAAACGGTTCTCCGCTGTTGGCCAGCTTGACCGAAAGCGCGAAAATGCATTGGCGGTAGACGGGAAAACGCTCAAAATTCACGGGCATTGCGCCGTTGGTCTCGAAGGTGACGCGACGGCCGCTTGCAACAAGGTATTCGACAAAAGCGACGAATACCGCGTTGTCGGCATAGATCAGCGGTTCGCCGCCGGTCATGACGATATCGGCCCCTTCGGGAAGGTCGTAGCTTTTCAGTATCGTTATCAGCTCGTCGCGGTGTTCGATGCACAGCCAGCGCGTGCCGAAATGCGCCCTATCTACGGCATAAACCGTGTCGCAGCCCGTCACCGCCGCTCCGTCGGGCGCCGTCTCACGGCATCCGAAGCCTTCGCAGCGCATGTTGCAGCCGCCGAAGCGAAAAAACAGCGACGGCCGGCCCGTATAGCGGCCCTCGCCCTGAATGGAGTAAAAATGTTCGACAAGGTAGAGCAAGGTTTCAGCCGCCCGTCTCGTAGAAGGCCCGCTTGGACTGTTCGCCGTCGGGGTCGCTCCAGCGGTTTTTCTCGGGCTTGTTTTTGACGACCTCTTTGAGCACAAGCGCAGCTTCTTTGATATCGCCGCGCTGGATGGCTTCTTTGATGCTCATCGCTTCGTCGAAATAGAGGCACGGAATCAGCTGGCCTTCGGCGGTCAGGCGAATGCGGTTGCACTGCTTGCAAAAATCGTCTTTGTGCGGTTCGATGATGCCGAAACGGTAGCCGTCTTCGAGGCGGTAGTAGTGCGAAGGCGAATGGCCGTCGAAACCTTCGTCGGTATAGGCGTAGCGGCTGCCCACGATCGAAAGGAGCTCGTCGCTGTTCATGCCTTTGATATCGACCATGGCATGCACGTTTTCCATGTATTCGATAAAACGCACCGTCATGCCGCGCGCTTTGCAGTATTCGAGCACGTCGAGGATTTCGCCGTCGTTCATGCCTTTCATCGGCACCATGTTGACCTTGACCTTCAACCCGACGGCCAGCGCCTCTTCGACACCGGCCAGCACGTTGGCCAGCACGTTTTTCTGCGCGATCTTCTCGGCCACCTCGGGTTTGAGCGTGTCGATGCTGACGTTGATGCGCTTGAGCCCGGCCTCTTTGAGCTTTTTCGCCGCCCCTTTGAGCAGGTACGCATTGGTCGTCATCGCCAGGTCGATATCGGGTTTGTAGTCGTAGATCATTTTGACGAAGACATCGAGGTCTTCGCGCAGCAGCGGTTCGCCGCCGGTGATGCGAATCTTGTTGACGCCCTCGTCGACGGCCACTTTGATGAACTCGAACAGCTCTTCGAAACTGAGCAGGTTCTCTTTGGGCACCCATGAAAACGGTTTTTCGGGCATGCAGTACTGGCAGCGGAAATTGCAGCGCTCCGTCACCGAAACGCGCAGGTAATCCACTTTACGGTCGAAACTGTCTATCAGCATAACGCTCTCTTGTCGGGTTTTGCACGGATAATACCCCGTGCTTACTTTCGCTCCCATTATATCGGCGAAGCGATTCGAAGCGGATGATTTGCATCAAGCTTCAAGCCGCTCCCACGCTGCATCGATGCCGTCGGCTTTGCCGGCGACGAACAGATAGATCGCCGCATTGAACCGTGCCAGCCGCAGAAACTCCGCGGACGGTTCGCGCAGCTGCTGCAGCGATTCATCTTGCGAAATCCTTTCCCACGACTTTTCATACGCAATGCCGTAGCGTGCCGGATCGACGATGTATTCTTCGATCTCTCCGTCGCGCACGACCCACAGACGCCCTTTACTGAAAAGTTCCGGCGTGCCTTCGTTGCCCTGCAAAAGGGCGAAATGTTCGTAGCGGTCGGCAAAAATCTCGACGTATTTTTTAACGTAGGGCTTGTGAAAAACGCCCGTGATCGCCGCCTTGCTGCCGACGACGCCCGGGAGTTTTTCGAGTGTGTTGAACGCCGTGCGCAAGCCCAGCCGCATTCGAATCGGCGTCAGCTCGTGCAGCGGTTTGAGATACGCTTTGCGGTCGGTATACACCACGCCCTCACCCGTGTCGATGTTTTCGCAAATCGTTTTGACGGTGATCCCGTCTTTCGCCGGCTGCTTGTCGTCGCCGAACACCGCCGCTTTCAGCCCGCACCGCCAAAGTTCGCGCGCCGCCAGCGGAAAAAGGTACGGATTGCGGCGCTTGCCGTCGAACGGGTATCCCAGTTCGATCGTTTCGTCCGGCAGCGGCCGGCGCACGCTCAGTTCGTCCATCATGCTAAGCGCCCCGCGAAACTCCGTGATCGTTTCGGGCTTGATCCGCCAACCGAGCAAAAAGGCCGCAATCTGTTCGGGATGCGCTTCTTGCGTCAGCATCTGGCGCATCATTTCGCGGCTTTCGCCGAAATCGAAATCCCGGTTGCCCTTGGGACCGGTACCGACACCGTGAATAAACGTAGAAAACTGCATGGCGAACCTGTTTTTTCAAGAGTATACATCAAGAAGAATGAAAAGAAAAAGGGAAAAAGAACGAAAGGCCCGAAACCGGGGCCTTTCAAGAAGAATCAGTGCAGATCTTTCCAGATTTCGCGTTTCCACAAATAGGCGAACGCGGCGAAGATCAGCAGGTAGATCATGACCTTTTTGCCCACCGAATCGCGTTCGTGGCGTTTGAGATCACCCGAATCTTCGAGGTATTCGATCACTTTCTCGGCCGCTTCGGCGTTGACGCCCACGCGCGGCATCGCCGTACCCGGCAGCAGATTCTGCGGGTTTTCGACGAACGTCGAGATATAGTGCTCGCCGCGCGAGCGGATGTACATCGACAGGTCCGGCGGCAGCTTGCCCATGTATTTCATCAGATTCGTGCGGTAGTCTTCGAGTTTCGTCTCGAAAACCAATTCGTCGCGTTTCTTTTTGAATTTGGGCTTTTCGCCGATCTGCGTCCAGTTTTCGTAATGCACGGCATGGCAGCGTCCGCAGGCATTTTCGAACGCCATCTTCGGCGTCACTTCTTCGGCCTTGGGCGCGATCGACTTGAGGTAGGCGACGATATCGGCGACTTCCTGATCCATGTCTCCGCCCGCACCGTAGAACTGCGGCATCGGGAAGACACGACCGCTTTCAGGCGTGAATTTGTGCTCGACCTTCAGCGCATGTGCCGGATTTTTGATAAGCGCCGCAAGGAACTTTTCGTCGTAGAGCGCACCGGCGGTGCTCAGATCGGGCGGATTGACGCCATACGAAGCGCTGTTGGTCACCGGGTCCATCGCCGCGGGCACGCCGGCGGCTTTGATGCTGTGGCAGCCCACACACGCGGCCGCACCCATCACCAGTGCCTGACCGCGTGCGGCATCACCGGTTTTTTCCAGTGCGGGAAGATCTTTGTAGGTAAACCCTTCGCTTTCGACATGCTTGTGCATCTGCGAATGTGCGAACGGCTCGACGAGCCAGTACGTCACCAGGGTAAAGAAGACGACTACGGCTAAAATTTTCAGTTCTTTCATCATGGACTCCTTTACACCTGTTTTTCGTTTTTCGTAATGAACGGCAACGCCACCCACAACGCGATGAAGACGACGGCTGCGACCAGGCCGATCGTGCTGTAGATGCCCTGCGGCGGCAGTTTACCCATGGCGGTGAGAACGATCATATCGACGACCATCACCCAGAACCAGATAAAGAACTTGCCGCGGCGGCTCGCCGGTACGGCGTTGGGGCTGCGGTCGAGGAACGGCAGCAAAAAGAAGATTACCTGCGCGAAACCGAACGCGATCAGGCCCGGGTCTTTGGGGAACGGGCGCAGAATCTCGTAGCTCCACAGGAAGTACCACTCCGGATAGATGTGCGGCGGCGTTTTCAAGCCGTCGGCCGGGTCGAAGTTGATCGGATCCATCGCAAAGTCGTAATGCCAGAACACAAGGTAAAAGAAAAAGATCAAAAAGATACTTACAACGAACATATCTTTGCTCAAAAAGTCGTTGGCGAACGCGATCACTTTGGACTCGCGTTTTTTGCCGGCTTTGTATTTGGCGGCTTCTTCTTCGAAATCAATCTCTTCACCGTCTTGGTTGTTGACGTGCGGAATCCGAAGTGCACCGAAGTGCAGGCCGATCAGGCCGAGAATGAACAGCGGAATCAGCAGCACGTGCAGCATGAAGAAGCGGTCGAGGAAGGCCTGGCCGGGCACATAGTCGCCGCGAATCCATTCGACGAGGCCGTTAAGTTCGAGCGAACCGAGGCTGAAGAGATTGGTGATAACCATCCCCGCCCAGTAGCTCATCTGACCCCACGGCAGCATATAGCCGCTGAACGCTTCGGCCGAGAAGGCGACGAACAGCAGCATTCCCGAAATCCAGATCATCTCCCGACCCTTCTTGTACGAGCCGTAATAAATTCCCGTCAGCATGTGGATATAGATGATCAAAAAGACGACCGATGCCGCCACCGCATGCACGTGCCGCCACAGCCAGCCGAACTCGACTTCGCGCATGATGGTGTAGTTGACGCTGTCGAACGCCAGATCGACGTTGGGCTGATAGTACATCAGCAGGAAAATCCCCGAAACGAGCAGGATGCCGAACGTGAACGCCAGCACCATTCCCATCGCCCACAGGAAATTGATGTTTTTCGGAATCCAGTATTCCGTCGCCATGACGCGGCGCAGCGTATCGATAGCAAGCCGCTGATTCAACCAGTCGTGCAGGCTGGTCGCTTTTGTAAAGTGTGCCATTTCCCCTCCTTAAATTAAGCCAGAACTCCGGCTTCTTTCATTTTTTTGTACTCCGGACCTTCTTCTCCGAGTACGACGGACTTGCCTTGAATCTTGAACGGCGGAATCACCAGCGGGCTCGGCGGCGGGGCTTTGGTGTTGATGCCGCTGGAGTCGAACTCGCCCCCGTGGCAGGCACATTTGAAGTCCTCTTTCGCCGAACGGTAGGCCGGAATACACCCCAGGTGCGTACACAGTCCGATACAGACAAGGTAGTGCTCGCCGTCGACGATCACGTCACGCGCCGTCTCTTCTTTGGTCTGTTTGGCAACCATTTCGGGGGTTTTCTTTAAAATGAAGATCGGCTTGCCGCGCCATTTTTCGATGACGAGCTTGTTCGGTTCGACCGCGCTCAAATCGACGGTCGTGAAACCCGCCGCTTTGACGCTCGGAAGCGGATCCCAGGTCTTTTTCATGGCATAAAGCGCGCCGACCGCGCCGACACCGGCCACGGCACCGAACGCTTTGCCCATAAAGCCTCTGCGACTGTTTTCCATAGCATTTCCTCTCTTATGATAATTTCGAGCTATGGTATATCAAAGAGAATTAAGGTTTTATAAATCGAGGTTTTTCCTTACGAAAAGCGCGATATCATCGGTATTTTCCGGACATTTTTGATAGTTTTGTGATGGGATTTCGTCCAATAATAAAGATAAAGCGCTCTTATCATACTCCGAAATCAGAGGGATTTTCAGTCTGTCGAATAATTTTTTGTAATGTGTAGGATAATCGTTTCTTTGCAGAAAAATCGGCCGGCCGCCGGCGGCGAGATTTTCGAGTACCGCCTGCGGCGAAGCGCTCAAAAAAACCTTCGTGCCGCAGACGACCTCTTCGTAGTCGCTTTCATCGTAGACGTTCTCGAACGCATCGGCGAATTTTTGCGTATAATCGTAGAACCAGTAAAAACCTTCGAGCAGATCGAAGCCCAGTCCGGCAAACGCTTCTTTGTGCGCAGCCAGGTCTTCTTCGTAATCGTCGTCACCGAAGAAAAACGCCCGCTCGATCGTTTTTTCATGCGTTTGAAAACAGCGCGGATCGACGGCGACGCCGGTGCAGATGCCTTCGCCTTCGAGGTAGGGCGAAATCAGGAACTCACCGGGATGTTTTTGGGTGGCGGGGTCGTCGCAGACACGAATAAAAGTCGAAAAGTAATTCACCATGTCCTCGTGCATCAGCGGGTTGATCTCGTCGGAGTCGAAAATGATTTTGTCGCCGTTTTGCGCGATTTGCGGGATATTGCGCACCACATCGATACCGACGGCTTTTTTCACCCCGTATTCGCGTGCCGCGGCGGCGATGCGAAAATCCGAGGTCAGCAGCGTGATGTCGACGTCGCCCAGCGCCCGCAGAATCGTCGCCGCGCGGCGGAACCGGTCGAGCCCGATCCGGTGCCCGGTATGTACGTAGTAAAACAGTCTCATGCGTCCTCCTCCGTCTGTGCCTGCCGGCGCCGCTGCGCCATTTTGATGTAGATATGCAAAATTTCCACCGCCGCAGGCGTCACGCCGCTGATTTGCGAAGCTGCCTGTAAGGTCGGGGGATTGTGCGTCTGCAGCTTTTCGACAATCTCTTTCGAAAGCCCGCTTACCGAAGCAAAATCGAAACCTTCGGGAATTTTGACCGCAAGGTTCTTTTTCATTTTCTCGATCTCTTCAAGCTGCTTTTCGACGTAGCGTGCATACTTGGCTTCGATCATGATCTGCTCTTGAATGTACGGATCGTACTGCGAAAGCTCGGGCAATAGTTTGAGCATTTTTTCCAGCGTGAAGCTCTTGCGTGCGATCAGCTGCTGCGCCCCGATGCGGTCGTTGATGCGTTCTTCGCCGATGCTTTCCAAAAAGGCGAGAAATTCCTTGTTGGGCGTATATTCCGCCGCTGCGATCAGTGCCGTGCCGGCTTCGATCTGACGCCGTTTTTCTTCGAAGCGCGCAAAGGTCGCATCGTCGATCAGCCCCAAGGCATGCCCGTATTTTCCCAGCCGGATATCGGCGGTCTCTTCGCGCAGCAGCAGACGGTACTCGGCGCGCGAAGTGAACATGCGGTAGGGCTCTTTCGTGCCTTTGGTCACCAGGTCGTCGATCAGCACCCCGATGTACGCTTCGTCACGGCGCAGTACCAGCGGTGCCTTGTCGTCGAGCGAAAGCGCAGCGTTGATACCGGCCATCAGCCCCTGGGCGGCGGCCTCTTCGTAGCCCGTCGTGCCGTTGATCTGTCCGGCAAGGTAGAGGTGGCGCACCTTTTTCGTCTCGAGCGAATGTTTCAGCTCCGTCGGATCGACGTAGTCGTATTCGATCGCGTAGCCGTAGCGCACGATTTTGGCGTTTTCGAGCCCGCGCACCGAGTGAATCATCCGCTGCTGGACGTCCGGCGGCAGCGAGGTGCTCATGCCGTTGATGTAGCATTCGGTATTGTCCGCCGTCTGCGGCTCGATGAACAGATGGTGGCGTTCTTTGTCGCGGAAGCGGTTGATTTTGTCTTCGATACTGGGGCAGTAGCGCGGCCCGACGCCTTCGATCTGGCCGGTGAACAGCGGCGCCCGGTGAAAGTTGCCTTCGATGATGCCGTGCGTCGTTTCGTTGGTATAGGCGATATAGCACGGCAGCTGCTTTTTCTCGCGGGCGAAAGCTTCGCGGTCGGTACGAAAACTAAACGGGCTCGGCAGTGCGTCGCCGGGCTGCTCTTCCATGACCGAAAAGTCGATCGTCTTGCTGTCGATACGCGGGCAGGTACCCGTTTTAAGCCGCCCGACCCGAAGCCCGAGCGTTCTTAGCGAATCGGAAAGGTTTTCGGCGGGAAACTCGCCGAAACGGCCGGCTTTTTGCTGAACTTCGCCGATATGCACGACCCCTTTGAGAAAGGTACCCGTCGTCAGAATCACCCGTCTGGCACGGTACTCGTTAAGCAAATGCGTCCGCACGCCCGTGACCGTGCCGTTGTCGTGAAGCAGCGCTTCGACGGTCTCTTGAAGCAGGTCCAGCTTGGGAGTGTTCAAAATGACGTTGCGTGCGACGAGGCGGTAGCGGTCCATGTCGATCTGCGCGCGGCTGCCGCGCACGGCGGGCCCTTTGGTGGCGTTGAGAATGCGAAACTGGATGCCCGCTTCGTCGGTAAGCAGCCCCATCTGCCCGCCCAGTGCGTCGATTTCGCGCACCAGGTGCCCTTTGGCCAGACCGCCCACGGCCGGATTGCAGCTGGTCGCACCGACCTGCTCGGCCAGAATCGTCACCAGCAATGTTTGTTTGCCCATCCGCGCTGCCGCCAGCGCGGCTTCGATCCCGGCATGACCGCCGCCGACGACGATGATATCGTATTCGAGCACGTTGCGCTCCCTTTTTTTCGTGCTATTATAGCGACTTCGCCCAAGCCCTGCACTTGTTTAAACGTAGTTTGAGCTTTGTTTAAGTAAAATGCGT
>CAZYEW010000071.1:0-2092 GCA_964646705.1 uncultured Sulfurimonas sp.
CATGAGCATTTTTCGAGCATACGATATCCGCGGGATCGTGCCGCAGGAGCTTGACGAGACGACGGTGAAGCGGATCGGATACGCGCTGGCCGGGAAGATCGCCGGCGATTATGTCGCAGTAGGCTACGACGCGCGGACGCATTCGCCGCAGCTGTTCGAGTATCTGGCGGCCGGACTCAATGCCGGGGGCAAAACCGTGCTGGCGATGGGGATGGTGCCGACGCCGGTGAACTATTTTTCCAATTACATAGCGTTTGAAATCGACGGGAACAAGGTGACGCCCGCGGCCTCGGTGATGATTACGGGCTCGCACAATCCAAGCGACTACAACGGCTTTAAAATCACCGTGGACAAGCGGCCGTTTTTCGGTGAGCAGATCTATGCGCTGGGGCGTGAAATTGAGGGGCTGGACGTGCCGAACGCGGCGCGCAGCATCGTCGCCATCGATGTCAAAAGCCGCTACATCGACGCGATGACGGAACAGTTTTCGCATCTAAAAGGGATGAAGACCCGCATCGTCTACGACTGCGGCAACGGGGTGGCGGGGACGGTGCTGCCCGAACTGTTCGAACGGCTGGAACTCGATGCTGTCGGGCTCTACGTCGAACCGGACGGCACGTTTCCCAATCACCATCCGGATCCTTCGGTCGAGGCCAATCTCGCCGACGTCGAAGCGGCCCTCGAACGTGGCGGCGACATCGCGTTCGCCTACGACGGCGACGCCGACCGGATCGCCGTGCTCACGCACCGCCGCAATATCAAAGGCGACCAGATGGCCCTGCTGTTTTCGCTGACGATGGACGCCCCGACGGTTATCGGCGAAGTCAAATGCTCGCAGGTGATGTACGACACGCTCGAAGCACGCGGCGCACGTGCCGTGATGTATAAAACGGGCCATTCCAATCTCAAGGTCAAAATCAAAGAGCTCGATGCCGAGCTGGCCTGTGAGGTGAGCGGGCATATTTTTTTCAACGACTGCTATTTCGGTTTCGACGACGCCATCTACGCGACGCTGCGTTTTCTTGAGCTGCTGCATGCGGGCATCGACCCCGATGCCGAGCTCGATCGTCTGCCGCAGGTTTTTTCGACCGAGGAGATCAAAGTGGAAACCACCGAAGCCGAGAAATTTCCTTTGATGCAGCGGCTTGAAACACTGTTGGAAAACCCGCCGCCGGCGTTTCCGCCGATTCGCAGGCTCATCACCGTCGACGGCGTGCGGATTGTCTTCGACGACGGCTGGGCCTTGGTGCGTGCGAGCAATACGACGCCGGTGCTCGTGACGCGGTTCGAATCACCCGATCCCGATACCGCCAAACGTTACGAAGCTGCCGTCAACGCGCTGATTGTCGAAGCCAAAAGGAGTTTGCCGTGATCAAAGTTGCCGCCGTACAGATGGCGATGACGCCGGACAAGGCGCACAACCGCGACACGGCTGAGCGGCTGGTGCGCGACGCGGCGAACGCGGGCGCGAAAATCATTGTGCTGCCCGAACTTTTTGAGGGGCTCTATTTTTGCAAAGATATGGACGCGCGTTATTTCGCCTGGGCGCAGCCGCGCGAAGAGCATCCGCTGATTACGCGTTTTTCGGCGCTGGCGAAAGAACTCGGCGTCGTGCTGCCGATCAGCTATTTCGAGCGTGACGGTGAGCGTTACTACAATGCGCTCGTCGTCATCGACGCGGACGGCAGGGTGCTGCAAAACTACCGCAAAACGCACATCCCCGACGGCCCGGGCTACGAAGAGAAGTTTTACTTTTCCCCCGGGGATACGGGCTTCAAGGTATGGGACACCCGCTACGGGCGCATCGGCGCGGGCATTTGCTGGGACCAGTGGTTTCCCGAAACGGCGCGATCGCTTGCGCTGATGGGCGCGCAGATCATTTGCTACCCCACGGCCATCGGCAGCGAACCGGAAATCGGCGTCGATTCCAAAGACCACTGGCAGCGCGTGCAGCAGGGGCACGCCGCGGCGAACGTCGTCCCGGTCGTCGCCGCCAACCGCACCGGCGTCGAGGCGGGCGAAAGCTGTACCCTGACGTTTTACGGCGCGTCGTTCATGACCGACGCGACGGGTGCGAAGATCGCCGAGGCCG
>CAZYEW010000071.1:2192-9493 GCA_964646705.1 uncultured Sulfurimonas sp.
CGCACGGCAACGTGCAGGGCATCGAAGTCGATTTCGCCAAGGCGCTGGGCAAGGAACTCGGCCGTCCGGTGCGTATCGAGGTCATGCCGTGGCTGCAGCTCAAAGAAGCGCTCGACAATCATATTATCGATATCGTAATGAGCGGGGTATCGAAGACCAAAGCGCGCGAAGGCATGATGCTTTTTGCCGAACCCTACATGCAGATTACGCAGATGGCGGTCATGCGCGAGGGTGCACCGGTTCCCGATCTGCATCAAAAAGGCGAGGGGCTGAGCATCGGTTTTCAGCGCTATACGACCAGCGAGCATTTCGTCAAGCAGGCGTTCCCCAAAGCGACGTTCGTGCCCGCCGCGACGATGCGCGAGGGGATGATCAACCAGATGTCGGGGCGTACCGACTACTTTTTCGCCGATTCGCCGGCGGTGTGGTTCTATACGTCGACGAATACGGTCAAGGGCCTGATGGGCTGGTACGTTCCCTACACGATCGAAAAACTTGCCTGGGCGATGCCCCAAGAGAGTTTCGAGCTAAAAAAACAGGTCGATGCCGTGATCGCAACATGGAAAAAGAACGGTTTTATCGACCAGACGGTGTCGCGGTGGATTCCGGTGCGCGTCGTCACCCCGCAGAAAAACCGCTTAATCCGCTTCGATTAGCAGCGCACCCAGCGCGTCGGCACCGACACACCGCAAGGTCTCTTTTTCGAGTGCCAGCAGCTCGTTGGAAAACCCCCGCTTGGCAAAAAGAAAAATACGTTGCGGTTCCAACCCGACCAGGGCGCATTTCTCTTCGAGTTTGAGCAGTTCGCTGCGGTTCATCTTCGTATTGGTCCATTTGCATTCGCCGACGACAAAGCCGCCTTCGGGAGCTCGGGCGAGGATGTCGAGTTCGATGTGGCGGTCCCAGTAGCTGCCGCAGCGCAAGAACGGATCGTCACCGAGTTCATGCTGCAGATACAGCTGGGAAAGTTCTTCGAAAACCAGCCCCGTGAAGGCCGTGTGCTGGCGGTCGAACTGTTCGAAAAGGCTTTCGTACATGCCGCGTTCGATGCGTGCTGCGTTGGGCGAGACGAAGCGAAACCAAAAGCGCAGAAACGGGGAACGAAAGCGCAGTTTGTGCGAAATGCGGTGGCGGGAGATTTCGCGTTTGAGTTTCTGGCCGGGGTAGGCCTTTTGCGGGGGTGCTTCGCGCGAGGGTTCGAGGTCGAGAAAGCCTGCCGCACGCAGATGTGCGACCAGTTCGCCGCCGCGCGTTTCACCGAGGCGGGCGCGCCGGCAGGCCGAATGGATGCGGCGGTCGCCTTTGGCGACGGCCTGCAGCAAGGCGACACTCTCTTTGGCGTCGGGCAGGTCGGCATGGATGCGGTTGTAAAGTTCGCCGTATTCGTCGAGAATTTTTTCTTCGATCAGGCGTTTGATCGGAATGGTCGTATCGATGTCGAAGCCGCCGGCGCCGAACACGGCAAAATAGCGAATCAGTGTTTCGATATCTTCGGGATACGTGCTGCGGTAGAACGCACGGAAGTGGTCGATCAGCAAGCGGAGGCCTTCTTCGTCATGGTGCAAATTATAGCATGTTGGGATAAAATAGGTTTCAAAAAAGGCAAAAGCAATGCAGTACCGATACATCGGCAAAAGCGGTTTGCGTGTCGCTCCGATTGCCCTTGGCACGATGACGTTCGGCACGCAGTGCGACGAAACAACGGCATTTGCGATCATGGACAAGGCGTACGAAGCGGGGGTGAACCTTTTCGATACCGCCGAGCTCTACCCCGTACCGCCCCGGGCGGAGCTGACGGGCGTGACCGAAACGATCGTCGGGCGCTGGCTCAAAACGAAGCCGCGCGACAGTGTGATTTTGGCGACCAAAGTCGCCGGTGCGGCATCGGGCTGGTTCGTGCCGCCGGTGCGCCACGGACTGACGGCGATCGACCGGTTTCATATCGAGCGTGCCGTCGAAGGCTCGCTGCGCCGGCTGGGCACGGACTATATCGATCTGTATCAGATGCACTGGCCCGATACCGTCGTGCCGATCGAAGAGTCGCTGGCGGCTTTCGATCGGCTGGTGCAAAGCGGCAAGGTGCGCTATCTGGGTACCTCCAACGATACGGCATACGGCACGGCCAAGGCGCTGGGCGTGTCGCGTTACGAAAAACGGGCGCGGTTCGAGTCGATTCAAAACAATTTTTCGCTGCTCAACCGCCGTTTTTTCGATGAACTTGCGGCGCTGTGCCGAGCCGAAAAGGTGTCGCTGCTGCCGTATTCGCCGCTCGGCGGCGGAGTGCTCAGCGGCAAATACAACCGCGCCGAGATCACCGAAGGGCGTTTCGCGGACTATTTCAGGGCGAAAAACGCCCGCCAGCGGCTGATGGCCGCGCGGTTCGTCAACGACAAAACACTGGCTTCGACGCAGCGTTACCTCAAAATCGCCGCCGATGCGGGGCTCGATCCGGTCACGATGGCGACGGCGTGGAGCAAGCAGCACGATTTCGTCGCTTCGACCATCGTCGGCGCGACGCGGCCCGAACAGCTCGATGCGAGTCTGGCGGCGATGGACCTGACGCTCGACGAGGCGGTGATGCGCGCGTGCGACGCGGTGCACGACGACATTCTTTATCCGATGGGATGACGATGCGGCGACTGGGTATCGCATCGGCGGCCGCAGTGCTGTTCGCTGCCGGATGTGCCATGAAAAAACCGCCGGTCAGCGAGCCGTGCGTGATCGTGATGAAAACGCCCAAATGGCGTTTCGCCGATACGGGATACGTGCGCACGGGCGAAGGCGTCGCGGAACTCGAAGCGTTCGAAGCGGGGGTGCGCGTGTTGCGGCTTCAAGTGGATGATGTTGTCTGCGTCGAAGGCGAGGGGTGTCTGGACAGGGCCGCGTTCAATCGCCGTTTTCTGGCTGCGGACTACCCGCCCGATACGCTGTACCGCCTGCTGCGCCGCGAACCGATTTTCGCACGGCGCAACCTCGTACGAACGCCCGCCGGTTTTACGCAGCACATTGTTTCGGACCGCTACGATATCGTCTATCGCGTCGAGGGGAAGGCACTCTATTTCAAAGACCGAAAGAACCGCATTTTGATCAAACTCAAACCGATAAAGGAACATGACGATGTATGAGTACGATAAAGAACACTGGAAAGCGGCGCTTTACGACGCCGTAGAATTCGACGAGCTTGAAGAAGAAGAGAACGAAGGGTTTCTCGAAGCCGCCGGCGATATGCTTGCCGCAGTGGTCGAAGTGCTGAGAGAAAACGGCTATTGCACCTCGCCGGAAAGCTGCAAAGAAACGATCCAAAAACTTCTGACCGAACAGATGAACAGGGCGGAGCCGTTGTAGCGTTTTTGATTGAAAAAAAGGATGGAGGATGACTGAACGTTCGCAGGCGGCAAACCGATTTCGTATACAGCGGCTGATGCGATGGTTTCGGCACGAAGATTACAAGACGGCATTGCTTTCGCGCTTTTACGCCGTCGTCATCGCGGTCAACGCCTTGGCTGCAGTCATCGACGCAAGTATGGGGCGAACGCTCAACGCCGCCGTCGAAGCGGCGGCGATCGCCATGCTGCTGCTCGGTTTTTGGGCTTTGCTGCACAAGGGACGTATTCGTACGGCGGCACTCTGGTTTCTAGCGGTCTTGTCGGTGATGCTTTTCGGACTTATCGCCCTGAACCATTTCGCGACGATGTCGGTGGTGTTCGTCTTGCTGCTTCCGTTGACGGTGCTTCCGTTTTTGCGGCTGCGAAGCGTGATTTTCGTCGAGGCGGCGATGATTGCGGTGATGGCACTGCTGCTGTATGCGGAATCGAGGCTGAACCCGTCCAATCCGCTGGTGCAGAATCCCCACGCGCTGTTCAATCTTGCCTATACCGCCGCCGTTATCTTCGTTTTCGGATTGCTGTACCATTTTTCGATCGTTCGAACGTTCGGTGAACTGGCCGCTGCCAACCGGCAAAAGGAGATGCTGCTCAAAGAGGTGCACCACCGCGTCAAGAACAACCTCAACGTCATTGCTTCGATGATCGGTTTGCAGGCGAACGCATTGAGAGAAGACGAACGCGAACATCTGCTTAAAAGCAAAGTGCGTATCGAGTCCATCGCAATGGTGCATGAGATGCTGTATCGCTCCAAAGACCTTGAAAGCGTGGCATTTCATGCCTACATGCAGCGATTGATCCGGCTGCTGCTTGGGATGTACGGCCGTGACGACGTGACGGTACGCGTCGAAGGCGATGCCCGGCTGACGCTCGATACGATGGTGCAGCTCGGTATCGTCGCCAACGAACTGGTGACCAACAGCATCAAGTACGCTTTCGGCGAAAAGGGAGGCATTATCACCCTGTCATTGTCGCGCGAAGATACCGCGCTGCGTTTCATTTACGAAGACGACGGTCCCGGTGTCGCCGACCCCGAGAAAATGAGCGACGGGCCGACACTGGGCACGCGGCTGGTACGGCTGGCGGTCCGGCAGCTTCACGGGCGGTTGCGGATCGAAAGCGATTCGGGGCTGCGTTATATCATCGAATTCGAGGAGAATGCATGAAAGGGATACGTGCCGTCATTGTCGAAGACGAACTGATTGCGGCGGAGTTTTTGAAAGAGATGCTCGAAAAACACGGGGTCGAGGTGCTCGATATCGTCGATACGGGAGCCGAAGCGATTCGCACCTGTATCCGTTTGCATCCCGACGTGATCTTTATGGACATTATGCTGCGCGATCACGTCAGCGGCAGCGAGGCGGCCTTGGCGATCAGCCGTGAGATCGATACGAAGATTATTTTTCTGACGGCCTACGTCGATGACGAGATGGTCGATTACGCCGTCGAAGCGCATGCGGCGGGCTATTTGACGAAACCTTACAACGAGGCACAGATTATTGCGACGTTGCGGCTTGCGACGGAGGGGACGAAGGTGTCGGAAGCGGCCGTGCGGTCCAAAGAAAAAACGCCTGCCGAGCTTTCCGAAGTGCAGCTTGCGGGCGGGTTCTCGTTCGATCACGGCCGGCTTTTCAAAGACGGCAAACAGGTGGCGCTGGGCCCCAAAGCGCTCAAACTTGTTGCGCTGTTGTGTGAACGGCCCGGCACAAGTATTTCGAACGAGCAGATTTCGATGCATATCTGGGGTGAACTCGTCAACGACAAAACGCTCCGGTCGCTGATTTTTCGTATTCGGCATCTGACCGACGAGGGACTGATTCGCAATGTCAGCGGAACGGGCTATCTGATCGAACCGGCACGCTGAAGAGCGCTTTTATCGTACTTTGAAAATCTTCATCACGCCGGTATCGGCGACTTTTTCGAAACGTGTCGCATCGTAGCGGTCGAGGATAAGGGCCTGGATAAGAAACGACGCAAAGACGCTGCCGTCCATGTAGAGTGCTTTCGTGCCGTTGTACAAGATCATGAACATCGGCGAACGGGGATCATATCGCCGTGCCGCGGTCATTTTCCCGTGTTGCGAAACGACGACGGTGTTGACGACGGTAGCGGCACCGTCGCTGCCGGTGATTCGTCCGTTGCGCAGATCGAGCGTAAAGGTGTCGCCGTAAACGATCGGAGATTTGCCGGTAAACGGTTCACGCAGGTCGGAGAGGTAGAACTGCCGCTGTCTGGTCGGCCGGCCGGTTTTCGGATCACGGTCGGCGATGGCGGCGAGCGTCGGCAGTACGGGGAGCATATCGCGGTGCAGCATGTAGTAGGCATGATGCGTGAGCGAAGGCGCAAAAGAGGGTGAAGAAAAACGCCGAAAGGCATCGAAAACGTCTGCTTGTTTGAGCAGCCGGGGCATCACTTCGGGGTGCCCTGCATTTTTTGTTTTGAGTGCATATTTCGCGCTTCCGGCGACGAAAGCGGGTGAAGAGGAAAGCAGCTCGTTGGCGACAAAAAACGTGTCGCTGCCGTGGCGCCCGTTGTCGATCAGCGTATTGCTGCGGCCCGTGTAGTACCACAGCGGCCAGCCGTAGTCCCACCAGCTAAGCACGAGGTCTTTGCGATCGGAGCGTGCGGAAAACGTGCGAAGTGCCTTGACTTCGTCGTGATGAAAATAAAACGGTGAAAGGTGCGGATTGAAATGTATGACGTTGGCGAGCATCAGAATGAGCGCTCCGATCGTTGCCGCTGCCGTGACGGCGATGCTCCCGCGAGGGAAAAAACGCTTTGAAAGCCATAAAAATGCAAAAACGAATCCCAGTGCGAACGCCGGCTCGGCATACATGCTGAAACGGATACCGGCAATGAAACTGAGTGTTCCGAGCACTAAAAGCACGAGTGCCGGAAAGGCGGCGCGGTGCCAAAAGGCGAACAGCACAAAGCCGAGGGTTCCGATGAGCATGTAGGGAGCGAGGCCGCCGAAGAGTGTATTGATGTGCCAGACGGGTGCGCCGGCCGCTTCGATAACCGTGCTCAGTACATCGGTGAACCGATAGATACCGTGCGAAGTGGCGACGGCGATGGTTTCGGGTTTGTCGAGATAGTCGCGCGCACGTTGGAGGTAGGCCGGCAGGTCGAGAACGAAAGGTGCGGCAAGGATCCCCGTGCCGAGCAGTATCAGGCAGGGGCGGATACCGTAGGTATTTTTTCGCTGCAGCAGGACGAACACGGCCGAAAGTCCGAGTATCAAGGCGGCCGTCGCCAAAGGAGGCAGGGGAATGAGCACCGCGGCGGCAAGCAGCAGGCTTCGGTAGGCGATGGGTTCTTTTCGGAAAAAAAGCAGCAGTGTCAGTGCAAGAGCACCTACGAGGCCGACGATAACGGCAGCGCTGGAGTGATACCACAGATGAAATCCCAGCAGTGCGAATGCCGCCGCGGCGGCATAGCCGAGCCGGGCCCGGGTCAGTGCATAGGCCCAGAAAGCAACGGTCAGCCAGGGCCAGAAAAGATTGAGGGTGTCGGTATCCATATAGCCCAGATACGAGCGTGTGTAGTAGTTGGCACCGGCTGCCGTGATCAGCGCGGCGGCAAATCCCGCGAGGGTCCGATGAAAGGCCCGGGCAAAAAAAATGACCGGTATGACGATGAGTGAAGCGAGGACGCCGGGCAGCCAAAACATGACGGAATCGACGGAAGCCCCCGTCAGCTTGACGACGGCCGCGATAAGAAAACCGGGCATGTATTCGGAAACAAACGGGTAGACGTGCCCCGAGAGAATCATTTTTGCATAATAGCCGTACAGACCGGCATCGGGCGAGTAGATCGGCAGCGGTCGGCCGTCAAAATGAAAATCGGGGATGCCGGCAATCTGAAAGTAAAGCAGGCTTCGAACGCCCAGCGCCGCCAAAAAAGCCAGCAACGCCATTA
>CAZYEW010000072.1:0-1385 GCA_964646705.1 uncultured Sulfurimonas sp.
GCCAGCGGTTTTCCGCTTTACGGCGTTTCGGTCGCACTCGAAGAAGCGGGCGAAACGACGGCGGCACTGGTGTGCGACCTCTCGGCGCGTCGCTGTTTCGTCCGTGCAGGCGACGACCATGTGGTGTTTCCCCTCTACGCACGCAGCCTCAAAGCGAAAGTGCAGCGAAATCTCCATGCCAAGGTCGGTATTTTCGAAAAAGCCCGCAATCATCCCAAAGCGGCCGAAGCCCTGGTACACGAAGGCCTGAAATTTCGTGTTCCCGGCGCCGTCGCGCTTTCGTTCGCGTATGCACATTATGTGAACTATGTGCTCTTTTTCGGTACAATGCGCGCATACGATATGCAGGCGGGACTGCATCTGTGCCGCGACCTTCACCGTTACGTCGACGACAAGGTCGCCTTCGCCGCGCAGGAGCGCAGCGTTTATGACGCGCTGTGCCGGATTTTCGAAGTGTCATAAGGAAATATGATGAACCTATTCAACCTTTTTGGAACCTCCAAGCAGCAGCCGACCAAGAGCGAAGCCCCCGCGCACTGGGTCAAATGCCCTTCGTGCAACTCTCTGATGTACTACAAAGAGGTTGAAAACCAGCATCACGTCTGTCCCAAATGCGGTTTTCACATGCGCATCAACGTCGACCGCCGCATCAAACTGCTCGCCGACGAAGGCAGTTTCGTCGAATACGACGCCGATCTGAAGCCGGTGGACCCGCTGAAATTCGTCGATAAAAAAAGCTACGTCAAACGCATCGAAGAGGGCGAAAAGAAGACGGGACGCCGTTCGTCGGTCGTCAGCGGCGAATGCACGATGGACGGCGTTCCCGTGCAGCTGGTCGTGTTCGATTTCGCCTTTATGGGCGGTTCGCTCGGCTCGGTCGAAGGCGAAAAGATTGTCCGTGCCATCGATCGTGCCATCGAAAAACGCCAAGGCGTCGTGATCGTCAGTGCCTCGGGCGGAGCACGTATGCAAGAAAGCACGTTTTCGCTGATGCAGATGAGCAAAACTTCGGCCGCGCTCGCCCAGCTCGGCGAAGAGCGGCTGCCTTACATATCGGTACTGACCGATCCGACGATGGGCGGGGTGAGCGCCTCGTTCGCGACGCTTGGCGACGTCATTGTCGCCGAGCCCGGTGCGTTGATCGGTTTTGCCGGGCAGCGGGTCATCAAGCAGACGATCGGTTCGGACCTGCCCGAAGGTTTTCAGCGTTCTGAATTTTTGCTCGAAAAAGGTTCTATCGACATGGTCGTCAATCGTAACGACCTCAAACGAACGGTTGCCGATCTGATGCGCATGATGTTGCCGCCTTCGGTCGAAGAGCCGGAAGAAAACGACGAAACCCCGCGTCCGCCGGAAGATGACGACGAAAGCTGAGCCGCGCGAAA
>CAZYEW010000072.1:1485-3398 GCA_964646705.1 uncultured Sulfurimonas sp.
ACGACGAAACCCCGCGTCCGCCGGAAGATGACGACGAAAGCTGAGCCGCGCGAAACTCTGACGGTGCTGCCGCCGCAAAGCGTCTATGCGCTGTGCGACGAAGCGTTGCTGGCCCGCCGCGGCATCGACATGGACGACTATGTCGCATGCTGTCGCGGCAATGACGTAAAAATCATGCAGTATCGCAACAAAGATGATGAACCTTCCATTATGCTCGAACGTTTGCAACGCCTTCGCAGGCAGTGGGAGGGTCTGTTAATCGTCAACGATGCCGCGGAACTGGCATATCTGTGTGACGGGGTTCATCTGGGCCAAGACGATCTTGCCGCAATCGATTCCGATTTCGAAGCAGCGACAAAGCGCCTTCGCGACATGATAGGCCACGACAAGATCATCGGTCTTTCTACCCACAACCTCGAAGAGATCGAAACCGCCAACGCCCTCGATATCGATTATATCGGGCTGGGTGCCTACCGAGCGACGGCGACCAAAGGCGATGCCGCGGTGTTGTCCGAATCGCTCGATACGCTTGCCGCCCGTTCACACCATCCCGTCGCCGCCATCGGCGGCGTGCGATTCTCCGACCGCTTCGAACATGCACGTTTTCGCGTCATCGGAAGCGCCATGCTCGACGTGTGCTAAGATGCGTATATCGATCTATTCCATCGCCAAAAAAGAGCGCTCGCTGTACGATCCCGTATATAAAGAACTTATAAAAATGGCCTCTCGCTACGCCGAAATGGAAGATGTGGAAATTTTCGGAAAAAGTGTAACGAAAGCACACACTCTCGGTGAAACGGCGGCGCAGCAGGCGTATACGCGCGAATTCGAACCTTTTTTGGGGCGCGGATATTCCGTCGCATTGCATCCTGCCGGCAAAACGATCGACAGTTTCGAATTCAGTAAGCTACTGGCTGATAGAATATCGGTGCAATTTTACATCGGCGGAGCCTACGGTTTCGAGCCGGCGTTTTTGAAGCGGTGCGACAGGGTCGTTTCACTCTCGCCGCTGACGATGAGCCATAAGATCGCCAAGGCGGTGCTGCTCGAGCAGATCTACCGCGGATTGTCGATTCTTGCGAATCATCCCTATCATAAATAAGGAGTCTCGGTGCACGAGAACGAATTGAAGTATTTCAAAGAGATCCTTCTTGCCCGGAAGGAACAGATCGAAAAAAACCTCAACGGCGTCGCGGAGGAGCTCGAGGCGCTTCGAAACGTCGAAATGAACGACGACGGCGATTACGCCGCCGTCAGCAGCGACAATATCGTCGACAGCGCCATCGGAACGCAGCAGGAATCGGAACTTGCAGAAATCGAAATCGCGCTGGTGAAAATTTCGCAAGGAACCTACGGCATTTGCGAAATGTGCGAAGAGGAGATCGGTTTTGCGCGTCTGAAAGTCAAGCCGCACGCACGTTATTGTATCGACTGCCGGGAGATTGCCGAGAAAAACCAATAGAGAAAAGGAGTGCCCATGTATATCCGACGTTATTTTATCGCGGGATTGTTGCTGATCGGTCTGGTCGGGGGGTATGTTTACCAATACATCACGAAAGCGACGATGCACATCGATTTTTTCGGTGTGACGCTGCCTTCGCTGCCGATTGCCGCATGGGTAGCCGTCGCGATGGGCCTCCTGTTCGTTGCGACGCTCTTTCATATGGTTTTCTATTCGATTGCGGGCAGCTTTCGCCTGCGCCGCTTTCAAAAAGACTTCGACCATCTTCGTGAAGCGGTTATCGACGCCTATCTGAAAAAAGCGGATCGCGAACATATCTTCAAGACCGAGCGATACGCGCTGCTCGGCCATCTCGTCGATCATACCGAGATGGAACCGCAAGAAGATATCGGCCATATCGCCGACGAAAAGATTTCGACCGTCGTACAGACCGTTTTTCAGGTACGTCGCG
>CAZYEW010000072.1:3498-9044 GCA_964646705.1 uncultured Sulfurimonas sp.
ATCGCCGACGAAAAGATTTCGACCGTCGTACAGACCGTTTTTCAGGTACGTCGCGGCGAGGTGGCGGATCTGAACAAGTTCAATCTTCCCGTCGATAATCCGTTGATGCATCGCAATCTTCTGAACCGTTATCGTGCGGGAGAACTTTCGGATGAAGAGATTCTTTCCAAATGCGAAGAATATCCCAAGGATTTGTGCCAGACGGCGTACGAGCATCTCGTCGTCGAAGGTACGGTTCACGATATCGAGAAGTACAGGGAGTTCATGACCTTCGATGCGCTCAAAACCGTGCTCGAACGTATCAACGCCGATGAAAACACCATCAATCTGCCCAACGCGACGCTGATCGACTTTTTCGAGCGCATCGGTGATCTGACGTCGCTCGATTATCTTTACCTTGCGACGGTCGTGGCCGATCATATGCTCCCCGAGCAGCGTATCAAGCTGTTCGAATCGCTTTCGGAAAAAGACGACAAGGCGCTCGATGCCTATTTGCTGACGCTGTTCGACCTTGAAATGATCGATAAAGCCAAAGAATTGCTCGAAACCACGACCGGCGACGAATACCAGCTTTTCAAAGCCTATGCCGAGCTCAAAGGGTGCAGCAAACATTACGACATTAAGATCTTCGCCAGAATGATGCTTCAGGGCTACGGAAAAAAATCGTAGCCTTTTGTACGCCTCTTGCGAGGATTACGCTAAAATACCCCCATGCCAAACACCAAGAACCTACTCGATTTTTCGACGCCGCTGTACGTGCTCGCCCCGCTTGCGGGGTTTACCGACCTTCCGTTTCGCAGCGTCGTCAAAACGTTCGGTGCCGATTTGACGGTGAGCGAGATGCTCAGTTCCAACGCGCTGGCCTACGGTTCGGCGAAAACGCTCAAGATGCTCGAAAAAAGTCCGAACGAATCGCCGTATTCGGTTCAGATCGCAGGGGCCGATACCGACATCGTGCGCCGTGCGGTCGAGGTACTCAACGAAAAAGAAGGCATCGACGCCATCGATCTTAACTGCGGCTGCCCGGTACCGAAAGTGGTCAGCCACGGTTCGGGAAGCTCGCTGCTCAAAGACCTTCCTAAAATGGGCCGTATTATCGAAACGATCAAAACGACTTCGAACAAGCCGCTGCTGAGCGTCAAAGTGCGGATCGGCTTCGAAGAAAAGCGGCCCGTGGACATTGCGCGTGTCGTCGAAGAGAGCGGTGCCGACTTTATCGCCGTACACGGCCGTACCCGTGCGGGCAAGTTCAAAGCCCCCGTCGATTACGATGCCATCGCCGAAATCAAGCAGGCGGTTTCGATTCCCGTGATCGCCAACGGGGATATCGACAGTTACGAAAAAGCCCGACAGGTACTCGAACACACGGGCGCAGACGGTGTGATGATCGGCCGCGGCGCGGTCGGAAAACCGTGGATTTTCCACCAGCTCAAAACCGGCAGTGCCGTCGTCGCGCCCGAAATCCGCCATGCGGTCATTTTGGAACATTTCGACCGGATGGTCGAATTTTACGGGCCGCGCGGCGTGCCGATGTTTCGCAAGCACGTGCACACCTATTCCAAAGGCTACGAGGGGGCTTCGGCCCTGCGAAACGATGTCAACCGCATCGAAGAGGTTGCGGAATTCAGGGCGCTGATCGACCGTTTTTTCCGTGAAAACCGCTACGTCGACGAAGCCGTACCGGCGGATACGGTTGCATGTACCTACGCCTGATCGTAATGCGAAAGAGCAGGCGATGAAATCGACCCTGAAAATGCTTGCGGCGGTCGTCGGAGCCGCCGTATTGTTGTTCATCGTGACGGTCGTTGCGACGGCGGCGTACGTTTACGTACGCCAAGATCCGCAGCAACTCTACCGAGCCATCGAGCGGGCCGATGCCATGACGATTACGAAGCACAATATCGACAATCGGGTGCTCTACCGCACGACCGACGGCGCGCAGATCGCTTCGTTTGAAAAAGCCGCGGCGGCGCATCGGCGCTTTACGCTCACGCTGCCTTCGTGCCGAGGCGATTTCGGTATCAATTTCTACCGCAACGGGCATCAGATCGCGGCATTGGCCTACCTTCCCAACGGCAATCTGCGCGAGGACCTGATCGAACACGCGGGCTATCTTATCGTGAACGACAAGCAGGCCCTGCGACGCTGGATCGACAAGCGAATCGGCAAGCGGTGACGGACGTCGCAACCCGCTGACGGTGAAAAACTTTGATGCAAAGGTATCCAAGATGAGCTCTACCCTCTACTGCGTCGATGTCGAAACGACCGGCATCGACCTTAAAAACGACCGCTTGATCCAGCTGGCGTTTCTCAAAGTACGCGACGGCAAAATCGAAGCGTTCAACGACCTGTGCTACACCGACGTCGAAATCAGCGAGCAGGCAATGGCGGTGCACCGTATCACGCCGGCGATGCTCGAAGACAAATACTGGCCCGAAGAGACCGAAAGCTTTTTGGAGCTCGAACGCGGCAATGTACCCGAGAATTTTTTCATCTCGCACGGCAACGAGCTGGACAAAACAATGCTCGCGCACGAAGAACTGGAAATCGTGATGCAATGTATCGATACCGACCGATGTGCCCGCCAGCTGCTAAGCGATGCGCGAAGTTTCAAGCTCGAAAACCTGATCGAACAGTACGGACTTGCCCCGAAGGCACGCAAAATCGCCGCAGAGCTCGGTATCGAAAACATCGACGCGCACGATGCTCTCAGCGATGCGTTATGGCATTATGCGCTGTTCGACTTTTTGCTGCAAAAAGCCGGCGGCGATATCGAAAGGCTCGTCGAACTGACGGCAAAACCGCAGATGCTCGAAAAGATCACTTTCGGCAAACACAAAAACAAGACCTTCGAAGCGGTCATGCAAAAAGATCCGCTCGATATGGTCTGGATGTACGTCAACGTCGCACCCGATTGGGAGGACCTTGACTACACGCTGACGTACTGGCTCAAAACGAAAGAATATTTCTGGAAAAAAGCGCAAAAAGAGCGAAAAGAGGCGATGGCGATTCGCCTGTAACCGGTATCATTACACATCTATCGAAGAAAGGCTTGAAAATCATGGCACGACTGAACCGAAGAACATTTCTTAAAACGGCGGCCCTGGCGGCAGGTGCATTGCCGCTTGCGGCAAACGAAAAAACACCCGCGCATGAAACCCTGCGCTTCATTCACGTGACCGATTCGCATATGGATATGAGCGATCCCGATACCGTCGATGCACTGAAGTTGATGGTTGCGTTCGTCAACAAACATTACCCGCATCTCGATTTCGTGCTTTTCGGCGGCGACAATTTCAACAACAACGTACCCGGCGATAAGGATGCGCGGACGTTCAAATCGGTTTGCGATGCGCTGCACTGCCCGTATTACAGCGTGCGCGGGAACAAAGAATCGTCGCCCAAACCGGCGAACGACCCGATCGGCCCGAAAGCGTTTGCGGACCTTTTTCTCTCGCGCGAAGATTTGGAGGTCGAGGGGCTGAACTGGGCACTGGCGCGCAAAGGGCATCTCGTGCTCGGACTCGACAGCTGTATCGAGCATGCCAACAACGGGCGTTATACCGAGCAAACCCTGCGTTTTGCCGAACGTATGCTTTCGAAAAAAATGCCCACGGTGATTTTGAATCATCACCCCTACACCAACTACTGGGGCGGTACCGACCCCAAAGATCTGCATAAATATGTTCTTGGCAATACCGATGAAGCACAAAAACGGCTGTTTGGATTTCCCAACCTGCGGCTTACGCTTTCAGGCCACAAACATATCGATTCGGTCACGAAGATCGGGCATGTCACCGTCGCCGTGACCCGCGGGTTCATTCGCCCGCTCGATCTGGATATGTTTCCGATGCGCTACGTCGAAATGACCGGCGACAACATACAAGAAAAGCTGATTTACACGGCATAACTTCGGCCGAGGCGGCGGAGCGCGGCCGTACAAGGCCCGATACGGTAGAATAAGCGCCGAAATTTCTCAGGCAGGTCCAAAAAGGTCAACGTATGCGTATCTCTTTATTGTCGATGACGGCAGCGACGGTGCTGCTTTTGAGTGGTTGTGCGTCGAAGTCGGCCAAACCCGATATCGATGCGATCGAATCGCAAAAAGAAGCCGAGGCCAGAGAAGCGATCAAACTCGCTTCCGATACGCCGTATCACGCCTACCTCGATGACGATGACAAGGTTCGGTTCGTCTGTTTCGGGCCGACGGGAGCATGCGGCTATTTCGACGCGCAAAAGCACGACTACCGCAACGGCACTCCCGACGAAGAGCGTTTCTGGTTCGGCGATACCGGCTACAAACCGCCGGTTTCGACCGCACTCTCGAAGGTGCAGTGCGGCAAAGGGAGCCTCTGGGGATGGGTGGCGATTTTTATGGTCGATCCGTTCGGTATTGCCGACTACGACAAGAAAAACCCCGTCGCCTGCTACAGCCGTTTCACGACGCTTGACAGCTCACAGATGGGGCAGCGCTTCGGTTTCGGGCTGCTGACGTTCATGACGCCGTTTCTCACCGGCGGGAACATGCACACGGTCAAATACGACAACGCGAGTTTCGTCGATGCCGTAGCGGCATCGCGCTTCGAGGCGTACCGGACGCAGCTTGTCGACATCGCGAAGCGTTACGGCATCGAAAAAGCGGGCATGGACGTCGTTTATCTCGATCCCGATGACCTCGAAGACGATTTGGAAGACAAATACTCGGCCCTGCTCAAAGACCATGCGTTGAAAAAAGGCGTGATCTTTCTCGATGCACGCGACCGCCGGCCGCTTGCCGTCATCGCGTTCGATGCGTACAAGGGCCGTCCGCTGCTCGATACGGTTTCCGAGCAGATTTCGGCGCTGCTCGAAGGGATCGCGGAAAGTACCGACGAGATCGGTTACGCCGATGTCGCCGCGCAGATTCCTCCGGAGGTTTCTTTGCCGAAACTGCCGCCGCTGCCGACACTGAGCAAGGATGAATTCGAAACGAAAAAACAGTTCGAAGCCCGAACGCAAGCCGCGCTCGCGGCCTACAAAAGCGCGGTCGCGCAGCGTCGGCACGATTATGAACGCGCCGTTTTCGAACGCAATGCTTTCGTCGATGCCCTGGGTTTGTCGTATCGCCGCTACCTGCAGCGCAACGCCTCGCAGCGCAAAGCGTTCGTCGCCGCGCTCGAATCGCAGATACCGATGCTTTCGAAAGTGCTTTTTCTGGAAAATACCTCCGGGTTCGACGCCCGTGATTTTCGCTACGATGCCGAAACGAAGCGGCTGTATTTCGAACTTTATTCCAAAGAGCAGGGCTTTGCGCAACATGCGGTCGCGAAGGTGCCGGCGGAGGCGGCACGTGCGATCAAGCGCGACAAAGCGTACCGGGTCGTACCGAAGATCGATGCGAATGCGGGGCAGTTGCGCCTGAGCGGTTTCGAACTGCTTTCGCTTGCCAATGACGAACGCTACGACGTACGCTACACGGACATTCGCTTCGAACCGCAGACCGTCACGCTGCGTTTTTCCGGCATCGACGAGACGATCGCCCGCAAAGTCGGCCATCGTTTTGCGGC
>CAZYEW010000073.1:0-8828 GCA_964646705.1 uncultured Sulfurimonas sp.
GTGACCAAGTGATTAACAGTCACCTACTCTACCGCTGAGCTAATCCGGAATGTTTAAGAGGCCGAAATTATAGACAATCGGCCGGCAAATGTCAAGAGGGCTTGCGCCGTTTTCGATGCAGATTTTTTGCCGGAAGGTAAAACGTCACACCCGAGGCGGACGAAGCGACGATGTGCCCGGCTTCGATCAGTGTGTCGAGCCGTTGGAGGGTCGCGTCGTCGAACAGCGTCTGCATATCGTGCATCGTCAGCGGACGCTTGTCGAGGGTGTTCAAAATTTCCGTTTCGTCGTAACTTTCACGGATGTGCGCGCTTTCTGTACGGGCGGCGATATGAACGGGGAGCGCGGGATCGAACGCCGAGGCAATCGCGTGAAGGCTTGCGAAATCGACGCTTTCGACGGGATAGGCCGGCGGCCGGTCGATCGTGCCGATATCGATTCGTTTGCAGGGTATGTCGAGCAAGACACGGTTGAGGGCTTCGATTTCATTTGCGGTGTCGTTAAGCCCTTTGACGAAAAGAATTTCGATAAAAAGCTCTCCGTCGTAGCAGCGGGCAAAGCGCTGCATCGCTTCGATGATCGACGCGACTTCGATACCGGGGGCGGGACGGTCGATTTTTTTGAAAATGTCGGGTGTCACGGCATCGAGCGAAAGCTTGACGCGGTCGAAACGCTGCAAGGTGGCGAACACGCGGTCGTCGTTCAATGCGGCGGCGTTGGAGAGAATCAGCGTTTTCGTTTTGCCTTTGACGGTGTCGATACGCTCGATCAGTTCATCGAGGTGCGGATACAGTGTCGGTTCACCGTTGGCAGTGACGGTAATATCGTCGATATGGGTATGTGTTGCGAGGGCTTTTTGCAGTTCGTGCATGACGGTTTCGACCGATACGACGTCGCTTTGCACAGTGACGGGGGCGGCAGGTGCGAGCTCACAGTAGAGGCAGTCGAAATTGCATTGTTTGAACGAAGGCGACAGGTCGATTCCCAGCGACGTACCGAAGCGGCGGGAATTGACGGGCCCGAAAACGGTAGGCATCACTGTTCGATCGAAGCGAGAAAGGCGTCGGACTCTTTGATTGATCGATTCATGCTGTTGATGAGCGTTTTAATATCGCCTTTGAGTGAAGCGAATTCACCTTTGAGTGCGCCGATCGCCTGTGCGTTGAGTGAATGTTTGAGCATCAGGACGTTGTCGTGCAGCGCGGCAAGAACGGGCTGCATGCTTTTTTCGGCTTGGCGCATCGATTTCATCATCTGATCGTATTTGCGGCGTGTTTCGCGCAGTTTTTTTTGGCTTTGACGTTTGAGCTTCTGATTCGAATATTGGGTGATCTCCTCCTCCCATTCATCGAAAAGGGCTATGGAGACATCTTCGAGCTTGTCGATGTTTTCACTGACCTCGTCCGCCGCCTCTTTGGCATCTTCGTATTCGTCGTTGAATTCCTCGTAGGCGGCTTTAAGATCGGTGTCTTCGAGTTTGACGAGCGAACCGAACTGTTCGAGTGCCGATTTGAACTCTTTTTGGGCGTCTTCTTGAGACTCTTTGACGTCTTCGACGCGATCGACCATGATGTCGCGTTTGTGAATACCGACGGATTCCATCCCCGCATAATACATTTTCGAGCAGCCCGTGTTTATCAGGACTGCAACTGCCAATACGAATACCAGTTTCAACATATCGTCTCCTTACGCTTTTTGACTGACCCGGTGGCATTCATCGACGAAGTGGATCGCGTTTTCGACCGGAACGTCGGGAAGGATACCGTGTCCGAGATTGAAGATGTGACGTTCGCCGCCCATGATGTCCTGCAGCGCTTCGACACATTCGGTGGTGGCTTCTTTGGAGTACAGACGGCACGGTTCCATGTTGCCCTGCAAGACGTAACGTTCGCCCAGCTTCTCTTTGGCCATCGCCATCGGCGTGCCCCAATCGACGCCGAAAACGTCGAAATTGCCGTACACGAGACCGCGCTCGATGAAAGAAGCGATGCCCTTGGGGAACATAATGACGGGAATATGAGGATATTTTTCTTTAAGATATTCGGCAATTTCGACCATGTAGCGCCATGAAAATTCATCGTATTTGCTTGGTTCGATGGCGGAGGCCCACGAGTCGAAGATCTGTACGACGTCCACGCCGCTTTGAATCTGTTTTTCCATGTAGAGCTTGACGACGTCGGTGACTTTGCGCAAAATGGCGTGGAGCAGTTCGGGGTTGGAGTACATCATTTTTTTGCTGATCGTGTAGGTTTTGGTTCCCTGGCCTTCGATCATATACGTCGCCAGGGTCCACGGTGCACCGGTAAAACCGATCAGCGCCTTGTCGTCGCCGCGTGCGTCGAGCCGTTTGCGCAGCAGTGCGATGGTGTCGTAGACGTAGGTGAGTTTCGCCGCCGCTTCCTCGCCGCCGATCAGGCGATCAAGGTCTTCGCGGGTTTCGATGGGGTCGGAAAACTTCGGGCCTTCGCCTTTGACGAAGGAGAGGTCCATCCCCATTTCGTCGGGAATGACGAGAATGTCGCTAAATAGAATCGCCGCGTCCACGCCGACGATATCGAGCGGCTGAAGCGTAACCTCGGCCGCTTTTTCGGGGTCGTGACACAGGTCGAGAAAGCTGCCGGCTTCGGCGCGTACTTTCATGTATTCGGGCAGGTAGCGTCCGGCCTGACGCATCATCCAGACGGGAGTGTAGGGGGTTGCTTCGCCAAAGCAGGCGTCGACGAAAATTTTGCTCATTCGATAGTCCTCATTCGTAGGTTGAAGCGATCAGTGATGATCGCCTTTGTGCAGAAAATAGAGCGCAAGTGCCAGCAGCAGGATCGAACCGGAGAAGTAAAGCATCTCCAGGGCACCGTGAAATTCGGTGTGCAGCACACGCTGGAAAAAGTTGACGACCAGGACCATGACGATCACTTTGGCGATTTTGTCTTTGAGCTGGTCGAGGCTGTGAATCTGAAGCACGCTGGAACTTTTGGCGTCGGAATTTTCGGCCGCGTCGATTTTCGAAACGAACAGCTCGTAGACACCGAGGCTGAAAATCAGCAAGACGATAGCGATCAGATAGAGGTCGATCGAGCCGATAATCAGCGTGATGACTTCTTCGTGCAAATGCTCGGGATGGACGTGGTGAACCAGCATGTTCCAGATCATGACCATGACGTCCCAGATGTCGATGCTGGCGACGAGAAACAGGATGATTGCTCCGATCATCGAAAAGATGACGGCGAAAAGCGTGAACAGCCGGCTGTTCCACAGCCCCGATTCAAAGATCCTCTCAAGCATCCGAACCACCCATCTCGATCCATTTTTGCGCGATGCGCACGGCGTTGGTCGCGGCGCCGACGCGCAGGTTGTCGGCGACGACCCACATGTGCAGCACGTTGTCGCGGTAAAGATCGTTGCGGATACGCCCGACGAAGGTTTCGTCGGCTTCGACGCAGGCCGCCGGCATCGGGTAGACACCCTCTTTCGGATCGTCCTGCACGACGATATTGGGAGCATCTTGCAAGATACCGCGTGCCTCGGCGGCGTCGACGGCGGCGTCGAAGGTCATGGTGACGGCTTCGCTGTGGCCGCGCAGTACGGGAACGCGCACGCAGGTTGCACTGAGTTCGACGTCTTTGTGCAGGATTTTTTTGGTCTCGTTGACCATTTTGATCTCTTCTTTGGTGTAGCCGTTGTCGAGAAAAACGTCGATCTGTGGAATCAGGTTGAGCGCGATCTGATGCGGAAATTTATCGTGTTCGCTTTCGTCGAGTTTGAAGGCGAAAAAGTCTTTCATCTGCATTACCAGCTCTTCCATCGCCGACTTTCCGGCACCCGAGGTCGCCTGATAGGTGGCGACGTCCACGCGAACCAGATCGAAAGCGTCGTCGAGCGGTTTAAGCGCCTGGACCATTTGGATCGTCGAACAGTTGGGATTGGCGATGATTCCTTTTTTCTTCCAGTACACGATGTCTTCGGGATTGACTTCGGGAACGACCAGGGGGACGTCGTCGTCCATGCGGAAATGGCTGGTGTTGTCGATGACGACGGCACCCGCCCGGGCGGCGAACGGGGCGTATTTGGCCGAAACCGAGCCGCCGGCACTGAAAAGCGCGATGTCGATCGCTTCTTCGTCGAAGACGGTTTCGGTCAGCTCTTTGATCGTCAGCTCTTCGCCGTTGAACTCGACGCTTTTACCGGCACTGCGGGCACTGGCGAGGGGGACCATCTTGGCCAACGGAAAGTCGATCGATTCGAAAATGCGCAATATTTCTTCACCGACGGCGCCGCTGGCACCGACGACGGCAACGTTGTATCGTTTCATCACTACTCCAGGTCGAATTGTTTTTGTTCGGGCTCGATTTGCGTTTCTTCGAGCTCGGTATCGTCATCATCGGGTTTTTCCTCTTTGGGGCAGCGCGAGATGCTGACCACGTCGTCACCCTTGACGATATAGACGCCGCTGGTGTTGCGGCTCGATTTGCTGATGCTCTGCATATCGACGCGGATCATTTTGCCCGCTTTGGTGAGCGCCATCATGTCCATGCCTTCGTCGACGATCAGTGCGCCGACGACGTGTTTGCCGGTTTTGTTGTTGAGTTTCATCGCGATCACGCCGCTGCCCGCGCGGTTGGTGAGTCGGTATTCGGCCGCCGTGGTACGTTTGCCGATCCCTTTGACGCTGACGGTGAGGATTTCCTGCTCGTCGTTTTCGATGACGTTGGCGTCGACGACCTCGTCGCCCTCGTGCTTGAACTTGATCCCGCGTACACCGCGGGTACTGCGCCCTTGTTCGCGGGTCTTGCCGATTTCGAATTTGATGCACTGGGCGTATTTGGTGAGAATGAACAGAAACTGCGTTTCGGGCGTCGCGATTTTGGCGGTGATGAGGGTGTCGTCGTCGTCGAGCACGATGGCACGCACGCCGTTGCTGCGGATATTGGAAAATTCACTGAGGTTGGTGCGTTTGACGATGCCGTTTTTCGTGAAGAAAACAAGCGATTTTTCGTCGCTGAAATCGGTTGTCGGAATGATGGAGCGGATTTTTTCGTCGGGCTGGAGATTGAGCAGGTTGACGACCGCCTTGCCTTTGGCCGTACGCGAGCCTTCGGGAATGCGGTAGACTTTGAGCCAGTGAAGCTGTCCGCGGTCGGTGACGAACATCAGCGTATCGTGGGTCATACAGGTGAAGAAGCTTTCGATGAAGTCGTCTTCGTAGGTTGTAACTGCGGTTTTTCCCTTGCCGCCGCGGTGCTGTTTTTCGTACTGCGCCAGCGGCACACGTTTGATGTAGCCGCGGTGGGTAATGGTGACGACCATCGGCTCGTTGGGAATGAGGTCTTCGATGTCGATGTCGTCGTAGTCGTCTTCGACCTCGGTACGGCGCGGATCGCCGTAGTGCTCCAGCAGTTCGGAAAATTCGTCTTTGATGATGCCGTGCAGGACCGATTCGCTGCGAAGGACGCTTTCGAGGTAGTCGATGAGTTCGAGCAGTTCTTTGAGCTCGTTTTCGATCTTTTCGCGTTCGAGACCGGTCAGCTTTTGCAGGCGCATATCGAGGATCGCCTGGGCCTGGATGGGGCTGAAATCGAATTCGGAAACGAGCCCTTCTTTGGCGCTTTCGGTATCTTTGCTGCCGCGAATGAGTTTGATGATGGCGTCGATATGGTCGAGTGCCTTTTTGAGACCTTCGAGAATGTGGGCGCGGGCCTTGGCCTTTTCGAGTTCGAAGATGGTTCGGCGGATGATGACCGTTTTGCGGTGGTTGATGAAATGCGTCAGCATATCGAGCAGCGGGAAGATGCGCGGCTCCTGGTTGAGGATCGAGAGCATGATGATGCCGAACGTCGTTTGCATACTCGTCGATTTGTACAGGTTGTTGAGAATGATTTCGCTCATGGCGTCGCGTTTGAGTTCGATGACGACGCGGATGCCTTCGCGGTCGGATTCGTCGCGGATTTCGCTGATGCCGTCGATCTGTTTGTCTTTGACGAGGTTGGCGATGGTTTCGATCAGGCGCGCTTTGTTGACCATATAGGGCAGCTCGTCGATAACGATCATCTCTTTTTTGCGGGTCTGCTCGATATGGGTTTTAGCCCGCACTTTGATGCGGCCGCGGCCGGTTTCGTAGGCGTCGATGATGCCTTTTTTGCCGAAAATCGTCCCGCCCGTCGGGAAATCGGGTGCCTGGATATACTGCATGATCTCTTGCAGCGTGGCATCGGGATGATCGACGAGGTGGATGAGTGCCGAGATGACTTCTTTGGGGTTGTGCGGCGGGATGTTCGTCGCCATCCCGACGGCGATCCCCGACGAGCCGTTGATCAGCAGGTTGGGCACGCGCGTAGGCAGGACTTCGGGTTCCTGCGTCGTACCGTCGTAGTTGTCGATCATATTGACGGTGTCTTTGTCGAGGTCCTTGAGCAGTTCGCCGGCATAGCGGGTCATACGGGCTTCGGTATAACGCATCGCCGCGGCGTTGTCGCCGTCGATGGAGCCGAAGTTCCCCTGTCCGTCGACAAGCGGCATACGCATCGAGAAGGGCTGCGCCATACGCACCAGGGCGTCGTAGACGGCCGTGTCGCCGTGCGGGTGATACTGCCCGATGACGTCCCCGACGATACGGGCCGATTTTTTATACTTGGCACCGGCGGAGAGGTTGAGTTTGTCCATCGCGTAAAGAATTCGCCGATGGACGGGTTTGAGGCCGTCACGCACGTCGGGCAGCGCCCGCCCGATAATGACGCTCATGGAGTAGTCGAGATAGCTGCTTTGCAGGCTCTCTTCGATATTGATGTTTTCGACTTGGCTGTTATCCAACAGATCACTCATGGGCTGGTCCGATTTCAAGATGGATTTTGATGGGGCTTATATTATCCAAAAACACCTTAGAGCTCGCGTGTGGGGAACGTGCACGGGCAAGCGGCATCAAAGATTTGAAGGATTTATGACAAAAAAAGAACCAGTTATGCATGGGAAGCGGCGGAGGGCGATTGGTTAAAAAATAGACAGTACGCGCGAAGACTCTTCAGTGAGGTACTGGTAAGATACGTCTTGGTTACGGCTTGCAGCATGCGGGCCGACAAACAAACATCGGAGCCGTTTGAACCGCGACGGTTTTCCGACATTAAAAGGATCAAGCATGAAGAAATGGCTTCTGGCTGTAATGATGCTTCTGCCGACGCTTGCGCTGGCCGAAGACAAACTCGATACGGGCGATACCGCCTGGATGATGGTTTCGACGGCGTTCGTCCTGTTGATGACGCCGGCGGGACTGGCGCTGTTCTACGGCGGGATGACCCGCTCGAAAAACGTTCTCAATACCTATGCAATGGTAATGGGTGCGTTCGTGCTGGCGTTCGTCGTATGGATCGTCGCCGGTTATTCGATCGCGTTCGGTACGGCCGACAGCGCATCGCTGCAAAACGTGATCGGCGGCTTCGGCAACGTCATGCTTTCGGGCATCAATTGGAACGATCTGAGCGGTACGTATCCGACCTATGTTTTCGT
This sequence comes from uncultured Sulfurimonas sp., assembly GCA_964646705.1. GTDB lineage: Bacteria > Campylobacterota > Campylobacteria > Campylobacterales > Sulfurimonadaceae > Thiomicrolovo. The sequence goes on from CAZYEW010000073.1 coordinate 7,495, forward strand.
CGCTTTCCAGGGGACGTTCGCCGCGATTACCGTGGCGATCGCTTCGGGTTCGGTTATCGGCCGGATGAAGTTTTCGTCGTGGATGGTTTTCGTCGCGCTGTGGGGACTGATCGTCTACGCACCGATCACGCACATGGTCTGGGGCGGCGACGGCGCGTTCTTGTTCGATGAAGGCGCACTGGACTTCGCGGGCGGCACGGTCGTTCACATGAACGGCGGTCTGGCCGGTCTGATCCTTGCGATTATGGTCGGCAAGCGTGCAGGCTATCCCAAGGTGGCGATGAAGCCAGCAAGCATTATCCTGACGGCACTGGGTGCGGCGATTCTGTGGTTCGGCTGGTACGGCTTCAACGCCGGTTCGGCCTTCGGTGCCAACGCCGTTGCCGGTGTCGCACTGCTGACGACGACCATCGCGACGGCAGCTGCCGGATTGACGTGGATGATCGTCGAGTGGGTGCTGTTCAAAAAACCGACGCTGCTTGGAATCGCTTCGGGGATCGTCGCAGGGCTCGTCGCGATTACCCCGGCAGCCGGCTTCGTCGGTGTCGGCGGTGCCTTTATCGTCGGGATCGTCGGCGCGCTGATCGGCTTCTTCGGCGTCGCGGTACTGAAAAAGAAATTCGGTTACGACGACAGCCTCGACGCGTTCGGTATTCACTTTCTTGCCGGCCTCTGGGGTGCGATTGCAACGGGTGCGCTGGCGCTGAACGATCAGGATCTGCTCTGGGACGGCCCGCTCAAAGCCGACGGCGACCGTATGGGACAGCTCTTCGTACAGTTTGAATCAGTACTGGTCGTCGGTCTGTGGACGCTGGTCGGTACGGTCATTGTCTATTTCATCGCTTCGGCCATCACAGGCGGTGCACGCGTCGATGAAGAAACCGAGACGATGGGTCTGGACGAGTCGGTTCACGGCGAACGCGGCTTCAACCTCTAATTAGCAAAGGAACGATCGAATGAAAAAAGTAGAAGCAATTATCAAGCCCTTCAAGCTCGAAGACGTCAAAGACGCGCTGGCCGAAATCGGCATCACCGGTATGACGGTCAGCGAAGTCAAAGGCTACGGCCGTCAAAAAGGTCACAGCGAGCTTTACCGCGGCGCGGAATACGTCGTCGATTTTCTTCCCAAAGTGAAGATGGAAATGGTCGTGTCCGACGAGCAGGTCGAGCAGGTGACGGAGACCATCGTCGAAGCGGCCCGTACGGGCAAAATCGGCGACGGAAAGATCTTCGTCAGCGATATCGAAAAGATCGTCCGTATCCGTACGGGCGAAACGGACAAAGAAGCGATCTGACGCTTTTTCGGGAGCGAGCCTTCGCTTCCGCTTTCCAAA
>CAZYEW010000074.1:0-7434 GCA_964646705.1 uncultured Sulfurimonas sp.
ATTGCTTTCGCGACAGAAACTTTCGAGATAATGCAGCAGTGCGGCAGGGTAGACACGGGGCAGTGAAAAGTCGATGCCGTCGCTGCGGTTCATGATCAAAAAATCGGTATCCGCCGAAGCGGCGCGTCGCACGGCGTCGGCGGGCATTTCAAGGTAGAAGTTGTCGATGAACTTTCCTTGCCGAATGTACGAGGTGTACGGATGCACGCTGTAGCGGCGGCCGAAAAGGTCGATCGCTTCGGTAAATTCGCCCCATGCACCGGCATGGAGCGAGAAAAACAGAATGTATTTTGTACGCATACAGTCGTGCGTCGCGTCGGCTGCCGGCACCTGTGCGAGCAAGGTCGCATTCAACGTGGCATTGGCGTCGTGAAATGTCAGCGGCCGAGCAAGATCGAGGACGGCAATGCTCGTGCGGTGCAGTTTGGGCTCAGGTGCGACACGCATATGTTTGAGCAGATACGCTTGGGTCATCGGCGAGGGCACGGGTTCGGGTACGGGTTTTTTCCCGCATCCGCTCAACAGCCAGAACATCAGTATGAAAAACACGATCGATAAACGGTACATACGCAGATTTTAGCATATCGCGCTACAATCGTCGTATGGAATCGAAAGCTTCACTGTTTTTGCTCGAAGACGACGACGCGTTACACGAGACGCTGCTCGAAGCGCTCGAAGACGAAGGCTACGACGCGGTCGGTGCCTACGATGCACGGACGGCGGAAAACCTTTTGTACGAACGGCGTTTCGACCTGCTTCTGCTCGACGTCAACGTACCCGGCGGAGACGGGTTTTCTTTGCTGAAACATTTGCGGGCACAGGCAATCGATACGCCGGCACTCTTTTTGACGACGCGCCGCGGGATGGACGATGTTGAGCAGGGGTTTGAAAGCGGGGCGGACGACTACCTGCGCAAACCGTTCGAAATCAAAGAACTGCTGCTGCGGATCAAAAGCCTGCTGCTGCGGCGTTTTTCGCATCCGCGGGCGTCGCGCCTGGAACTTGGAAACGGGTTCGAATACGATGTGCACGAGGGGATGCTTTATCGTGAAACGGAGCCGGTGAAACTCGGCGAGAAACCGCGGCGTCTGCTGCAGCTGCTGTTGCAGCGGCGGGGGCAGGTGGTGACGCACGAGACGATTACGGCGCATCTGTGGGATTTCGACGAAACGCCCAGCGACGACGCCCTGCGCACCTATATCAAAGAGTTGAGGAAAATCGTTGGCAAAGAACGTATCGTCAGCCACAAACGTACGGGCTATCAGTTTCGCTGAAAACCGCACGTTTCGGGCATTCGTGCTTCTGTACGGCGTGATGAGCCTGCTGATTTTGTTGCTGCTCGGCGTGTTGTACTATCGCTACAGCGAAGAGAAAATGCTTTCCGAACACCGGCTTGCGATGCAGCTCGAGGGGGAACGTTATTTGCCGCAGCTGGTGCGGTGGATGCAGGGTGAGCGTCGGACGTTTCCGAACGATCCGGCGTACGAGACGGCGTTTTTTCTCGAAGGCAAGCGTATCGGCGGGGAATTGTCTCGCATGCCGCACGACTTTTCGGCAGGCGTGCATCGGCAAGACGGCGTTGTCTATCTGGTCATTCCGATGGGCTCGTACGGCCTCAAAGCCGGGCGCACGGTGATGATGACGCACGACGACGGGCTGTGGAAGCGGGTGTTTTGGAACAATGCGCTGCTGGGCGGATCGGTGCTGTTCGGCGTAATGCTCGGGATCGGGTTCTGGCTGTCGCGGCTTTTTTTGCGGCCGATGAAAGAAGCGGTGGAACTGCTCGATCATTTCATCAAAGACACGACGCATGAACTCAATACCCCCGTGACGGCGATTTTAACCAATATCGAACGCCTCGATACGGCGGCGCTCGACGCGCGCAGCCGCAAAAAGATCGCACGTATCGAGACCGCGGCATCGACGATCGGGATGATCTACGACGATTTGACCTATCTGCTGTTGGGGCATGATACTCCCCGCAAGGCGGAAAGCTTTGATTTGGGCGGTTTCGTCCGGCAGCGGCTGGACTATTTCAAAACACGTATCGAAGCGAAACAGCTTGCGGTCGATTGCCGCTGCGAAGCGGCGTCGACGGTCGAGATGGCCCCTGCGGACGCCCAGCGATTGATCGACAATCTGCTTTCCAACGCCATCAAATACAGTCACAGGCAAGGGAAAATTGACGTCATCGTTCGCGACCGAACGCTGCGCGTCGCCAACGGCGGCGCCGGGATCGCGCCCGAAAAACTCGGCAAGATTTTCGGGCGTTATATCCGTGCGGAAGAGAGTAAAGGAGGGTTCGGTATCGGGCTGCATATCGTCGCGCGCATCGCCGCCGAATACGGCATCGACGTGTTGGCCGAATCGGCATCGGGGCGTACGGTGTTTACGCTTACTTGGCCCCGATATACTCGGCAATCGCCTTGATCTGATCGTCGGTGAGACCGGCGACCTGGCCTTTCATCAAGCCTTTCATCGCACCGCCGTAGGTGCCGGCCTGATAGCCTTTGACGGCCGTTACGATATCGGCAGGGGCAAGATCTTTGATGATTTTGCTCTTGCCAAGGGCATGTTTTTCGCCGTGCACGCCGTGGCATGCCGCACATTTTTTGAACAGGGAGGCTCCGTCGGCCGCAGCGAGCGATACGCCGATCAGCGCGGCCAGAAACAGTGTCTTTTTCATGGTCAATCCTTTGTCTTGGTATGTCGAAAGTATAGAAGCTTATCGTGGAGCGATCGTGAAGTGCGAGAAGGTAACGCTAATGTTACGGGAGTATAATTGCGCTATCCGTTTCGAAGGCGGCAAGGTCTTAAGAAGAACCTTTAAGCAAAAGCAAACCCCCGCCGCTCTACCATTACGGTATATGACTTATTGAAAAAGGCGACACGAACCATGATCAATTCTGCGGAAATCGAGAAACTGGGGATCAAGAATCCGGGTGAGCTCTATTACAACCTGAGCTTGGACGAGCTGATCGATCACGAGCTGAAAAACGGCGAATGCCATATGACCAGCAGCGGCGCGACCGCGGTCGATACGGGTATTTTTACCGGCCGCAGCCCCAAAGACAAATTTTTCGTCAATCAGGAGCCGTCGAACAAGTACATTGCCTGGGGCGACGTCAACCAGCCGGTCTCCAAAGCGGTGTTCGACGAAATTTTCGAAGTGGCGGTCGAAGAACTCTCAGGAAAGAACCTGTACGTCAACGACCTTTACAGCGGTGCGAGCCCCAGCAGCCGCCGCAGTGTGCGTTTCGTTTCCGAAATCGCGTGGCAGTCGCATTTCGTAACCAATATGTTCATTCGCCCCAAAGCGGAGGAACTCGAAAATTTCCGTCCCGATTTCGTGTTGCTCAACGCCTGCAAGGCAGTCAATGAAAAGTGGACGGAACACGGCCTCAATTCCGAGGTGTTCGTCATTTTCAACATCGAAGAGAATATCGCCATTATCGGCGGTACCTACTACGGCGGGGAGATGAAAAAAGGGATCTTCTCGATGATGAACTACTGGCTTCCGCTCGAAGGCAAGCTGTCGATGCACTGTTCGGCCAATATCGGCAAAGCGGGCGACACGGCACTGTTCTTCGGGCTCTCGGGCACGGGCAAGACCACCCTTTCGACCGATCCGAACCGCGCGCTTATCGGTGACGACGAACACGGATGGGACGACGACGGCGTCTTCAACTTCGAAGGCGGCTGTTACGCCAAAGTGATCGATATCGACCCCAAAAGCGAGCCTGAAATCTATGCCGCCATCCGCCGCGGCGCACTGCTTGAAAACGTGGTTTTCGACGAAGACGGCGTCGTCGACTACAGCGACGGCAGCAAGACAGAAAACACCCGCGTGTCGTACCCGATCGAATACATCGAGAACCATCAGCCCGACCTGATGGGCGGACACCCGAAAAACATCATTTTCCTTACCGCCGACGCTTTTGGCGTATTGCCGCCGGTATCGAAATTGAGCAAAGAGCAGGCGATGTACTACTTTTTGAGCGGCTACACCGCCAAGGTGGCCGGGACCGAACGCGGCATCACCGAACCGGTCGCGACCTTTTCGGCTTGTTTCGGCGAAGCCTTTTTGCCGCTGCATCCCACGGTCTACGCCAGACTGCTCGGCGAAAAAATCGACAAGCACGGCGTCAACGTCTACCTCGTCAACACCGGATGGACGGGCGGACCGTACGGTGTCGGCAAGCGGATGAGCATCAAAGATACCCGTGCGTGCATCAACGCCATTCTCGACGGCAGCATCAACGACTGCGAGTTCGACACGACCATGACCTTCCGCCTCAAGGTTCCCAAAACCCTCGGCAGCATCAATCCCGACGTGCTCAATCCGCGCAATGCGTGGGAAGACAAAGCGGCGTTCGATGCCGCGCGCGACAAGCTGGCACAGATGTTCATCGACAATTTCCATAAATATCAAGACGCCCAGAGCGAATTCGACTATTCCGAAGCCGGCCCGAAAATCGGCTCGTAACGCAGCCGGCCGGCCGGCTGCGGCATTCGGTTTCTTTTTTTCTGTATAATCCCCCTCATTTCAGCACAACGGATCGTTTCATGCAGGATATGCTTACCAACCTTACGACCTACGGCTACGTCGCCCTGTTTCTTTATTCGCTCGGCGGCGGCTTCGTCGGACTGATGGCTGCGGGGGTGCTTTCGTATTTGGGCAAAATGGATCTTGCGACATCGATGGCGGTCGCGTTCACCGCCAATTTTCTCGGCGATACGCTGCTGTTTTACATGGCGCGCTACCACAAAAGCGACGTGCTCAAATATTTTCACAAGCACCGCCGAAAACTCGCGTTGTCGCATATGCTGATGAAAAAGCACGGCAACTGGATCATTTTCATGCAGAAATTCGTTTACGGTATCAAAACACTGATCCCGCTGGCGATCGGACTGACCAAGTACGATTTCATCCGTTTTTCGGTGCTGAATCTGTTCGCGGCGCTGCTGTGGACGCTGGTCGTCGGCATCGGAAGCTACCTGGCCGGCAAACCGATCCTCGGCCTGTACGAAGCGGTCGCTTCGCGCCCGTGGCTCGCTCCGGTCGTCTTGGTCGCGATTGCCGGAGCGATTTGGTTCTACCTCTCCAAAGCGACGAAAAAAGGCTGAGTCAGAGTCGCTTGATTTTCGCGATTTCGTCGCGCAGCCGCGCGGCTTCTTCGAATTCGAGTTTTTTTGCCGCCTCTTTCATCTTTTTGTTGAGCTCGTTCAAGAGCTTTTTGCGTTCGCTTGCGGGAAGTTTCTCGATTTTTTTGCGTTTGTTGTAAAGCTCGCCGGTTTCTTCGAGCCGCAGGTTTTCGTCGAGTTTGCGTTTAACGGTGGTAGGCGTGATGCCGTGTGCCTTGTTGTAGGCAAGCTGCCTTTCGCGGCGCGCGTTGGTGACGTCGATCGCCGCCTGCATGGAACGGGTAATCTTTTTGGCATACAGAATGACACGGCCTTCGGCGTTGCGTGCCGCACGGCCGATGGTCTGAATCAGCGAGGTTTCCGAGCGCAAAAATCCTTCTTTGTCGGCATCGAGAATGGCGACGAGGCTCACTTCGGGCAGGTCGAGGCCTTCGCGCAGCAGGTTGATGCCGACAAGCACGTCGAACTCGCCGAGGCGCAGGCCGCGGATAATCTGGTTGCGTTCGATGGCGTCGATGTCGGAGTGCATGTACTGCACGCGGATGCCGAGATCGGCGAGGTAGGTCGTGAGTTTCTCGGCCATTTTCTTCGTCAGTACGGTCACGAGGACGCGGTCGCCTTTGGCGACGGTCTTTTTGATTTCGTCGTGCAGGTCTTCGATCTGGTTGTCCGAATCTTTGATCGTAATTTCAGGGTCGAGCAGGCCGGTAGGACGGATGATCTGTTCGGCTTTGACGGCACTGAGATCGAGTTCCGTCTGTGCCGGCGTCGCCGAAACGAAAAGGTAATGCGGTGCTTTGTCGATGAACTCTTCGTATTTAAGCGGCCGGTTGTCCAGTGCGCTGGGCAGGCGGAAACCGTATTCGACGAGCACTTCTTTTCGGCTGCGGTCGCCGGCGTACATGCCGCGAAACTGCGGCAGCGATACGTGCGATTCATCGACGATGATCATGTATTTGTCGTGCCGAAGCGCGAAATAGTCGAGCAGGGTGTAGGGGGCTTCGCCGGGTTTTTTGCCCGTAAGGTGGCGCGAGTAGTTTTCGATGCCTTTGCACATGCCGACGGTTTCGAGCATCTCCAGATCGAATTCGGTGCGCTGTTTGAGGCGCTGGGCTTCGACAATTTTTTCGTTGGCGAGAAAAAAATCGAGCCGTTCGTCCAGCTCCTCTTCGATGCTTTTGACGGCCCGGGAGAGTTTTTCCTGCCCGACGGTGAACTGGCTGGTGGCGTAGACCGTCACTTTGGTTTTTTCTTCGAGCTTTTTGTTGGCGACGACTTCGAAGGTATAGATCGCCTCGATTTCGTCGCCGAAGAATTCCACGCGGATTGCTTCGTCTTCGAGGTAGGGCGGGTAGATGTCTAAGACGTCGCCGCTGACGCGAAGGTGGCCGCTGTCGAAATAGGTGTCGTTGCGGCTGTAGCCCATTTCTACGAGCCGAAGCAGCAGTTCTTTCTGGCCGATCTCCTGACCGACTTCGAGCATCTGCACCATTTTGGCGTACTCTTCGGGGTCGCCCAGCCCGTAGTTGGCCGAAACCGAGGCGATGACGATGACGTCGTCGTAGCTGAGCAGATTGGCGGTGGCCGAAAGGCGAAGCCGTTCGAGCTCGTCGTTGATGGAACTGTCTTTTTCGATGAAAAGGTCTTGGCGCGGAATGTACGCTTCGGGCTGGTAGTAGTCGTAATAGCTGATGAAATATTCGACGTGGTTGTTCGGGAAAAACGCTTTGAATTCGCTGTAAAGCTGCGCGGCGAGGGTCTTGTTGTGCGTCATGATGATCGTGGGGATCTGCGTTTTTTCGATGACCTTGGCCATGGTGTAGGTTTTGCCGCTGCCCGTGACGCCTTCGAGGGTCTGGTAGCGGTTGCCCGAAAGCACGCTTGAAGCGAGGGTTTCGATGGCCGTGGGCTGGTCGCCGGCGGGGGCGTAGTCGGTTTGAACGGTGAATCGGCTCAAAGCTTTCCTTGTATTGTACGAATGTCATACGGATTGTGATAGAATTATAGCCAAGAGAAATTTTGGCGCCATGCGCTTGTATTAGGATAAGAAAGTATGATGGAAAACACGCAACCGCAAAGTGTACTCGATCGCCTCGGAGGCAAAGTGTCGCAGCTGATGCAGCAGCTGCAGAATTTGCGCGAAGAGAACGAAATGCTCAAAAACGACCTGATGACGCAAAAGGCGCAGAACGAAGCGTATCGAAGCCAAATCGAACGGCTCGAAAACGAAAACGCCGCCAAAGAGCGCGAAATCGAAGAGATCGTCAACAAGATCGAGAGTATTCTGGG
>CAZYEW010000074.1:7534-8808 GCA_964646705.1 uncultured Sulfurimonas sp.
ACCATCTATGCCGCCATACGCCGGAAAGTGAGGGTGCAATGAGCAAAAAAGTCTCCCTTACCGTCAACCGCAGCCGATTCAATCTTGAACTCGACGATGCGTTCGCCGATTTTCTGCTTGCGCAGATGGGTAAGGATTTCAACCTCGATGCCAACAACGACGTCAAAGCATTGCTGCACGCCTATGTGAAAAAGACGTACGAGATGTACGAGCAGGAGCGCAAGATTTCAGAGCTTGTGGGCAAAGTCGAAGCGTTCGAACGGGGAAGCGGCAAGTGAAGGGTATCGTACTCGCCGGCGGCAGCGGTACGCGGCTCTACCCGGTCACGCAAAGCATTTCGAAACAGCTGCTGCCCGTTTACGACAAACCGATGATCTACTACCCGCTTTCGGTGCTGATGCTCGCGGGGATCCGTGAGATTATGATCATTTCCACGCCCGAAGACACCCCGCGATTCGAAGCACTGCTCAAAGACGGTTCGCAATGGGGAATGCGGCTGGAGTACGCCGTACAGCCGCGCCCCGAAGGGTTGGCGCAGGCGTTCACGATCGCCGAAACGTTTCTGGCCGGCGATCGCGTCAGTCTGATTCTTGGGGACAATATCTATTACGGTCCGGGACTTTCGCCTTTGCTGCAAAAAGCGGCGGCGCAAGACGAAGGGGCGACAGTATTCGGCTATCAGGTCAAAGATCCGGAGCGTTTCGGCGTGGTAGAGTTCGACGAGGATTTCAATGTCGTTTCCATTGTCGAAAAGCCGGACAACCCGCGTTCCAACTTCGCCGTGACGGGACTTTATTTTTACGACAACGACGTCGTCGAGATCGCGAAAACGCTCACGCCTTCCGCACGCGGCGAGCTGGAAATCACCGACATCAACAACGCCTACCTTCGACGGGGAAAACTGCGCGTCGAACTCCTTCGCCGCGGGTTCGCCTGGCTCGATACGGGAACGCACGATTCGCTGCTGGCGGCGTCGCAGTTCGTGCAGACGATCGAACAGCGTCAGGGCTATAAAATCGCCTGCCCCGAAGAGATTGCATTCCGTCAAGGCTGGATCGATGTTGAAGCGTTGCGGCAGCTCGGAAAGGCTTTGGAAAAAATCGAGTATGGCCGATACCTGCTCGAATTGGCTGACGAACGATGAAAACTATCCTCGTCACCGGTGGTGCCGGCTTTATCGGTAGCAATTTTGTACCCTACTTTTTGAAAAAGTACGAAGACTGCAATCTCGTCAATCTCGATCTTCTTACCTATGCAGGCAATCTGGAAAATCT
>CAZYEW010000075.1:0-8714 GCA_964646705.1 uncultured Sulfurimonas sp.
GGCAATCCTCCCAAAAACCCAACCTTTTCAAAAGTAGAAAAATCGCTCAATGGCGCTTCTTCCCTGGCTGTTCATGGAAATGACGATGTGAACCGGTTAGACGATTCGTGCTAAAATAGCACCAAAAAAAGGATACGGAAAATGACATACGTTCACACCGACAAAGCTCCCGAGGCGATCGGACCCTATTCTCAGGCGGTAAAAGTTGGGGGCATGGTTTACACGTCGGGGCAAATCGCCTTGACGACCGAAGGCAAGATGCTCGACCTCGATATTCGTTTGCAGACCGAGCAGGTACTCGCCAACCTTCGCCACGTTCTCGAAGCGGCCGGCAGCGGGCTGGATAAGGTGGTCAAAACGACGATCTACCTTGCCGATATGAGCGATTTCGCAACGGTCAACGAATTGTACGAAGGGGCGTTCGGATCGCACAAACCCGCCCGTTCGACGGTCGCGGTCAAGACGCTGCCCAAAAATGCGCTGGTCGAGATCGACGCGATCGCACTTGCGGATTAAGGGTGTTTTGGGTATAATCCGCGCACCAAAGACCACGGGGCCTCTCGAAAGACTGAGAGAGCTACCAGAGGTGCTTTCGTTCGGTATTTTGTGAGGGTACGTACGGCGTGCGTTCACGAAAGGGCGAAGAAAGTTCCTCCAGCCAGGCATGCGGGCCTGATCGTCGTCACTGTCGCTTCGGCTTGACCGTCGAATCCATGGTAGCTCTCTGAGTCTTTCGAAGACCCTTAAACAATACAAGGAAACGCTATGTACGCAATCATCAAGAACGGTGGCAAGCAGTATAAAGTGCAAGAAGGCGACATTCTTCTTCTTGACAAGATGAGCCTCGAGCCCAAGTCCACCCTCGAGATCAAAGAAGTCCTCGCTGTCAACGACGGTGAGCTCAAAACGGGCAAGCCCTACGTCGACGGAGCCGTCGTCACCGCCGAGGTCATCAACGAAGGCCGTGCGCGCAAAGTGACGATCTACAAAAAGCGCCGCCGCAAAGACAGCAAGCTCAAGCGCGGTTTTCGCCGCAGTTTCACGCGCGTTCGCATCACCAAGATCGCGGCGTAATTTCGAAGGAGTAGAGAGATGGCACACAAAAAAGGTCAAGGTAGTACACAGAACAACCGTGATTCGGCCGGTCGCAGACTCGGCGTGAAAAAGTTCGGCGGCGAATTCGTTCGCGCCGGGAACATCATCGTCCGCCAGCGCGGCACGAAAGTGCATCCGGGCCGCAACATCGGCATGGGCAAAGACCATACGCTTTACGCCCTCGTCGACGGCGTCGTCGCATTCGAGCGCAAAGACAAGACGCGCAAGCAGGTTTCGGTTATCCCCGCTTCGTAAAAAAACCGTTTCTTCTTTCGGGGCTTTCGGGCCCCATCCACGTTTCATTTAATAATCTACTTCTTTGACGGATGCAAGTGTTTTATTAAGTGAAAAAGCCGCAAACGGCACCAAGGATTTTGCAACATGTTCGTCGATCACATAGAATTGGAACTCTCATCAGGCAAAGGCGGCGCAGGATGCGTCGCGTTTCGCCGCGAAAAATTCGTCACCAAAGGCGGCCCCAACGGCGGCGACGGCGGCAGGGGCGGCGACGTCTGGTTCAAAGTGGACAACAACACCCACACCCTCGCGCACTTTCAGGGCAAACGCAAGCTCGCTGCCGAAAACGGCAAACCCGGCATGGGTTCGAACATGACTGGAAAATCCGCACCCAAACTCTACGTCGTGGTACCGCCGGGGACTCAGGTTTTCGATGCCGAGACGGGCGAACTGCTGATGGACCTGGTCGAAGAAGGCGAAGAAAAAAAGCTGCTTACCGGCGGCAAGGGCGGACTGGGGAACGTGCATTTCAAGTCATCGACCAACCAGCGCCCCATGTATGCCCAGCCCGGCCAGCCCGGCGAAACGCGGCGGGTGCGCCTCGAACTCAAACTGATCGCCGACGTGGGGCTTGTCGGTTTTCCGAACGTGGGCAAATCGACGCTGATTTCGACCGTGTCCAATGCCGCACCCGAAATCGCCAACTACGAGTTCACGACCCTGACGCCCAAACTGGGGCAGGTGCGGGTAAGCGACTACGAATCGTTCGTCATGGCCGACATTCCGGGGATCATCGGCGGAGCGGCCGACGGCAAGGGGCTGGGCTTGCAGTTTCTGCGCCATATCGAACGCACGAATACCTTGCTGTTCATGATCGACCTGGCGTCGTACATGACGATGAGCTACCAGTACGAAACCCTCAAAGCGGAGCTGGCCCGATTCAGCGAAAAGCTGGCGGGTCGCGCTTTCGCGATCGCACTGACGCGTTCCGATGCGCTGAGCGAGGACGAAGCCCGTGCAAAGATCACCGAGGTGATGGAGCTGATCGGCGTCACGCCGTCGCACCGCAGCCGTTTCGGTTTCGATGCTTCGCTGCCTTTTTTCGAGCAGGAGACGGCGGACGAAACGGCGACGTTCGATCGTGAGCTTCCGGCCTTTATCGCCCCGATTTCGGCGGTGGCGCATCGCAATATCGAACCGCTTACCTATGCGTTGCACGACCTGATCAAAAGTGAACGCCGATGAAGCGGATCGTGCTTAAAGTCGGCAGTGCGGTATTGACCGAGCACAACCGTATCGCTCAGGACCGCATGCAAAATCTCGTCGATTTCATCGCACGCCTCAAAACGCGCTACGAAGTGATTCTCGTCTCAAGCGGTGCGGTCGCGGCCGGATATACCGAGTTGAAAATCGACAAAAAAGTCTTGGCGAACAAACAGGCCCTCGCCTCGATCGGCCAGCCGCTGCTGATGCACCGCTACAAGAAGAAATTCGAAAAACACGGCATCCTGCCCGCACAGATTCTCGTGACCGCGGCGAATTTCAATACCGATTTTCAGGTCGAGAAAGTACGCGATACGATCGAAACGCTGCTGCGAAACGGCGTGCTTCCCGTTATCAACGAAAACGACGCGACCGCGATCGAGGAACTGGTGCTCGGCGACAACGACCAGCTTTCGGCATATGCCGCGGTACATTTCGATGCGCAGATGCTGGTGATTCTTTCGGATATCGATGCCTATTACGACAAAGATCCGCACTGCCACGACGATGCCTGCGTACGTAAAGTGGTGCATGCTATTCCCGACGCCGATCTCGAACGCGACGTGACGCCGCACGGCAGTTTCGCTACCGGCGGCATCGTCACCAAGCTCAAAGCCGCACACTATATGCTGTCACACGGCCGGTCGGCCTTTTTGGCCAGCGGTTTCGACCTTCGCGATGCCGAGGCGTTTTTGCTCCGCGGCGAGCATGACGGCGGCACGTTGTTCGTTCCGGAGGAAAAGGCATGAAGGTCGTTTTTATGGGGACGCCGGATTACGCCGATGCAATTTTGAAGCGCCTGATCGACGATAAAACGATCGAGGTCGCTGCCGTGTTCACCCAGCCCGACAAGCCGGTCGGGCGCAAAAAAATGCTGACTCCGCCGCCGGTCAAGACGACGGCACTGGCACACGATATCGCCGTGTATCAGCCCGCACGCCTGCGCGACGAGGCGGCGGTCGACGCAGTGCGGCAAATCGCATGCGATTTTATCGTCGTGGCGGCGTACGGTCAGATTTTGCCCAAAGCTATTCTCGAGCATGCGCCGTGCATCAACTTGCATGCTTCGATACTCCCGCGCTATCGCGGCGCGAGCCCGATTCAGCAAAGCCTGCTCAACGGCGACGGCGAAACGGGCGTCACGGCGATGCTGATGGACGAAGGGCTCGATACGGGTGCGATTTTGCGCATTGAACGCACGCCGATCGGTCCCGATGAAACGGCACCCGAGCTTTTCGAACGTCTGACGCGCATTGCCGCCGATATGACGCCCGGCGTACTGCACGATTTCGACGCGATCACGCCTGTTCCCCAGGACGATGCGCAGGCCAGCTACTGCAAAAAAATCACCAAAGCCGACGGACGGGTCGCATTCGACGACGCCTGCACGCTTTACAACCGCTATCGGGCGTTCATGCCGTGGCCGGGAGTTTATCTTGAAAGCGGACTGAAACTGACGCAGATGGCGCTGCACGATGCGCAGGGCGAACATACGAGCGGAAAAATTTTGCGTATCGATGCCGAGGGTGCGGTCGTGGGGTGCGAAAAAGGAAGCCTGAAAATTCTGGCTGTACAGCCTCCTTCGAAAAAGGCGATGCCCGTCGGTGCCTATCTTAACGGAAAGCGGCTCGGCGTTGACGACATTCTGGCTTGAGAGAGTCGATTCGACTCAAAAAGAGGCAGGGCGCCGGCTTGAAAACACGCCGCCGCCTTTTGCCGTCGTCGCAGACGTGCAGACGCAGGGGCAGGGCAGCCGCGGCAATCGCTGGGAGGGCGAAGTGGGCAATCTATTTTTTTCGTTCGCCGTCGCGCGTGCATCGCTTCCCGACGATCTGAAACTTGAATCGTCGTCGATCTATTTTGCGTTTTTGCTCAAAGAAGTACTGGCTCGCCGCGGTTCGAACACGTGGCTGAAATGGCCTAACGACTTCTACCTGGATGACAGAAAAATCGGCGGCACGATCACGACGCTTCGCGGTGATGCCCTGATTTGCGGGATCGGGCTGAATCTGTGCAGTGCCCCGGAACCTTTCGGAATTGTAGATATCGACATTTCACGAAAAGCGTTACTCGATGATTATTTTGCCATCTTGGAGCGTTTCCCGAAATGGAAGCAGATTTTTAGAAAATACGCGTTAGAATTTGAATGTAACAGACGGTTCCAAACCCATTTCGGGGAGCGTTCGATACCGCTTGAAAAAGCGGTGTTGTGCGAGGACGGGGCCGTCGAATGCGAAGGGCAAAGGATATACAGTCTACGATGAGTGAAGTAATTGTAATCGCCAATCAAAAAGGGGGTGTGGGCAAGACCACGACCGCCGTCAATCTTGCCGCTTCGCTGGCGGTAGAAGGGAAGCGCGTGCTGCTGATCGACGCCGATCCGCAGGCCAACGCGACCACTTCGCTGGGCTACAGCCGCAACGATTACGAATTCAACATCTACCATGTGCTGATCGGATCGAAAAAACTTGCCGATATCATTTTGTCGACGGAACTCCCGCTGCTCGATCTGGCCCCCTCGAATATCGGGCTTGTCGGTGTCGAAAAAGAGTATTACGATTCCGGGCAGAACAAAGGGCGCGAGCTGATTCTCAAAAAAGCGATCCGTCCCGTCAAAAGCGATTACGACTACATCATTATCGACTCGCCGCCGGCACTCGGACCGATGACGATCAACGCCTTGAGTGCGGCCAATTCGGTCATCATTCCGATTCAGTGCGAGTTTTTCGCGCTCGAAGGGCTGGCACAGCTGCTCAACACCGTGCGGCTCATCCGCAAAACGATCAACCCGAAGCTTTCCATTAAAGGGTTTCTGCCGACGATGTACAGTTCGCAGAACAATCTCTCCAAGCAGGTACTTGCCGATTTGCGTCAGCATTTCGACGGCAAACTGTTCAAGAACGAAATGGACGACTTCATCGTGATCCCGCGCAACGTCAAGCTGGCCGAAAGCCCAAGCTTCGGCAAACCGGCGCTGCTTTACGACGGGCGTTCGCGAGGGTCGATGGCCTATCAGAACCTTGCACAGGCGATTTTGGCGTAGATGATGGCGAAAAGCAAATCATTGGGCCGCGGGCTCGGCGAACTGCTCGGCGAAATCAACGAGGTTTACGACAGCGAAGTTCCCAAAAACGAGTCGATCGTCGAAATTCCGTTGTCGCAGATTCGTCCGAATCCCCATCAGCCCCGCAAAACGTTCGACGAAAAGGCGCTCTCGGAACTGGCGGGCTCGATCAAAGAACACGGACTGATCCAGCCGATCGTCCTGGTCGAGGACGGCGTGGACGGCTACCTTATCGTGGCGGGAGAGCGCCGCTGGCGCGCAAGCAAACTCGCCAAACTCAAGACCGTTCGTGCCGTGATCGCCGATCTCGACGATGCGCAGATGCGCCAGCATGCGATCATCGAAAACATTCAGCGCGAAGATCTCAACGTCATCGAACTCGCCCAGGCCTACGAAGAGCTGATCGACATGCACGGGTTGACGCAAGAAGAGCTGGCGGCGGTCGTGCATAAAAGCCGCACGCACATCACGAATACGCTGCGGCTGCTGCAGCTGTCGAAAAAGACGCGTCAAGCGCTGATCGATGAAAAAATCAGTGCGGGGCACGCCAAAATGCTCGTCGGCCTGAGCGACAAAGAGCAAAAAGTGATGGTCGATTCGATCCACGGCCAGAAACTGAGCGTCCGCGAGACCGAAGCGATGGTCAAATCGATGAAATCACGCAAAGAAGGAACGGCACCGGAAAAACCGCGTCCCTCCGTCAACCCTTCAAAAGCACTCGAAACGCTGGCGCAGCGCTTCGAAGAACTCGGTTTCTCGTGCCGCGCGGGGGCGGACTCGCTTACCCTCAAAATCGGCGACGACGCGGCGGCGGAGCACTTGCGCCAACTGCTGGACTGATTCTCTTTCTGCTTCGTTTCGTAACCGATTTTCCAAGGCAATGCACCTTTTATGCAACTTGCATGCCGTTTCATCTTCGATTAACAGGCTTTTTAATTTATAAACTGTATAATCACGCAACTTTTAGGAGGTGATATGTTAGATATAAGTCCACTGCTGCTCATCAGCACAGCCGTAGTCTTCCTTATCCTTATCGCCGTTCTAAACGGTATGCTCTACAAACCCCTCTTCGATTTCATGGAAAAACGTGATCGTGACATTCAAAACGACCTCGCGGCCGTCGGCGACAACGATGCCGAAGTCGCCACGTTGAATGCCACGGCGCAGTCCATCGTCAACGAGGCGCGTTTGGCGGCTGCCGCAGAACGGGAAAAGGTGATCGCGGAGGCGAAAAAGGCGGCCGAAGCCGAGCTCGAAGCCAAGCGTGCCGAGCTGGCGAAAGCCTACGAAGCGTTCGAGGCGGAGCTGGCCGGCGAACGCGAAGCGCTGGAGTCCTCTCTTCGCGCCCAGGCACCGGTTTTCGAAAAAGCCGTCGCCGCGAAAATCAATCAGATTTAAGAGGAGGGTCGATGAAAAAAGTACTTACACTGACGCTTCTGGCGACCGCAGCGCTCTCTGCATCGTCGGGTGCGGAACACGGCGGAACGGATATTGTTCCCCGTACTGTCAACTTCCTGATTTTCGCGGGAATTCTGTGGTACCTGCTTGCTGCGCCGCTGAAGAATTTCTTCTCCGGACGCAGTGCGGAAATCGCGGCACGTCTGAACAGCGTGCAGGACAAACTGCGCGAATCGAAAAAAATGAAAGAAGAAGCCGAAGCCGCCGTCGAGGAAGCCAAAGCGTTCGCGGCGGAGCTTCAGGCGACGATCGAAAAAGAAAAAGAGATTCTGCGCAAACAGATCGCCGAGGCGGCCGAGAGCGAGAAGGCCGCACTCGAAAAACAGATGCACGACAAGCAGACACTGGCCGAGCGCCAGATGGTTCGCAGTGTCGTCGAGTCGGTGATGGGCGAGATCGCGTCGGAAAGCGTCAAGGGCCTCGACAAAAAGAAAATGGCCGACATTATTATGAAGAAGGTGGCCTGAGATGGAAGAGCTGATTGCGAAACGCTACGTTAAAGCGCTCGCTTCCGCGATGGACGAGGCGTCGCTGGCCAATACGGCGGAGCTGTTCGCCGTGCTGTCGGATACGTTCGAAGACAAAGCGTTCTCCGATTTGATCAACAACCCCGACGTTGCGCCGGAGGCCAAAGAGAAGCTGCTGCTCTCCATGGTCGAAAACGCCAAAAGCGAACTGATCGACAATATGA
Organism: uncultured Sulfurimonas sp.; assembly: GCA_964646705.1. Classification (GTDB taxonomy): domain Bacteria; phylum Campylobacterota; class Campylobacteria; order Campylobacterales; family Sulfurimonadaceae; genus Thiomicrolovo. Next base: position 7,809 of record CAZYEW010000075.1, read on the forward strand.
TGCGCCTGCTCGTCGAAAAGCGCCGCATTTCGATCATTCCGGCGATGGCCGAGGAGCTTCGGCTGACACTGGCGCGCCAAACGCGGACGTATGAAGGCCGTGTTTACGGAAACGAAAAAGTCGACGAGAAGACACTCAAGTCGATGGCAGCCGAACTGAGCAAAAAAATGGATGCCAGTATTTCGCTGGCATTCGTAGATTCGGACTATGACGGCATCAAAGTCGAAGTGGCCGATCTCGGCGTCGAGATCGATCTTTCGAAATCCCGTCTGAACGCTCAACTGGTTGAGCATATCTTAAAAGCAATTTGATCTTGGAAAGGAGATAGATAGTGGTAGCAAAAGTACAAGCGGACGAAATCAGTTCGATTATCAAAGAACGTATCGAGAACTTCGAGCTGAACGTCGACATCAATGAAACAGGGAAGGTCGTCTCGTATGCCGACGGCGTGGCTCAGGTCTACGGCCTCAACAACGTCATGGCCGGTGAAATGGTCGAATTCGAAGAGGGCACGCAGGGACTGGTTCTCAACCTCGAAGAGAGCAGCGTCGGCGTCGTCGTTCTGGGCAAGGGCGTCGAACTTCGCGAAGGGATGAGCGTCAAGCGCCTGAACAAACTGCTGCGTGTTCCCGTCGGTGATGCACTGCTCGGACGCGTCGTGAACGCACTGGGAGAGCCGATCGACGGCAAAGGGCCCATCGAGGCGAACGAAACCCGCTTCGTCGAAGAAAAAGCCCCCGGCATCATGGCCCGCAAATCGGTCCACGAGCCGATGGCAACGGGGATCAAGGCGATCGATGCGCTCGTTCCGATCGGCCGCGGCCAGCGCGAGCTGATCATCGGCGACCGCCAAACGGGCAAGACGACGGTCGCGCTCGACACCATCATCAACCAAAAAGGCAACGG
>CAZYEW010000076.1:0-8541 GCA_964646705.1 uncultured Sulfurimonas sp.
TAGGCGCGGATCACTCCCGTTTTCATGCATCCTCCCGATAAAAACGAAGAAAAATTTCCTCGAACGTTTCGGCGTCGGGAAACCGGGCATGCAGGCCGGCCACCGTATCGTCGGCGACTTTGCGCCCTTCGCGCAGCAGCACCACCCGGTCGCAGAACTCCGCCTCGCTCATGTAGTGCGTCGTGATCAAAATCGCGATGCCCCACCGCTCGCGCAGCCGCCGCAGCATCTGCCAAAACTGCATCCGTGCGATCGCGTCCACTCCCGAAGTCGGCTCGTCGAGAAAGAGTACGACCGGCTCGTGCAGCAGTGCCGCGGCGACGGAAAAACGCTGATTGATCCCCAGCGGCAGTGCCGAAGGCAATGCGTCGAGGTAGGCCTCGAAACCCAGTTCGCGGGCGTAGCGGGCGATACGCGTGCGTGCGGAAGCGAGCGCGATGCGGTGCATGTTCGCGAAATAGAGCAGATTTTCGCGCACCGTCATGTCTTTGTACAGCGCGAAATGCTGGCTGACGTAGCCGATGCGCGCACGCAGCGCCTGACGGTCCGCACTGCTTCGGATCGGCCGCCCGAGCAGCGTCAGTTCGCCGCCGTCGATGGCGTAGAGTCCCAGCAGCATTTTGATAAACGTCGTCTTGCCCGCGCCGTTGGCGCCCAGCAGCCCGAGAATCTCGCCGCTGCGCAGCTGCATGTCGATACGGTCGTCGGCGACGAACGTGCCAAAATGCTTGGTCAGCCCCCGCGCCTCCATCACCACGGGCGGAATCGGTTCGGTACTTTCGCGCGCTCCCACTTCGATGCGCTCGATGCCCCGCCCTTTGCGCAGCGCATTGATGAAAAAGAGCGCTTCGAGGTCGGGTTCGCGGTGTTCGGCCCCGATCGGATCGAGGGCGTAGGTCACGTGGTCGAGCCGCAGGCAGCGTGCAGCACCGTCGCAGGGTACGGGATCGTAGGTGTAAGGGCGTACGGTTTCCAGCAGCGCTTCGGCACTGCCCTGCGCGATAATTTCGCCCGCGTCGAACAGCAGCACGCGGTCCATTTTGCGCGCTTCTTGCATGTAGGCCGTACTCACCAGAACGATCGTACCTTCGCTGCGGCGAATCTCGTCGAGAATTTCCCACAGTTCCAGCCGGCTGAGCGGGTCCACGCCCGTCGTCGGTTCGTCGAGAATCAGCAGTTTGGGCCGGTGCAGCAGCGTACAGATCAGCGAGAGTTTCTGCATCATCCCGCCGCTGAGCTTGCCCGCGGGACGCTCCGTGAAACGCGCCAGCCCCGCCATGTGCAGCAGGCGGTCGCGGTACGCACGGTACGCGGCATCTTTTTTCAGATTGCGGATGTCGGCAAAAAAGTCCAGATGTTCCGCGACGCTCAGGCTGCGGTAGAGCACCAGGCCGATGCCTTGGGGCATCAGGCCGATCGAGGGCTTGAGCGCCTCGGCCTCGCGCGGGCTTCGGTAGCGCGTTCCCTCGAAACTGACGGCACCCGAAAAACGCACCACTCCGGCCACCGCGTGCATCAGCGAACTTTTGCCGGCGCCGTCGGCACCGATCAATCCGACGATCTCACCCTCCGAAGCTTCGAAACTCGCGCCGCGGATCGCCGCGACATTGCCGTATGAAACCGAAACGTCTTCGACGCGCAGGGTCCGCATCGCTACAGCGGCGGCAGATCGGCCAGCGATGCCGGCAGCGACACGTTCGCATCCGCCGCGATCACGCCCACGGCACTCAGGCCCAGTTTAAGCCGCGGGTCGGGGCGGTTCGGGCGCAGATGCACGGCGAAAACCCGCTGGATACGGTCACTGCGGACGTTGACCTCTTTGGGGGTGAACTCCGCACGCTGCGCCACGCGCACCACCGTGGCGGCAATGGGCCGGTCGGGCTGGGCGTCAAGAAAAATTTCTGCCCGGTTTCCCACGGCGATCCGGCCGTTTTGCAGGGTATCGACGTAGATTTTCAGGTACAGCGTCGCCGGGTCGATCAGCGTCGCCACGGCCATACCCGGCGCGACGACCTCGCCGTTTTGCGCGATTTTTTCAACGACATAGCCCGTCACCGGCGAACGCAGCGTCAGTGCGTCGATCACCGCGCCGATCCGTGCACGCTGCGCCTTCAGTGCGTCGATGCCGTGTTCGAGCGCCGCGATCTGTGCCGCGATCGCTTCGAGTTTTCGCTGCGACGCACGGGCCTCGGCAAGATCGGCACGCGCAAGCGCCACGGCCTGTTCGGCCTGCGTTTTCTGATGTTCCAGAGCATGCAGCCGGTCGCGGTCTGTATCGCGTTTGAGGCGGGATTGTTCCAGCGTGTGCGGATCGACCAGTTTCTTTTTCGCCAGCGCCGCGATGCGCCGGTAGTCTTTTTCGCTCTGCGCCGCCACGCTCGACTGCGCACGGATACCCGCCTCCAGCTGCTTGAGCTGTGCCAGACGCGTATCGAGCTGGGCATTGGCTTTGTTCAGCGCCAGCGGCACCGTCTTCTGCGCGATCGACGCGTCGATCCGGTGCGCTTTCAACTCGGCACGGCGCGCCGCGATCTGTGCCTCGATGCCGTGCAGCTGCGCCGTATATTCGTCGCTTTTGAGCCGCGTGACGATATCGCCTTTTTTGACGGCCATGCCGTCTTCGGCGAAGGTTTGCGCTACCGTACCCGGATATTGCGACGCCAGCGAAATCAGATCGCCGTCGATGCGCCCGACCCCTTCGATCAGCCCTGCCGGCAGCGTTTTGGGGTGCAGCTTGACGTAAATCATCCACCCCGCGGCCGCCAGGAGCACCAGCGCGATGAATCCCGCCGCGTATTTGCGTATCATTTGCCTATCCTTTCAAGCGCCTTTTTGGCCGCTTCTCTGCCTACGCCGATCACCTGTTCCGCTTTGTGGAAATCGAAAGTTTCGCAGACGCTGCGCGGAATTTCGATCACCATATCGGGCGGGTAGCCGCCCAGCCGGTACTGCGTGAGGCTTTGCTGCATCGTATCGAACGTACGGTCGAGAATCGAAAACAGGTGCACGCTTTCTTTCTTGTTGAGGCGCTCTTTGATCGCCGATTTGGCCAGCGACGCCATGCGCTCGATCAGCGAATCGTAACGCTCTTCCACCCGGGGTACCTCCTCCGAAGCGTCGAGTTCGGCGCCGTAGAGACTCACCGCGATCGTCAGGTCGCTGCGGTCGGACATCGTGGGTGCGACGGGCAGCGGGTTGAGCACCCCGCCGTCGACCAGCAGCAAACCGTCGATTTCCACGGGCGTGAACACCGACGGAATGGCGATCGACGCACGAATGGCGGTCAGCAGATCGCCGTCTTGAAACCACACCTCCTTGCCCCGGTTCAGATCCGACGCCACGGCGGTGTAGCGAATGGGCAGATCCTCGATGTTGCGCTCGCCCAGCATCTCACCGAGCATCCCGAACACTTTGGTACCGCTCATCACCCCGCGCCGGTCCCATGCCAAATCGAGCAGTCCCGCGACGTCGAGCGGCTGAAGCGCAAGCGCCCAGTCGCGGTACGCATCGAGGCGTCCCGCCGCATACAGCCCGCCGATCAGCGCCCCCATCGACGCCCCCGAAACCGAAACGATCTCGAACCCTGCTTTTTCCAGCTCCTCGATCACGCCGATATGCGCATACCCCCGCGCACCGCCGCTGCCCAACACCAGTGAAATCCGCCGTTTTTTCATAAGCCTTCCTCTTTGCCGAGCATCCCGTATAAAAACCGTTCGACCGCGGTGTCCGCCTCGCTTTCGAGCGTACCGCCGTACAGCAGCCAGTATTCGATGTCGCCCAGCAGCACGGCGCTGAACCGGTAGGCGGTACGAAGCGCCTGAGAAGCATCGCCCGTCAATGCGGCAAAAACCTCCGCAAGCCAGGCATACACCGGTTCGGCCGGGTTTCCGTGCGAGAGGTTGAGTTTGGCGAAAAAGAGCGGATCGCCGCTGAGCGGGTCCTTGATGACTTTGGCCTTGTCGCAAAACGTCGCGAACTTCAGCCGTGCGAAGATGCGCAGTTTCTCTTCGGCACCGGTCGCTTCCGCCGTCGCCGCTTCGAGCCGCTGCATGAAACGCGCGATCTGATGCGCCACGTAGGCATAAAACAGCGCGTCTTTGGAAGCGAACACCTTGTACAGCGCCCCTACCGAAATCCCGCAGCGTTCGGCCACCTCGGCCATCTTCGCTTCTTCGAGCCCCACGGCTTCGAAATACGCACTCGCTTCTTCGAGAATCAGCTCACGCTTGAGATCCCGTACTTTCGCTTTGAGAACTTCTTTCATACCGACTATTGTAGAACAGACATTCTTAAATAAAGAATGGGTTAATAAAAAAGTGAATACAATTCACTAAAACGCGATAGGAGAAGGGTGTATTGGGTTAGTTTTGGGTTTAGGATTGATTTGGTTCCTCCCCGAAACTCATCCGCAACCAACCAAAAAAAATCACCCCTCACCGCCAAGGAAACCGTATGAAACGTATCGGAACGCTGCTGCTGCTTGGGCTTGTCGCCGTCTTCGGCTACGTGGCATGGAATTATCTGCACTACCGTTCGGTCAACGCCGTCAGCAATGCGGCGTTCGTACGGACCGATTCGCTCGCGACGCTGGGCTTCAAATTCGGCGGCAAGCTCGTGCAGATGACGCGCCGCGAAGGCGAGGCGTTCAAACAAGGCGACCTGCTCGCCCGTCTCGACACCACCGACGACGTGCTGTCGATGCGAAAGCTCGATGCCACGACCAAAGCGGCCGAAGCGACGCTGCATGCGCTGCAAAGCCGCTACGACCGCCTCTCTCAAACCCTCACGCTGCAAAACGAGCTGGCCGCCAACGGCGTCGAAAGCGCACGCAAGCAGGCCCAGGCCGCGCTGAGCACCGTCGCGCAGATCAAAGCACGCTATGCGCAGGCGCGGCGCGACCTCGAACGCCTTCGCGCCTTGAACAAAAAACACCTCATCGACACCCACAGCGTCGAAGAAGCCCAGCTCAAGGCCACGACGCTCCGTCAGCAGCTCGAAAGTGCGACACTGCAGCGTCACGCTGCCGAAATCGCGCTGGACGACGCCCGGAAAAACGCCCGCCTGGCCGAAGTGAACCTCAAACAGCTCACCGAACTGCACGATCAAATCGATGCACAGCACGCCCAGGTTGCGGCGATGAAAGCGCAGCACGCGATCTTGATGCAAAAAATCGCCGACAGCAACCTGACCGCCCCTTACGACGGCGAAATCGCCAAAAAATTCACCGCCGCAGGCAGTATTTTAGGCAAAGGCAGCCCCGTCTACGCCGTCGTCGATCCGAACGACGTCCATATCGAAGTCCTGCTCGAAGAGAAAAAACTGCACGGCATCGCACCGGGCAACGCCGTCGAAATCCATATCGACGCGCTGCCGGGCAAAACGTTCAGCGGTCACGTCGAACGTATCTTGCCGACATCGGCTTCGACGTTTTCGCTCGTCCCCCGCGACATCGCCAGCGGCGAATTCACCAAACTCGCCCAGCGCTTCGTCGTGCGCGTCACCCTCGATGCACACGAAGGCCTGCGCCCGGGTATGAGCGCGGAAGTCGCGATCGCACGCAGATGATACGGCCGCGCGACAGGGCTGCCGCATGAACGCGACACCGCAAAAAGCGCCGTGGGACATCGGTGCCAAAGACCGGGCAATTTTCACGCTTATCGTCATGGTCGGCGCCTTCATGGCCATTCTCGACACGACGGTCGTCGACGTACTCGTGCCCAAACTGACCGGGCCGCTCTCAAGCGACATGTACGGCGTGCAGTGGGTCATCACCAGCTACATGCTCGCCGCCGCGGTCGGGCTGCTGATGGCCGAAAACCTGATCAAACGCTTCGGGAACAAGCATGTCTTTTTGTTCGGCGTGGCGATTTTCACCGTCGCCTCGTGGGTCTGCGGCATCAGCAATTCGCTCGAAGTCATCATCGTCGCACGCATCGTGCAGGGCATCGGCGAAGCGCTGATCATGGTCACCTCGCACGTGATGATTTTCAGCTATTTCCCGCCGAACAAACAGGGCATCGCCATGGGCATTTTCGCGCTGGGCGTCAGTTTCGCACCCTCGCTCGGGCCTACCATCGGCGGTTATCTGACCGAGCATTTCAGCTGGCGAATGGCTTTTTTCATCAATATCCCCGTCGGCATCTTGCTGCTCGTCGCCGGATTTTCTTTTCTGCCCGACAACGACGAGCGGGTCGAACTGCCGTTCAACCTGAGTGCCTTCGTACTGCTCTCGGTGGCGACGACGCTGCTGCTCATCATGCTCAGCAAAGGCCAGCAGCTCGGCTGGATGAACTCGCGCTACATCGTCGTCTTGCTGTTCGGTTCGCTGATCGCCTTCGTGCTCTATATCCTCAGCGAATGGCACAGCACCCATAAACTCATCGATTTTTCGCTGTTTCGCTCCTGGGATTTCACCAACGGCATTCTCGTCTATTTTTTCATCCTCGGGTTTTCGATGTACCAGTTTTTCTACCTGCTGCCCGTGTACTACGAGCACATCAAAATGATGCCCAGTTTCGACGCGGGGCTTGGCGTGCTGGCTTTCGCCGTGTTCGTTGGCGTCTTTTCGCCCGTCGCGGGGATCCTCAGCGACCGCTACGGCCCCAAATACGTCCTCGTCGTCGCCGGAATCGTCTATGCGGTCAGCTCTTTTTGGCTGATCCCGAAACTGGGCTATTACACCCCGTTTGCCGAGGCGATGCTGCTGACCGTGCCGCTGGGCGTGGCGATGGGGCTGTTCTTCGCGCCGGCGACCGTGCTGCTGCTGCAGTCGGCGCCTGATGACAAAAGCGAGCTTGCCATCGTCATCATGGACTATTTCCGCTTCGTCGGCGGCAGTTTCGGCACCGCCATCGCGACGAACAATATGGAATATTTCCGTTTCGAATACCTCGAAAACATGCACGCCGTTCAAAACACCGCCTACGTGTCGCAGTTCGTCGAACGCCTGCAGCATCTGGCGCATGCGACGGCCGCACAGGCCAAAGCCGCGTGGATGCAGTACGAAATGCTGATGGCCTCGTCGTACGCCTTCGGCGACATCTTCCGCAACGCGGGCTACTGGGCGCTGTTCGGCTCGATCTTCATCGCCCTGCTTTTCGTACCAAGACCTCTCAAAGGAGACGCCTCATGAAACCGTTTTTTATCTCCGTCTTTCTCGCCGCCGCGCTTCAGGCGCAAACTTACCGCGAAATCATCGACGCGGTGTCCGATTCGCTCGCCCTCAAAAGCGCCGAGCAGCTCGAAGCCGCGGCACGCAAAAACTACGACAGCGTCTGGGATACGCAGCTGCCCACCCTCGACGCCTCGCTATCGGCCGTGCACCTCGTCGACCGGCCGACGATCACCTTCTACCTGCCCGGCGTCCCGCCGCAGCACGCGCCGATGGGCACCAACGACAAATTCGTCGGCGAACTGGCCCTGCGCTACCCGCTGTTTACGGGATTCGCCCAGAGTGCCCAGGTCGAGCAGGCCCGGCTCCGGGCGGAAAAAGCCGCCTTGCAGGTCCAGGATCTGCGCCGCAACCTCTACCTCAAAGCCGGGGAGCTCTACGGCACCGTCCGCGCACTCGACAACGCCGTCGCCGCCCAGGCCGATGCCAAGGCCGCGCTTAAAACCTCGTACGACAAAGCCAAAGGTATGCACGAGGCGGGGCTGCTCGGCGACGCGGAGCTGTACAACATCGAGGCCGCTTTTTACGAAATCGACGCCAAAATCACCGAGCTCAAAGCCCGGCGGCGCGAAGCCCTCGATATGCTCGGCTATCTCGTGCACGCGCCCGTCGACGACTGTGCGCCGATCGCGGGCGACGGCCCCGTGCTCGACAAAGCCTCGCTGCTCGAACAGGCCCGCAGCCGCGAAGATATCCGCGCGCTCGCACGCGCGCTCGACATCGCGAACACGCAGGTGACGCTGGCCAAAAGCCGCTACTATCCTTCCGTGGGTGTTTCCGCCGCACTCAAACATCAGGGCAAAGACCTGCAGCTCAACGGCGACGGCTACCTCAACGCCAACCAGAGCTATATCGGTGCCGAAGCCCGCTGGAATCTTTTCAGCGGCATGAGCGACCGCCGCCGCGTCGAAGCCGCCCAGCTGCAGGCACTGGCCGCGCGCACGCAGCTTGCCGACTATACCGACCGCGTCATGACCGAACTGCGCAGCGCGTTTTCGAACCTCGACGCCCTGCTGGCCAAACGCAAAAGCGCCCGCGCCCGACTTGAAGCGCAGCGCAAATACTACGAACTGACCCGCGGACGGTTCGAACACCAGCTCGCCGACGCCGACGCGCTCAGCCGCGCCACGGCGAACCTTGCCGCCGCCAAGGCACAGCTGAGCACCCTCGACGCCCGCATTTTCGTTCTTAAAACGAAAATCCTGCTGCAAAGCGGGCTCGATGCGTTTCGCGCGGCGATGACTCGCTGAGCTCGCACCGGCTCCGTCTCACTGCCCTCTCTAATTACTTTAGCACAATAGGCTAAACTTACTTAACAATTTACACTGCATTTACTCTCGGAAACTATCATTACAAAACATAAAAAGGCA
>CAZYEW010000077.1:0-8460 GCA_964646705.1 uncultured Sulfurimonas sp.
ACAACATCGCCGCCAAGCATATTTTTTTCATCTCATTATCCAATTACTTTTTTAGTTCAATCATATCACACTCGAAGCCGACATTCTCGAAGATTGCGGTACAAGCCACCTGATTTTCGCTACCATACCGTTTTCAAAATACGGCACAGGGGTAAAATCGACGATGCGAAACGCTTTTTCAGCGATCGACCGGGGTGTTTTGTTTATGCTGGCAAGCGCCCTGATATCGGCGCTCAACGGTGCCGTCGCGAAAATCCTCGGCGATGAAATGAGCGCGCTTGAAATTGTCTTTTTTCGCAACCTTATCGGCGTCGCCATCGTACTTGCCGCACTCCGGCACACCCCGCCGAGCCTGCCCGGCGGCAGTCCTGCCCTTTTATTGATGCGCGGCCTCTTCGGCTTCAGTGCCATGATCCTCTTTTTTTATACCATTACCGTCATTCCGCTGGGCGAAGCCATTACCTTGAATAAAACCTCGCCGCTCTTCGTGGCCGTTTTAGCCTTTTTGCTGATGAAAGAGCGTCTCGGTCCGCGCGGCATCGCCGCACTGCTTATCGGATTCATCGGTGTCGCACTCGTGTCGAACCCGCAGAATATGGTGCCCGGCTACGAACATTTTCTCGGACTGCTCGGCGGTTTTTTCGCCGCCTGCGCCTACGCGACCATCAAACGTATTCGCAACGTTTACGACACCCGCGTCATCGTTTTGTCGTTCATGGGCACGGGCACGGTGATCCCCTTGGCACTGTTCCTGGCGGCACCCCTTATCGACGCGCCCCCGTCGATCGGCTTTCTTTTTCCGGCCTTTCTCGTCCCCGATACGCCCAAACTCTGGCTGCTGATCGGCTTCATGGCGCTCATCTCGACGCTTTCGCAGTGGCTGCTGACCAAAGCGTACAGTATTTCGAAAGCCGGCGTCGTCGGGGCGGTCAGCTATACCAACATTCCTTTCGCCGTCGGCTTCGGCACGATGCTCGGCGACCCGTTTCCGACGGCAGCGGTCTGGATCGGCATCGCCATGATCGTCGCGGCCGGACTGCTGGTCAAAAAAGGATGACCATGCCTGCTCAAGCACATCACGTCGTCATCGTCGGCGGAGGCTACGGCGGCCTGCGGCTTGTCGAACGCCTGGCCGGCGAGCCGAATATCGCTATCACGCTGATCGACAAACACCCTTACCACTATTTGCAGACCGAAGCCTACGGCTATATCGCCGGCCGATTCGATATTCACGACCTTGCCGTCGATCTGGCCAACTGGTGCGCCGGCTTCGGCGGACACGTCGATTTTCTGCACGCCCGCGTCGAAAACATTGCGACAAAAAAGCGGCGAATCGCAACCGACAAAGGAGTGCTAAACTACGATACGCTCGTCATCGCCACCGGTGCGCGCACCCGTTTTTTCGGCAATATCGAAGGCCTGCGCACCTTCAGTTTCGGCGTCAAAAGCCTTCCGCGCGCCTTCGGACTCCGCCAACGGTTCGAAACGCTTTTGTACGACAAGGTCCGCCAACCCCGCGACACCGGCGCCGGCGAACTGCATATCGTCATCGGCGGCGCCGGACTCAGCGGCGTCGAGATTGCCGCCGAGATGGCCGAAGTCATCGCCCGGCATCACAAAACCCTCGGCACGAACGCCCGCAGCATCAAAATCCGTCTCATCGACGCCGCCGAAACCATTTTGCCGGGGATGCATCCGAAAATCATTCGGCACACGCATCAACGTCTCGAAACGCTCGGTATTGAAATCTTGACCAAAACTTTCATCGCCAAAGTCGACGAAACGCATGTCGTCCTTGCCGACGACACCGCACTGCCGTACCATTTCATGATCTTCACCGGCGGCATCGAAGCGGTCGTTCCGCCGTGCGACCGCACTTTTGAAACCGACCGCAGCGGCCGGCTTGCCGTCGATCGCTTTCTCAACGTTGGCGGCGATAAGCACTTGTTCGCCGTGGGAGACTGCGCGCAGCTGGCCGATTCGCACGGCACCCCGCTGCCGCCGACCGCACAGAGTGCGGAAAAAAGCGCCGAATACGTCGCGTACTGTATTAAAACACGCTTGCGGGGAAAATCACCGAAACGGTTCAACGCGGCAATCGACGGAATGTTCGTCGCACTGGGAGGCAGGTATGCCGCCGGCGAGCTTTTCGGCCGTTTTCATTTCAAAGGCCAAAGCGCCTACTGGCTCAAAAAAGCCATTACGAAAAGCTACAGCTACGGCCTGAAGCTCCGCATCAATACCGGCTTCAAAAAACGTACCGAAATGTAACCATATATTAATATGTTTCCTTGCAAAACTGTTATATAATCCAGCCGTACATTTCACAACGCAAGGGTCATCACGATGAAACGCATTCTTCTTCTCAGCCTCGCCGTTTCGGCGACACTGTTAGCAACCGATCTGAAAAACTGGGAGATCTCTCCGGTCGCAGGAATGGGATTTTCCGACGACAACACCAAACTCGACGACCAGACGCTCGTCGGGGGAGAGCTTCAGTACAACGGATTCGACTTTTTCTTCGCACCTGAACTCCAGGTACTGCAGTCGCTCGAAACCGATTTCGACACATACCCGGGCAGCGCCAACGACGCCCCGCCGCTTGAAAACGGGTCGACCTTCATCAACCGTACCGCTATCAACGCCGTGCACGACTTCAGAACCCGCGAAGCATTCCGTCCCTTTTTCAAACTCGGGGTCGGCTACGAATCGTTTCACGACTACCACTATTTCGAAAATGAAGACGGCGTCTATTCCAACGCCGGCATCGGTGCGAAATATCTGTTCAACGACACCTTCGGCCTCAAAGTCGAAGGCCAGTGGATGCACCGCTTCAACAAACGCGACAACGGCGATTTCGACAATAACTACGCCGTGCTTGGGGGCCTGACCATCGCTTTTGGGCAAAGCGTCGACGCCGACGATGAAGCCGATGCCGCCGCGAAACGTGCCGCCGAAGAAGAAGCCGCACGCAAAGCCGCCGAAGAAGAAGCCGCACGCAAAGCGGCTGAAGATGCAGCGGCACGTAAAGCCGCCGAAGAAAATGCTGCGAAAGCGGCTGCAGCCGCTGCAGCAGCCGCGGCTGCTTTGCAAAACGGCGACGATGACGGCGACGGCGTTCGCAATGCCGACGACCTGTGCGCGCACACGCTTTCGGGTTACAAGGTCGACGAAACAGGCTGTGCCGTACCGCCGCAGGTCAACGCCCTCAAATTCGCACTCAATTCGGCCAAAGTCAGCCAAACGGCCAAGCAGGAGCTCGAAGACTACGCCGCCTTCCTTAAAGCCACGGGTAAACGTGTCCGCGTCGTTGGACATACCGACAACAGCGGTCCCGAACGCTTTAACAAAAAACTTTCACTCGAACGCGCCCAGGCAGCTGCCGATATCCTCATCAACGCCGGCGTACCGGCGCAAAATATCGAAATTGCCGGCCGCGGCGACGCCGAACCGCTGATGAGCAACGCCACGGCCGAAGGCCGCGCCGCCAACCGACGCGCCGAGCTGCATCTCATTCCCTGAATGCTCCCGTTGCGGCACTGCCGGGGCCTGCCCCGGCAAAGCATAGTATAGATGAAACGAAACTTTTTGGCCGTACTTGCCTTTTGCGGTATGCTGCATGCCGTCGACGGGCAAAAATATGATTTTTCTTTTTTCCTCGGCACCGTATTTCCCGACGCGAAAACACACCTCGACCTCCAACAAATCATCGGGGCTGAACTTCAGTTCAACGATTTTGGCAGCTATTTTATTCCCGAAGTCCAACTACTGCAAAGCCTCGAGACCGATTACATCGACTATCCCGGAGGCGACTCCGCTCCGCCCCATGCGTACGACGGCTCGACCTTTCTTACCCGACTCGCGATCGGCGGCGTACACGATTTTAACATCGGTACGCCGTGGTGGATTCCGTTTTTCAAAACCGGCCTGGGATACGAAACCCTCAACGACTACCGCTACTTCAAAAACGAAGACAGTCTTTTTTTCGAAGCCGGCGGCGGGTTGAAGTACTACACCTCGCACCGATTCGCCCTGAAAGTTCAGGCACTCTATCTCAAAAAGCTCAACACCGCGCGTTTCGATGACAATGTGGGCCTGTTCTTCGGTTTTTCCTATGAATTGGGAGGACGCACACATAAAGAGAAACGGATCGAGAGAAACAGGCTGAGAGCACATCGAAGAGAGGTCGCCGATACGGAAATCTCCAAAGAGCTTGCCAATCCCGAACAGCACGCATCTTTCAACCGGCCGCCGAGCGCACGGCAGGCCGCTGCGATGATCTCGCTCTACGACCGTGACCGCGACGGCGTACCCGATTCGCTCGACCGCTGTCCCGATACGCCCAAAGGCCTCAACGTCGAGCGAAACGGATGCGCACGCATTCCGAAGTTCGTTTTTGCCTTCGCGCCGAAATCGGCCGATATCCGCAGCAAAGCGATACTCCGCCTCAATGCACTCATCGCCAAACTCGCAAAAAACAAAAAAAGAATCCGCATCATCGGCTACGCCGACGATATGGAATCGACGCTCGCGAACACGGTCCTCGCTCAACGGCGGGCCAAAGCCATCACCGGCTATTTTATCGCCAAAGGGATCGACGCCTCACGTATCGAAACCGTCGCCAGAGGGCAGACGGTGCCGCCCCCTGCCCGCAATCGGGCGCGCATCGGGCGCCGTGTGGTCGTCGACGTACTCGAATAAGCGTGCCGCCTAAGCCTCGCAGCGCCCTTTGACGCAGGCTTCGATCTTTTCGACGACGGAAGGGTCTTCGAGCGTCGACGTGTCTTGCGTAATCGGCTCGCCTTTGGCGATGGCGCGCAAAATACGCCGCATAATTTTGCCCGAACGGGTTTTCGGCAATCCCGGAACGAAAACGATATCGTCGCACAGCGCGATGTTGCCGATCTCTTTTTTAATGACGGTGTTGATTTTTTTCATCGTCTCGACCTGTTCGCCGAGGTTCTCGCTCGCTTTGAGCACGACGTAGGCGAAGATGCTCTCGCCCTTGATATCGTGCGGACGACCGACGACGGCAACCTCGGCGACTTCGCTCGCTTTCTTGATCGCCGCTTCGATCTCGGCCGTGCCCATACGGTGGCCCGAAACATTGATGACGTCGTCGGTACGGCCTGTGATCGTAATGTAGCCTTCGTCGTCGTAAACCGCGCCGTCGCCGGTGAAATACACCGGCACACCGTCTTTCTTGACGTCGCCGAAATACGATTTTCTGAACCGTTCGGCATCGCCCCAGACCCCGCGGATCATCGACGGCCAGGGGCGCGTGATACACATGTAGCCGCTTTCGCCCGGCGCAACCTTTTCGCCCGTTTGCGGATCGAGAATTTCGCCCATGATGCCCGGCAGCGGAAACGTCGCACAGGCGGGCTTGATCGGCGTAGCGCCGGGCAGCGGGCTGATCATGTGCCCGCCCGTTTCAGTCTGCCAGTACGTATCGACGATCGCGCAGCGCCCGCCGCCGACGGCCTCGTAATACCATTTCCATGCCGGCGGGTCGATCGGCTCGCCGACGGTTCCAAGCACCTTCAGGCTCGACAGGTCGTATTTGGCCGGCTCGGCTTCGCCCATTTTGTGCAGCACCCGAATCGCCGTCGGCGCAGTGTAGAACTGGTTGACCTTGTACTCTTCGACCATTTTCCACGGCCGTCCGGCATCGGGATACGTCGGTACGCCCTCGAACATCACTGTCGTCGCTCCCATCGCCAGCGGGCCGTAGACGATGTAGGTATGCCCGGTAATCCAGCCGATATCGGCCGTACACCAGTACGTGTCGTTTTCTTTCACGTCGAAAACCCACTCCATCGTCATCTGCGCCCACAGAATATAGCCGGCCTGATTGTGCTGCACGCCTTTGGGTTTGCCGGTCGAACCGGAAGTGTAGAGCAAAAAGAGCGGGTCTTCGCTGTCCATCGGCTCGGCATCGCAGACATCGGACTGCAGACCGATCAGTTCATTGTAGCTGTAGTCGCGCCCTCCGACCCATGTGATCGCTTCGCCGTTTCGCTCGACGACCAGGACCTTTTCGATGCACTCGCATCCGCTCTCAAGCGCGATATCGACGACGGGCTTGAGCATGTAGGGTTTGTCTTTGCGAAACGCCCCGTCAGCGGTAATGACGACTTTGGCCTCGGCGTCGGCGATACGGTCGCGCAGCGCTTCGGCGGAAAATCCCCCGAAAACGACCGAATGGATCGCCCCGATACGCGCACACGCCAGCATCGCGTACGCCGCTTCGGGAATCATCGGCATGTAGATGACGACCCGGTCGCCCTTTTCGACGCCGAACTCGTTTTTGAGCAGGTTCGCCATGCGGTTGACGTTGCGATAGAGCTCCAGATAGGTGATGATCTGTTTGTCGCCGCGGTCGCCTTCGAAAATGATCGCCGCCTTGTTCTTGCGTACGTCCAGATGACGGTCGATGCACTGTTGGGCCACATTGAGCTTTCCGCCGACGAACCATTTGTAAAACGGGGCGTCGCTTTCGTCGAGCACCGTCGAAAACGGCTCGATCCAGTCAAGTTTTTCTTTGGCGTAATGCCCCCAGAAACCTTCGTAGTCCTCTTCGGCCCAACGCATCAAATCGCGGTATTCGCACATGTTCTTGATACGCGCCGTTTTGGCGAATTCACGGTTCGGCAGGTAAACGGGCTTGAGTTCACTCATTGTCTTCTCCTCGTTCGGCGATGCCCGCAGGCATCTTGTTTTGTGATGAGGGTATGATAGCCAACGGTCGGTAAGTCTTGATTAAGCTTGTCCGAAATGCCCCCCGTTAAGTCTCGGTTAAGCAAGTGTCTCTTCGCCGCCCTTTGGCTATAATGCCGAAAAAATTCAAGGAGATTCCATGTTCGGATTCGGAAAAAAAGAACTCAAAACCTACGACTATACCCCTGAGGAGCTTGCCAAGTTCCAGTGGGCCAAAATGACGACGAACAAAGGGACGATGTGGATCAAACTCTACCCCGAAGAAACCCCCAACACCGTCGCCAACTTCGCGACGCTCGCCAACGACGGCTTCTATAACGGCCTGACGTTTCACCGCGTCATTCCCGGTTTCATGGCACAAGGCGGCTGCCCCACGGGTACGGGCACGGGAGGACCGGGCTGGGCGATCGCCTGCGAAACCGACAAAAACGTGCACAAGCACGTCAAAGGAACCCTTTCGATGGCCCATGCGGGTCCCGACACCGGCGGCAGCCAGTTTTTCATCTGTTTCGTTCCCTGCCCGCACCTTGACGGCGTCCACACCGTTTTCGGCGGCATCGAACCCGACGACGCCGAATCGATGCAAGTCCTCGACAGCCTCGAAATGCAAGATACGATCGAAAAGGTCGAAATCCTCCCCGAGCGCGAAGCGTAAAAGGCGGGTCGCGGCGTGCTCGTACATATCTGCTGCTCGGTCGACAGCCACTTTTTCCTCGAAAAGCTTCGTCGCGATTTTCCCGACGAAAAGCTGACGGGGTTTTTCTACGACCCCAATATTCATCCGTATTCGGAATATCGCCTGCGCCTGCTCGACGTGCAGCGTTCATGCCGCAAACTCGGCATCGACCTCATCGAAGGCGATTACGATTTTCAAACATGGATGGAAGCGGTACGCGGCCTGGAAAACGAACCCGAAAAGGGCGCACGCTGCGAAGTCTGTTTCGACCGGCGCTTCGAAGTGAGTGCGCACAAGGCGCTGGAACTGGGCGAAAAGAAAATGACGACCACCCTGCTCGTCAGCCCGCTCAAATCGCAAGAACAGCTCAAACGCGCCGGTGATGCGTTCGAAAAAGAACACGGCCTCGAATTCGTCTTCGTCGATTACCGCAGCGGCGGCGGCACGCAGGATCAAAGCCGCGTCACCAAAGAACAGCAGCTTTACCGGCAGGATTACTGCGGCTGCCTTTTCGGGCTGACGATGCAGCGCGAACACCAAGAACGCCTGATGGACGAAATGTTTTCGGATATTTCGGGCCGCGTGCTGCCCGCATCGATCGAAGAGCGCCTCGCACTGTACGAACGGCGCATGCAGCTCGAAGACGACGGTGTCGCCTACCGCATCGTCAAACAGAAGTTCCTCAACTACCGCCAGTTTTCGTGCCGGCTCGTCGAAGGCAAGCATCGCGCCCTGGCCGCGCATGCGCTGGCCTATTCGACCCTGCCGCGCAAGCGGGCGACGGGCAAGGTCGAATACGCGGTGGGCGACGTGCACTATTTCAACCGCGACGATATCCGCTTTGTAACGCTCGCAGCCTTCAATGCACGTCTTGGCACCGACTACCCCGACGTGCGCTCGCTCATTTTCGACCCCCCTGCGTTCGACACGGAACTGAAACTGCGCGCGCGCTTTTGCGACACCCCTTACGACCTGACCCCGATCATCGTCGTCGACGCCGTCCCGCAGGGGAAAACAACCCTCTTTCTCGACGCCAAGGTCTACGAAGACACGAAAGAACGGCT
>CAZYEW010000078.1:0-8360 GCA_964646705.1 uncultured Sulfurimonas sp.
TTCGGCCGTATAACCCGTACGGCCGATCGCCTCGATCAAACGCGCATCGTCGATACGTTCGTCATGCCAGATTTTCGCCGTTTTGGTGTTGAGTCTCACCTGCACCTTCGTCACGCCCGGCAAGGACGCGACACTTTTTTTCACCGCTACCGTACACATCGGACAATGCATCTTCGGTACCTTGAACACCGAAACCGTCTGTGCGGCGAAAAGCCAAAGCGGGCAGCACCAAACGAGCAAGGCCTTCATTCGAACTCCCAGTACGGCAGGCTCAGCAACAAAACGACGAAAACCGTCGCCGCGGCCATTCCCGGCAGCACCCAGCGCCGGTTGCGCAAACACAAACGTCTGCGACGATAATAGCCCCAGCCGTACGCCAGAAAAAAGACGGCAAACGTCACGAACAGCGGCCGATACGGCGACAATACCTCAAGAAACGAAAACGAGGCCATCGAAACCCCGAAAAGGACGAAAAGCAGCGGAGCGATACAGCACGACAGCGCGAGCAGCGCCGATGCGATTGCCCCCGAAACGATATACCGAAGTTTCACTTGCGGCGCTCCGACGTGATGGTGTACGAAAAATGTTTCGGGTCGTAATAATCGAGCGGTTCGTCGCCGCTCTCGGCATAGGGATAGCCGAAAATCGACAGCGGATACTGGATCGGTCTGGGCCGAAGCACAAGATCACGGGCATGATTGTAGGCCATCCAGTTCATCTCCCAGCGGCCAAACT
The DNA here is from genome assembly GCA_964646705.1 of uncultured Sulfurimonas sp. GTDB lineage: Bacteria > Campylobacterota > Campylobacteria > Campylobacterales > Sulfurimonadaceae > Thiomicrolovo. The sequence continues at coordinate 736 of CAZYEW010000078.1, forward strand.
GCCGCTTGCGTTCAAAAAGCACTTTCGAATCATTGCGATCCAGCCCTTCGACGAGTATGAGTTTCGTCACGTCCGCAGGGTCGGCGGGTACCCAGCCGTAAGGTTCGGCGTAGAATTCGGCACGGCAGTGCTGCGCGGTCGTGACCGTCTCGCCTTTGGTACCGTAAGCTTTGGAATACACCGAAGGTGCGATACGAATCCCGAACACTTCGCGCGCCGGTACGCCCGAAGCGCGCAGCAATGCGACGAAAACCGCGCTGACGTCGGCACACTTGCCGCCCAGATAGCCCGATTCGAGCGTATGGTACGCATCGCCGATGCCGCAGCCGCGCACGCTTGGATCGCGATACATATGGTCGACGACCCAGTCGAATACCTTGTGCGCTTTTTGCATCGCATCATCCGTCTTGTCGACGATACGCGCGGCATACTCCGCCACGACGCCGTCGGTACGAATGCTCGCGGTAGGCTCGAGATAACGCGACACTTCCGCACGCAGCAGTGCAAGCGCTTCGTCGCTTCGCTTACGCAGGGTGCGGTCACGGACCGCGACGTCGTATTGCACGACGGCATAATTTTTCTTCTGCGCCGGATCGAATCGGAAAAAAAGCGTATCCGCTCCGTACTTTCGGTCTTTTGTACGCATATAACGCTCGTAATTACCGAACACGTTGACAGCCGCGACCCGCTGGTAGTCGCTGTCGTAAGGGATCGGTACCCACAATCGCAGCTGCGTCGCGTTGATGTCGAACGTCTGGGTAATATGATAATGCTTCCATGTTCCGCCGAAACTTCCTGCCGCCCATCCCAGCAGAAACAACATTGTCCAAACCGCTTTCATCTTTTCTCCTTACAATAGCACGATACGGCCCGCTTCGACGGCGATCTTTCCTTCGAGTTCGTAGGCAAACACCTCCTGCGCATAGGCACGGACCGCCTCTTCGTAGGTCGGGCGGCTGCGGCAGTACTCCAAAAACGGATCGTCGGCGCAGCGTGCTGCTTCACCGTAACGCGAAACGAAGGCGTCGATGTCGTAGATCGGCTCGGCCTTCCCTTCGGCAAGCAGTCCGTTCGTTCCTTCGCTTTCACCGATGCGGTGCGGCAGCACGAAAATCTTTTTGCCCATTTTCAAGGCGTATTCCACGCTGCGCATGCTCCCGCTGTTTGGGTCGGCTTCGGTGACGATCAGCGCTTCGCCGAGGGCGACGACGATTTCGTTGCGAGCGACGAAACTCCAGTTCTGTGCCCGAAAACCGTCCTCGAAAGGGCTGAGCAGCAACCCCTCTTTTTCGATGGCATCGAGCAGCCTGCGGTTTGAAGCGGGATAGCGAATGTCGAGCCCGTTGGCCAGTACGGCGATCGTGTTCGCCGAACCCGCCGAAGCATGGGCCAAGGCATCGATGCCGAGCGCACCGCCGCTGACGATGCACACCCCCGCGGCCGAAAGTTTCGCGGCCAGTTCTCGCGTCATGAACTGCGCGTACTGTCCGGCGCGGCGCGACCCCACGATCGAGACCCTGACCCGCTTCAGCAGTGAAAGGTCCCCGCGATAAAAAAGCTGCTCGGGGTACTTTCGCATCGTTTCGAGGTCGTCGATGCGGTGAGGCACGCTTTGGGTCATCGCTGCAGACTTTTCGCCAACACGTCAATGCGTACCAGACGCACCTGAGAAAGCAGGGCTTTCGATGCGGCAAGCGCCGCAAGCGTCATTTTGTGCGGATGCCCGATGGCGACGGCGAAACCGTGTTTTTTCGCCAGCGCGACGGCCCGGGCGATCTGTTTTTTCACCGCATCGATGTCGGGATCGTGATCGAGAAAGACATCGCGCGCCAAATACGGACGATGCAGTGCTTTCATCAGCGCCGGCACCGCCGTTTTCGCCGTCGTTCGGCTGTCGATAAAGGTGATACCCTCGCGATCGAGGGCACTGATCAGCCGTTGCATCGCCGTCGCGTCCGACGTGAAGCGGCTGCCGGTGTGGTTGTTGACGTAGCGCACTTTCGGAAAGAGCCGCTTGATTTCTCGGACGCGAGCGTCGATCACCTCGGCGGAATCGCCTACATGCAGCGTTTTGGGCTCTTCGGCCGAAAACGCCATCGCTTCAAGCGGCAAATGGACCATGTAAAACGGTGCTTTGGCCGCAAGCCGGGCCGAATCGGGATGGCGCGGACTCGGGGGAAGAAACGACATCGTCAGCGGCAGATGCAGCGCTTCGATATGCCGCACGTCGTGGGCGAAAGAGACATCGTCGATAATGATGGCCAGCATCGGCCGTTTGGCGCGTTGATCGCTTTTTTCGGGACGTTTCGGAGGTTTGGGCGGCTGTTTTTCGTATTCGTGCCTTGCCGTTTTCGCACGCGCTTCTTTGAGCGAGCAGGCCAGGTCGTAACTGCGTGCCTTTTCCGTATTCAGTGCTTCAAGGTAACGTGTCTGCGCCCTGGAATAGCCGTAAAAGTAACCCGCTGCTGCCGCTGCGGCAAGCAAAACGGCGTACAACGCCGCCCGAACCCAGGTGTGCGTCTTTTTTTGCCGTTTGCGCGAAGATTTGCGCCGGCCGGAGGAAGGTTGTTTTTTCGAAGACTGTTTTGTCATGCGTGCCGCTTAGTTTTTTGGCACCATTGTAGTGTGTCGGGAATAACAAAGCGATAAAAACGGCATTGTGCCATATTCCGCCGGACGGCGGGAGAAGAAAATTTAGTTTTTGTCCTGATCGACGATCTTGTTGGCTTTGATCCACGGCATCATCGCACGCAGGCGTTCACCCGTCACTTCGACCGGATGCGCCGCCAGGTTATTGCGTTCGGCGTTCATGCGCGGATAGCCCGCCTGGCCTTCGAGGATGAAATCTTTGGCGAATTTGCCGTTTTGAATTTCTTTGAGCACTTCGCGCATCGCCTTTTTCGATTCTTCGTTAATGACGCGCGGTCCGCTGACCATATCGCCGTACTCGGCGGTATTGGAGATGGAATAACGCATATCCTTGATGCCGCCTTCGAAAATGAGATCGACGATGAGCTTCATTTCGTGCAGGCATTCGAAATAGGCCATTTCCTCGGGATAACCCGCTTCGGTCAGGGTTTCGAAACCTGCCTGAATCAGTGCGGAAACACCGCCGCAAAGTACCGCCTGCTCACCGAAAAGGTCGGTTTCGGTTTCGTCTTTGAAGGTCGTTTCGATAATCCCCGTGCGCCCGCCGCCGATCGCCGAAGCGTACGAAAGCGCCAGTTCTTTGGTATTGCCGCTCGGATCGGCCGCCACGGCGATCAGATCGGGAATGCCGCCGCCTTTGACGAATTCGCTGCGCACCGTATGGCCCGGCGCTTTGGGAGCGACCATCATGACGTTGATATCGTCGGCGGGCCGGATACGTCCGTAGTGGATGTTGAAACCGTGGCCGAACGCGATCGTCGCACCGCTTTTGAGGTTGGGAGCGATTTCGTTTTTGTAGATTTCGGCCTGATTTTCGTCGGGCAGCAAAATCATCACGACATCCGCTGCAGCCGTCGCTTCGGCGACCGTCATCACCGAAAAGCCCTTGGCTTCGGCTTTGGCCCAGCTCGATCCGCCTTTGCGCAGGCCGACGACGACGTTGACGCCGCTGTCGCGCAGGTTTTCCGCATGCGCGTGCCCCTGAGAACCGAATCCGATCATCGCGACCGTTTTGCCCTTGATGATCTCGATATCGCAATCTTTGTCGTAATAAACATTCAATGCCATGCATATCCTTGATAATGCGGACCTTGCCGCAGAAATTTTGCGCATTGTACCCAAAAGCGGGTAAAAAAAGGGTTTATGAAATCTTCCTTACGGCAGCGCCGAAGCATCGGCCTTAATCGTACGATGCAGCGTGCATGCTACAATTGCCGCAAAAAACGGATACTTCGATGAAAAAATTCAACCTTGTCAAAGAGATTATTTCGGTGAACAAACCCGACTTCATGGCGGCGATCAACGCACACGACGAGTTCGGCATCACGATCGAAGGCGCACTCCATTACGCCCCCTTCGACGAAACGGCCCGTTACGTTTACCAAGGCCGCGTTCCGCCGCCTTCAACGTCGCCCATGCTGCAAGCCGCCAAACCCAAAACACTGGCCGAGCTGCTCGGCGGCAATCTGCAGGTCGTCGACGTCGACGATCGCATTTTGATCAAAGCCGCACGCAACTGGAAAGAGATCATGCGCTACAATCTCCCGAACGCCGATTACGACGACACTACCGGCGACGGCGTCGACGAATTCAAAGACAAAGCACTCGAAACCATCGGCTGGCACGCCGCGGAATTCGGCGTCACCTACCGGGAGCTCGTCGACCTCATCGAAACCTCGTGCGACGGCACGCTGCTGTGCATCGAAACCGAAAGCGAAACGAATTACCAGTTCAGCGGCATGGGATTCATCGACGATATCGAATGTGCCCGCAGCCGCTGCTTCGAACACGTCAAAAAGCGCATCGAAACGGTCCTTCGCGAAGACGGCAGCTACACCCGCGAAAACCTGACCGACGACGAACGCGACGCGATGGCCTTTTTCGGAATCGACCTATCGATCATAAACTAATTTAATTAAACGCAGCTTTTTTAAGGCGGCCGGAACTATCATTGTTCATTATGGACAATGAACCCAGAAGACATTTCTTGAAGCTTGCCGTCGCCGGAACCGCGTCGCTGGCGTTTCCCAATATCATTCGCGCCTCGTCGCGCCGAATGAAGCTTCGGGTACTCGGCACGCACGTCACGCTCCAAGAGCCCATCCGGCGCAAGGCCGAAGCCGATTTGGGCATCGACATCGAATTTTACCCCGGCGGCAGCGCCGAAGTCCTGCTCAAAGCCTCGACCGAACCCGAAAGTTTCGATATCTACGAACAGTGGTCCAACAGTATCCGTATTTTGTGGGAAGCCGAGGCCATCCGGCCCATCGATACCTCCCGGCTGACGTACTGGGATGAGATCAACGGGCTCGCCAAACACGGAAGGATCTCTGCGAACGCTTCCGTAGGCCAAGGCGATGCGCCGTACAAGCTGCTCTACATCCAGCCCGACGGCTCTCTCGGTCCCCGACCGAGTGCGCACATCAGCTTCATGCCCTACGTCCACAATGCCGATTCGTTCGGTTACGACACCCGTTTCATCGACGAAGGCATCGCCTACGAAACCGAAAGCTGGGCATGGCTGCTCGACGAGCGCTACCGAGGCAAGGTCGCCATCGTCAACGCACCGACGATCGGTTTGTTCGACATGGCACTGGCTGCCCAGGCAAAGGGGCTCATCCGGTTCGACGACATCGGCAACCTGACACGCGCCGAAATCGACGCGCTCTTCGCGATCGTCGACGATTACAAACGCCGGGGACATTTTCGGGGCGTCTGGTTCTCGGTCCCCCATTCGGTACGGCTGATGCAAACCGAACAGGTACAGATCGAAAGCATGTTTTCGCCGGCCGTCGCATCGCTCAACGGAAAGGGTATCCCCTGCGTTTACGCGGCACCGAAAGAAGGCTATCGTGCATGGCACGGCGTCATGTGCCTCTCGCGCGCTGCCCGCGGCGAACGCGAAGCAGCCGCCTATGCGTTTATGAACTGGTGGCTTTCAGGCTGGGCAGGCGCCTTTATCGCCCGCCAGGGTTACTATATCAGCAATCCCGAACGTGCCCGTGCTTTCATGCAACCCGAGGAGTGGGACTACTGGTACAGGGGAAAGCCCGCCGCTGTGCCGCTGCGAGGTACCGACGGACGCATCTGTGTCGCGCCGGGCTCCGTACGGCGCGGAGGCTCGTACCGCACCCGTTTTGAACATATCGCAGTGTGGAACACGGTGATGCCCACCTACGAATACACCTTGATGAAATGGAAAGAATTTGTGCTGGCATGATTACAACCCCGTCAACCTGCTCACACGCTATCTGCCGCTGCGGTGGAGACTGGCACTGGGCTACTTGCTGGCGATCTTCGTGTTTACGATGCTGGGGATACTGACGTTTCACAGTGCAGGGAACATCCGGTCCGAAATCGGCCGCTTTTCCGACTATGCCCACGAAACGCAACAAGACTTTCAGCTTGTCAAAAACATCACCGAACTCGAACAATCGACCTTTATGTTCATCAACGACGGCGACGATTCCGCCGCGATGAACGTCTACCGCCTGTACGAAGAAATCCAACAACTGATCGACGATACCGACCATGCGAACCGACAGGATTTCGGGATCGAATCGTACAAAAAGCGCATCGAAACCATTTTGTCCGACTATATCCGTACCTTCAAAAAAGCCCAAAACAGCCGCAATGCGCAGACGCGGCTGATCGAGGAGGATTTTCGTACCATCGCCGCACAGCTGTTCGACACGCTCGATCGCGCCGTCGTCACGGCACACACGCAGACCGTCGCACTGATGCGCATGAAAATTGCACTGCTTTCGGCCGAAAAAAACGCTTTTCGCTACCTCGACACCCTCGACAACCGCTACTACAAGGCGATCCGTGCCGATTTGTCCATAGCCGAAAAGCTCGTCGAAGTCCTCGCCTCGACACTGCCTGCATCGTTCCGGCTTAATCTGCAACGCTATCGGGCCGTGTTTCTTCGAAGCGTTCAGCACACCCGCGGCTACCTCTACATGGTCAACGTCGTACTTGCCGCACAGGCTTACGAAATGCAGTATCAAGCCCGTCAAGTCGCGCAAACGATGCACCGGCAGATGCAGCATACACGTGACGGTTTTCTTGCCAATATCGACCGGCACCTTCTGATGTTCACCGTATTGGAAATCGTTTTTTTCATCCTTATCGTCGTGCTGTCGTGGCTGATCGGCCGCAGCATCATCCGTCCGATCAAGCAGCTTACCGATATCTTTTTAAAACTGGCCAACGGTTCGCGCAACACCATCGAACTTGTCTATCCCGCAAACGACGAAATATCCGAACTTGCCTATGCCGCCGAAGCTTTTCGGCGCACCAACGTCGAACATCGCCGCCTCGTCGACCGTTACCGCAACCTCAACGAAACGCTCGAGCAAAAAGTGTACGACCGAACGCTGGAATTAGAAGAAAAAAACCGTGCCCTCGACACCCTTGCCAACAGCGATATACTGACGGGACTCTACAATCGATCGGGCATTCAAAAAGTGCTTGACGCCGTGTTCGAAGCGCATCGCAATGAAGGAGTGACTTTTGCGTTGATCATGATCGATATCGACCGTTTCAAGCGGATCAACGATACGTTCGGCCATCAAATCGGCGACGAAGTCTTGAAAAAGCTCGCACATATCATGCAAACGACCCGTCGCAAAACCGACAGTGCCGGGCGCTGGGGAGGCGAAGAATTTCTGCTGATCTGTCCGCAAACCGACGGCACCGGTGCAATGAAGTTGGCCGAGCAGCTGCGCCGCAGTATCGAAGCAAGTTCGACACAGGCAGGCCGAGTCACGGCGAGTTTCGGCATTGCGGTCTGCCGTGGCGACGACACCGTCGAAGCGCTGCTTCGCCGTGCCGACAATGCCCTGTATTGTGCCAAGCACAACGGGCGAAACCGCGTCGAATACGAAGACACTGCGTAAAATGCGTTATACGCCCAGCCAGCGCTGAAGAATCACCATCGCCGCGATCGAATCGACACGCCCGTCGCGCTTGTA
>CAZYEW010000079.1:0-8317 GCA_964646705.1 uncultured Sulfurimonas sp.
CGAAACCTACGGCGGGCGTGCCGGAATCTCTTACGTGCAGGGGAACGGCTATTTCTCGCTGGGGTGGGTACAGGAGTGGTATTCGCGCGACAACGGTGACGACAGCAGCCGAGGCTATCCGGAAATCACCGCGGGGATGAGTTTTTAGCTCACCCTCGAAAGAGACGCTTGATCGCCGCGTAAAGCCGCGTGAACCGGCCGCTTTTTCGGCGTGCGGCCAGCCACGCTTTGAAACGCACCTTGTAGAGGGCGGTTTTGGTTTTGACCGCGCGGTAGACCTCGGTATGCGTCACCCACGCCACCGCCCGCATCACCGCATCGTAGCTTTTTTTGAACAACGCGATTTCGAACAGCTTTTCTTTCGCGACGGCGAACACCCAAAAAGCGATCCCCGCCAGCAGGACCTTCAACGCGTAAAGCACGACGCCCAGCAGCGGATCGACCATCACGAAAACCGCGCCCGCCGCGACACCCAGCCCTTCGGCCGAGGCAAGCAACAGCGTAAAAAGCGCAAACACCGTATAGCGGTTGGCACCGGCGAGCATCGCTTCGACACGCGGGCGCACGAGCGTTTCCATCGCCCGGCGTACGGGCAAAACGAACTGCTCCCAGACCAGTTCCTCGAAAAGCACGTAGGTCAGCACCAGCACCACCTCGACGAAGCGAACGGCCAGGCGGCCCGTTCGAAGCAACGCGCGTCTCATCAGCCCTCGTCGCCTCCGTCTGCGCCGGTGTTGTCGATATCGATGTTGTCACGCGTGCCGATATGCAGCATCAGCGACTTGATGCGCGGATAGGTCGCCGCAAGGAACAGCAGCGCCACGAGCCCCAGCTCGGCCATCGTGACCAGAAAACTGAAATCCTTGTGGCCGGTCTTGTAAAGTGCGACGATCCCGAGCCCGAACAGCGTCAGAAAAAAGAAAAACCCCTTCGTCCCGATCGTCAGAAAGACCAGTTCGAGCATGTACATCGTGATGCCGACGATGAGCAGGCTGACGAGCGGATACATGAGGCTTTTCGTGAAAAACAGAATAATCGCCAAAATGGCCGCGGCCCCGAGCACGATCCCGACGATGACGCCGAGTTTTCCGAAAAGGTCCTTCTTTTTGAGGTTGATCCCCTGCAAGGTACCCATCATCACCGCAAACAATACGATGATGACGTAGTTGGCGATTTTCTCGTTGGTATCGGGGATTTTTCCGATGATTTCGATCAGATCGACCGTAAAGGTGTTGTAGATGCCGAAAACGCTGACGATCGAAAGCAGCAGCAGTCCAAGAAGGACAACGACCTCTTTCGTCACGCTGTCGTTGGATGAAGCGGTAGCCATGATTTACTCCTGTGTTGAAATGGGATTGAGATAGACGCGGCGCTTCGCCGCGCCGGCGCCGGTTTCGACGTACAGCACGTCGAAACGCTGCGCGGGCGTATGCACGAGCTTGAGCTTGCCGGGTTTCACCGGCCGGCGCAGCCCGGCGTCATCGCGCAAAATGACCGGTTTTTCGCCCAGGTTCAAGACCCAGAACGAATCGGCACGAATGCCGTAACGGCTGTTGCCTTCGCGGTTTCCCGACGCGAAGCTTTCGATCAGCAGCACGTCGCGCACCGGCGGATAGGGGGCGAAACTGAAAAACCCGACGATATCGATATTGTCGCGGGTATGCCGGTTGACGAAATCGAGAAAATCGCGTTTGCGTGCCGCGGTATCGATCGGTTCGTCCGGATGCTTTTTGGCATATTTTTCCAGCGCCGAAGCGAAATAGTCCGCCGTGCCGCCTTTGGCGAGAAACGCTTTCATAAAGCCCTGCATCAAAAACAGCTCGTTGCGATGGCGAAGCTGCTCGAGGCGCAGCTCCATCCAGCGGCCGAAACGGCGCATCCGGCGTCGGGCGCCGACGCTCACGTAGCGCTCGACGTAGCGGCGCCAGTAACGCCCGAGCCGCGAAAACAGCGCCGAGAAAAACCGGTCGAGCATCTCGAAAAGTGCGCGCACCGGCCGCCCGATAACGGGAATCTTTTCAAGCTTTTCAAGCAGGTACGACAGGGCGAAAATCTGCAGCAGCGGCGCGATCCACGAACTGAAAAAAAGCGTGTAGACGACCCCGAGCACCTTGCCGCCGAAAAGCCACAGCAGCTTGAAAAACGCGATCACGACCGCCTTGATTTCGGCATAGAACACCAGGTGTTCCAGCACGCCCGCCGCCGAAGCGCCGTACGCCAAAAGCCCCGCCGGAACGAAAAAGAGCAGCGCTTTTTTGACCTTCTGCGCAGGATTCAGCGCGGCGTAGTAGCGGGCGTATCGAACCAGCGGGCCTTTGACGGGGGCTATGAGGTTGCGTTCGATCCATTTGGAAACGTAGTTGTCGATGAAAAAACGTTTGACGCCAACACTCAGCGCCTTGACGGCCGTCATCGTTTTGACGTAGAGCACGAATTTCTTTTTCGAAACACTCAAAAACGCCCCCGCCTTGGAAAACAGATACGACAGCGACACCACCGCCTTGGTCTTGACGGCTATCAGCAGCGCCAGCAGGTAATCGAGCCAGCGCTCCTGCGTGACGAGCACGAAAAGAACAGCGCATGCCGCGGCCGCCGCCAGCAGCACCGTGCGTGTTCCCGCAGCCGAGCGTGACGCCCCGCGATTCAAAGGTTTCGGCCGCATCCGCACGTTCTCATCCTACCGGCGTCCGGCCCGCTTGTGGCGATAGACGTACACGGCGACCGTCACCGCCGCCGCCGCGATCACGACGATCGTTATCTGATGCAGGTAGGTTTTCAGCAAGGCTTCGTTTTCACCGATGAAATAGCCCAGCAAAATCAGAATCAAACTCCAGATCGCGGCGCCGGCCGCCGTATAACCCAAAAAGCGCCCGATCCGCATTTTCGACAGTCCGGCGGGAATCGATATCAGCTGCCGAATGCCCGGGATCAGCCTTCCCGTGAACGTCGAAATCGGCCCGTGCGTCTCGAAAAAACGTTCAAGCTTGTCAAGGCTCTCTTCGGAAATCAAAAAATAGCGGCCGAATTTCACCAAAAACGGACGCCCCAGCCACAATGCCAAATAATAGTTCACTAACGCACCCAGCAGCGATCCCGCCACTGCCGCCGCCAGAATCGCCGCCGTATTCATCTCGCCTTTGGCCGCCAGGTATCCCGCCGGAATCAGCACCACTTCGCTGGGGAAAGGAATGAACGAGCTCTCCACGCCCATCAGCAAAAAGATACCCGGATACCCCAGGCCCAAAATCGTATCGACCAGCCATTTCGTCAGTTCCGCCATCATCGGCACTCCTTCGCAATCGTTTCGACGATGCGTGCCGCCGCATCGTCGCCGCCGAGCGCCATCAGCCCCCGGCTCATCGTTTCGATCCCGCCGTCGAGAAACGTTTCAAGTGCCGAAAGCGTCAGCGCCTCTTCGCGCACGACGGCACCGAGGCCGTGTTCGGCAAGATGCTGCGCATTGTAATACTGGTGGTCGCCCGCGGCATAGGGATAGGGTACGAACAGCGTCGGCAGGCCGTTGGCCGCCAGCTCCCACAAGGTGCTCGCACCCGCGCGGCTGACGGCGGCGTCGGCACGTTCGAGCAGGGCGGGCAGATCGTCGGTAAAACCGTAGACTTCGGCGTCGATCCCCAAAGCTTCGTAAGCCGCCTGCGTCGCTTCCAAAGCCGCTTCCCCGCACTGATGGATAATCGAAATGCCCCGTTCGCGCAGCATCGGTGCCGCTTCGAGCGCAAAGGCGTTGATCGCACGCGCCCCTTGGGAGCCTCCCAGAAAGATCACGGTTTCGACCTTTGTCCGCAACCGTGCCGTGTCGAACAGCCGCTTTGCGACGGGGTAGTCCTTGACGGGGCTGGCATCGTCGTACGCACTGAAAAAAAGCCGTGCGCGCGGCCGCAGCAGACGGTTGAGGCGCCCGGCCACGGCGTTTTGCTCGTGAATGAAAAGCGGCACGCCCGACATCACCGCCGCAAACGCCGCCGGTGCCGCGGAAAAACCGCCCACGCTGATCACCCCGCACGCCCCGCTTTCGCGCAAGATCGCCCGTGCGGAGACGGCCGCTGCGGCCACGCGCCACAACGCCGCCGCCTTGCGCCAGCCGCGCCGGTTGACGACCCCGGTCGTGGACAAAAAGAAGGTACGGTCGAAATCCGGCGTACCGTCGAACCAGCGGCGATCCTGCCCCGCCGTCGAGCCGATGAAGACAGCCCTGTCTCCGCGTGCCTTGATCGCCGCAGCCAGCGCCCGCGCGATCGCCAGATGTCCGCCGGTGCCGCCGCCGGTGACGATAAACGTTTTCAATAGTTCGCCTTTCTCGAGACCATCAGCACCATGCCCACGCCGATCGCCGCCGCCAAAATCGCCGAGCCTCCGTAGCTTAAAAACGGTACGGGAATCCCCTTGATAGGCGTAATGCCGCTGATGCCGAAGGCATTGAGCAAAAACGCGAACGCGAGCAGCAGGCCGATACCGACGCTAAAGAGCGTGTAGCGTTCTTCGCGCACGCGATTGGCGATTTTGAAAATGCGCTTTAGCAAATACAAAAACACGCCTACGACCACGACGATACCGATCAGTCCGAACTCCTCGGCCAGCCCCGCAAGCACGAAGTCGGTATGCACTTCGCTTAGAAATCCGAGTTTGAATGTCCCGTTGCCAAGCCCTGTACCCGCAAGCCCTCCGTGGTTGATCGCGTTGAGTGCATGCCCGATCTGGTAAGGCTCGTCGTGCCGCTCGACGCGCAGATGCGAAGCGATCGACTCGGGCAGCAGTCCAAGCACCGAATCCTGTGCCGTCGCCCACCACGACAGAATCCGCGCGATACGGTGCGGAGCGGTAAAAATGAACACCACGAAGGCCCCGATCGCCGCACTCATCAAAATGACGAAAAAGCGAAAACTGCTGCCTGCAAGCACCAGCATGAAGGCCATCGTCATCGCCAGCACCATCACCTGTCCCAGGTCTTTTTGCAGCACGGCGATCAGCAGCATGACCACGACGAACAGGACCGCATAGGGGATGAAGCGAACGAACTCCGCTTTGAGCGTCAGCGGCTGCGAGCCGTCGAACTTGCGCGAAAAGCTCCATGCCAGAAAATAGACGAACCCGATTTTGAAGAACTCCACCGGCGCCAGCGATACCGGCCCAAGATGGATCCAGCGCTTCGCCCCGCCGACCGCCGAAACGAGCGAGGCCGGCATGAAGGGCATCGCCACCATCAGCGCCAGGCCTACGAAAAAGAGCGCGAACCCCAGCCGCCCGAGCCAGACATCGGGGTCGAACTGCGCCAGCGCCCACATCGTCACGATCGCCGTCAGCCCGTAAAACATCTGCCGCCACGCGAAATGAAACGGTGCGTAATCGAACAAAATCACCGTGTATGCCGAAAGCGAATAGACCATGACGACGCTGATGGCGATCAAAATCGACGCCGCGAGGAACAGGGCACGGTCAGGCATCGGCGCTTCCTTGTTTTTGCGCGTATTTTAGCGTGATTTTCATCAACCTTCATTCGCAAAGATGATTGGGCAGCCGAAAGGTCTGCGCACCGTCGAACAGCAGCAGGCTTCCTGCTCTGCGCACATCGTAACGCTCGGCGGTACCGTCGGTAAATTCAAGGATCAGCCGGCCGTTTTGCAGCCGCCATTTCCCCCACCGGCGCAAGACGCTTCGCGTGGTCGAATTGGCCGTCGCGTAGGTTCCTTTCAACACCGCGTCGCCGCTGCGGCAAAGCCAGAGTTCGCGCTTTTCGCTGTAGGAGCCTCTGGGCTCGTAAAAAACGAAATGGCCGCTCAGCAGCGCCATGTACAAATCGCCCGTCTGGTGCGGCAGCGCCCGTATCGGGGTAAATCCCAGCGAATCGGCCAGCCGCATCATCGTCTGGCGCATCGATTCGTAGCGCCCCGGTTCGAAAAATCCGAACATCACCACGGCCCGGCCCTGCGAACCGAGCACTAAATAGACCAGCGCCTGATCGAACGCATCGGAACCCTCGACCTGATAGAGCCGATAGTACAGCGACGGGCGCATCCGTTTGATCTGCATCGGCGAAAAAAGCTTTAGCCCGTAATATTCGCGCTTTTCCTCCAGCATCGCCAGCGGATCGCCGCTGACGCTCACGTTAGCCTCGACCAGAATACGGTCCGCATCGGTGTCGTGCTGCAGCACAAGCGGCCCGTGCACACCGTGCATCTGTGCTTCCCAGCCCTGCGGCAGCATCAGCGACGCCCCGAAATTTGGCGCACTGAGCTTGCGGGGACCTTCGTACACCTTGTTCGGTTCCAGCATATCGGCCGGCAGCAGCAGGGGCAGCAGCCACACAATCCATATCCATCGTTTCATAAGGCTTACTATACCACAGCCGAACCAACCGCTAATACCGTTTTCAAGGACAACACGGTATAGTCGCGTAAAAAAAGCCCATGACGCCCAATCCATCGAACCAATCGAAAAAGATCATCTTCATCTTTGTCCTGCTCTTTTTGGGATTCCTCGTTTTCGTCACCGTCATCGGTGCCAAAGCGCTGGGCAAGCGCCACCTGCCCAAACTCGCTACCTCCACCGTTACCAAAGCCAGTCGCGGCGACATCGTCAGTGCCGACGGATTTCATATCGCCACCACCCGCAAACTCTACAAAGCGACTGTCGATACCCGCAACATCGATCCGCGAAAAAAGGCCCTCTTTATCCAGCTGTTTTCGATCTACAGCGGCGTCGATCCCAAAAAAGTGGCCAGGCGCCTGCGAACGCACCGCGGCAGCGTCGTGCTCAGCTACAATATCTCGCCCAAACACGCCCAGTATCTCAAGTCGCTGGCCTTCGAACTGCGGCGCATGGGCGTGTTTACCGAGTTTACGCTTCCCTCGGGGCGTACGGTGCTGCACGGGCTCGACGTCGTCGAAAGCGGCGAAGCCCGCGTCTACCCCTACGGCGACCTGCTCACCCCGCTCGTAGGCTACCCCCGCAAATACGAAGACGGCGACTACACCCGTAACCGCGGCATCAAAGGGCTCGAAAAGCAGTTCGACGACGATCTTCGCTACCGGCAAAACGGCTACAGCTACGCCCCGCGCGACGTCAACAACTACAAACGCCTCACCCGGCAAAGCGTCTTCAAACCCGCACTCGACGGCTACAACCTGCAGTTGAGCATCCCGCTGGCCCTTCAAATCCGCGTCGAACGGATCGCCGACGAAATGAAAGCGTACCTGCGCGCCAAAGAGGTCATGGCGGTCGTCATGGAATCCGACTCGGGGCGCATTCTCGCCTTGGCGACGTCCAACCGCTTCGACCCCACGCATATTCGCAAACGCGACTACGGCTCGCTCAACATCGGCGCGCTCGAATACAGCTTCGAACCCGGCTCGGTCATCAAACCCCTCGTCTTTTCGATCCTGCTCGAACACGGCAAGGTCAACCCGTCCGAACTCGTCAACATTCACGGCGGACGCTTCAGAATCGGGCGCAAGCTCATACGCGACGAACATAAATTCGACTGGCTCAGCGCCGAAGACGTGATCGTGCACTCCTCGAACGTCGGAATCTCCCAGCTGGCACAGCGGCTCGACGGCAGCGAGTTCGCCGAAGGGCTCAAACGCTTCGGGCTGACGCAGCCCAGCGGGATGCATATGCCCTACGAGCGGCGCGGCACCATGCCCGGCGTGCGGCAGCTCGACACCGAACTCTACAAAGCCATCACCGCCTACGGTTACGGCATCCGCGTCAATCTGATCCAGCTGCTCAAAGCCTACAACGCCTTCAACAACCACGGCCGTATCGTCACGCCCACCGTCGCCGACGCCCTCGTCGACCCGCAGAGCGGCGAACGCATCGCGTTGGAAAAAGAGGACCCCGTCGACGTCATCACACCCGTGACCGCCGAACGGATGAAAAAGATTCTGATCAAAACCGTCGAACAGGGGACGGGGAAAAAAGCGATCACTCCGGGACTCGAAATCGGCGGAAAAACCGGTACCGCCCACATCGCCGAGCGCAAAGGGTACGTCAACAAATACAACACGTCGTTTCTCGGCTTCGCCAACGACGCCGAAGGCCGCCGCTACACCATCGGCGTCACCGTCATCAAGCCCAAAAAATACCACTTCGCCTCGCTGACGGCGGTCGCGGTCTTCAAGAAAATCATCGATATGATGGTGCGCGAAGGCTACCTCGAACCGGCACCAAGCGCCGAAGGCACTTCTGTCAAACCGCCCAAAGCGCCGTCACCTGCCGCCGAAACGAAGCATCGAAAACCCGTTCGCCCCAAAATGCCGCCGCACCGCGACACCCCCGTCGCCGACCTCTTCGACGACTGACG
>CAZYEW010000080.1:0-2323 GCA_964646705.1 uncultured Sulfurimonas sp.
GTGAACTGCTTCACGT
The DNA here is from genome assembly GCA_964646705.1 of uncultured Sulfurimonas sp. Lineage (GTDB taxonomy): Bacteria > Campylobacterota > Campylobacteria > Campylobacterales > Sulfurimonadaceae > Thiomicrolovo. Next base: position 17 of record CAZYEW010000080.1, read on the forward strand.
TCATAGGCCGACGCGCACGGGCGATGTACGAAGTACCGACCGTGCAGGTGACCTTCGGATAAATGTTTACAGGTTTCTGATTCGGAGATACAATGATGTTTTTGGCTGGAAATTGGTTGCGGGAACAGGATTTGAACCTGTGACCTTCGGGTTATGAGCCCGACGAGCTACCGAACTGCTCTATCCCGCGATCGTTGTGAAAAGGTGGATGGGGTAGAGGGATTCGAACCCCCGAATGACTGGACCAAAACCAGTTGCCTTACCACTTGGCGATACCCCAGTGTTTGCGTTCTCTACCGTCGTTTGGTTGAGAGGCCGAAATTATAGAAAAATTTCCGTCCAATGTCAAGGGCCTGCGCAAGAAAATGGTGAAAAAATTGAAAAAGGGCAATCTTGGCTATAATTGCGGCAAAGACAACGGCACGACGGAGGCAGCCATGACACCGATAGAACGGGTACAAAAAGCCATCGCGGCGATCAAACGCGGCGAGATGGTTGTGATGATGGACGACGAAGACCGCGAAAACGAAGGCGACCTCGTCTACGCATCGGTTTTTTCGACGCCCGAACACGTCAATTTTATGGCGACGCATGCCAAAGGGCTTATCTGCGTGGCACTCAGCGGCGAAACGGCGCAGCGCCTGGAGCTTGCACCGATGGTCGCTTCGAACACGTCGGCGCATGAAACGGCTTTTACGGTTTCGGTCGATGCCGCCGAAGCGACGACGGGAATTTCCGCAGCCGAGCGGGATTTGACGATCCGTATTCTTGCCGATCCGCTCAGCCGCCCCGAACAGCTGGTGCGGCCCGGGCATATCTTTCCGCTGATCGCCAAAGACGGCGGAACACTCGTGCGCACCGGCCATACCGAAGGCTCGGTCGACCTGTGCCGTTTGGCGGGGTTGAGCGAATCGGCGGTGATCTGCGAGGTGATGAACGACGACGGCACGATGATGCGGCGCGACGACCTGGACGTATTCGCGAAAAAACACGGTTTGCAGACGGTTTATATCTCCGACATCGTCGAGTACCGCCTTGCCAATGAAATCCTCGTCAAAGCCGTCGGCAGCGAGGAGATCGAGTTTTTCGGCGTCAAAGCGACGCGGCACGATTTTGAAGACCATGAAAAAAACCGCCATACCGCCGTCGTATTCTACAAAGTGCACGAGACCGCAAACGTCAAGGTCCACAACGTCATCCCGGACCTCGATTTATTGCTCGATCAGGCGAAATATCGTCAGCTTGTCGAGAGTATCGAATACCTCAAGCAAAACAGCGGCGTGCTGGTTTTCATAAACAATCCAGGCTCACAGGCAGCCAATGCGATGAAAGAGTACGGCATCGGTGCGCAGATCCTCAAACTTCTCGGCGTCCGGCATATGCGGCTTATCACCGAAAGCGACGCTCCCGAATTTGTTGGCCTTTCAGGCTTTGGTCTCGATGTCGCCGAAGTGATTCGGCCGGAGTGACGCGATGCAGGACCGGGTTTTCTCCAAACCGATCGAAAAGCAGTTCGAGTTCGACGAAAGCATCGCCGCGGTATTCGACGACATGCTCAAGCGTTCGGTTCCGTTTTACGACGAGGCCATGGCGCTGACGCGGCGTTATGCCCTGGCTTACCTCAAACCCGGCGGCCGGCTTTACGACCTGGGATGTTCGACGGCGACGACACTGCTGGCGATCGAACGCGAACTTGATGCAAACGCCGAGCTTGTCGGCATCGACAATGCCGTGTCGATGCTGGAGCAGGCCAGGCGAAAGCTTACGGTTTTTCGTTCGGAGATTCGGCTGGAAGAGGCAGATATTATAGAATATGAATATCTTCCCGCCGATGTTTTCGTCAGTAACTACACCTTGCAGTTCATTCGCCCGCTCGTGCGCGAAACGCTGGTACACCGCATTTACGAGGCGCTCGTGCCCGGCGGCGCTTTTATATTCAGCGAAAAAGTCATCAGCGAAGACAAACGGCTCAACAAACTGATGATCGACGCTTATTACGATTTCAAAAAAGCGCAAGGCTACAGCGAATACGAAATCATGCAAAAACGCGAGGCGCTCGAAAACGTGCTCGTTCCCTACAGCGAATCGGAAAACAAGGCCATGACGCAGCGCTGCGGCTTCGCTCACTGCGAAACGATTTTTCGGTGGGGAAATTTCGCGACGTTTATCGCGCTGAAATCGGAGGGATGATGGATAATGCAGCATGGAAATGTGCATTATCCTAAATCTGATTCAAGGTTTGCGGCGCATTAGGGTTGTGGATTCTGGATCGCGTCCGGAATGACGGAAGGGAATGTCACCCTGAAC
>CAZYEW010000080.1:2423-8298 GCA_964646705.1 uncultured Sulfurimonas sp.
GATTCAGGGTCCACGGCACAAAGGGCTTGTGAGCTTCGAAACGACAATACAATGATAAGGGAACCGTCGATGGATATATTCGGATATTTTCGGCAGCTGTGTGCGATTCCGCACTGTTCGAAAGACACATCGCAAATGCTGGCTTACCTCGAAGCCAAAGCACGGGCGTTCGGGTACGGCGTCAGCGTCGATGCGGCGGGGAATCTGCTGTGTACGCATCCCGATGCCGCAGTGACGCTTCAGTCGCATTACGACATGGTGTGCATCGGCCGGGCACCCGAAATCGAACTTGTCGAGCATCACGGCATGCTTCGGGCAAATGGGTCGACGCTGGGGGCCGACAACGGCATGGGCATGGCAATCATGCTCAAATTGATGGAAGAAGGCCGTGCCGTCGACTGCCTGTTTACCGCCGACGAGGAGGTAGGGCTTTTGGGTGCGCGGGCGCTCGACGTACCGATCAAAACCGCGTATCTGCTCAATCTCGACAGTGAACAGTACGGCGAGATTACGATCGGCTGTGCGGGCGGAGTCGATCTTGACGTGACGCTTCCGCTTTGCATGGAAGCGGGCGAAAAATACCTTTACGATGTCACGGCTGAAGGCTATGCAGGCGGGCATTCGGGGGTCGATATCGACAAGAACATTCCCAACGCGATCAAGGAATTGGCATATATATTGTATAATATGAACGCTTCCCTCGTATCAATCGAAGGGGGTGAGCGGCGCAATGCCATCGCCAAAAGCGCCTCGGCGCAGGCGGCATTCGACCATCTTGTGGACGATCGCCGTTTTCGGTACGTGAAACAAGCGCCGTGCCGTTATGTCAAAACGGATGTCGTGCAAATGCTGCACGGGTTTGCCCACGGCGTACGCGCATACGACCGCAGGCTCGGTATCGTCGATACGAGCATCAACCTTGCGGAAGTCTCGATGCAGGGTGAAACGCTCAAGGTTCGGCTGAGTGCACGGGCGATGCGCGAAACGGCGCTTGAACGCATCGAGAGCGAGACGCGGGCCTACTTCGAAGCTTTCGGTGCAAGCGTGAAAAGTTCGGGCTATTACGCCCCGTGGGAGCCGCAGGAGACTCCTTTTGTTTCGGCGCTTAAACGGGTTTACGAAACGCAGACGCCGCGAGTGCGCGTCGGTGCGATTCATGCCGGGCTGGAGTGCGGCATTATCGGGCAGAAGTTTCCCGATTTGCAGATGGCGTCGATCGGTCCGACGATTCGCTACCCGCATTCGACCCGCGAAGAGGTCGAGCTCGATACCGTATCGAAGGTTTTTGCCGTTGTCGAAAGGCTGCTTGAGACGGTGTGAGGGCAGAAGGCCGCTTTTTGGCTATCATTCGCATCGAAGATTGCGACGGAGGGACGCTATGGCAGACGACTATGCGCAGAAGTTTCGAACCTTTTTGCCCAAAACACTTTTTTCGCGTCTGAGCGACGCGGAGCGTGAGGCCCTCGAAACGGCGGCTTTGCGATACCGCTTCAGTTTTCAGGAGTTCAAGCAGATCGTCGAAGCGGCGATCGACTGCGAGATGTGGGGCGAGACGCCCGTCAGCACCCTGCTTGCGCGCGACTTTCCTCAGAAAAAAGCGGCGTTCAATGCCGTGCGCGAGTATCATGCGTCGCTGCGCGACGGGCCGGTCGATTACCGCAGTTTCGCTCCCGATGCCTACAAAGCGCCGAAGTTCTCCTTCGTCGAAAAAAAAGACGACGCGCTTGCGCTCGGCATGTGCCCGGTCGCGTCGCCGAACACGCGCTGCTGCAACCTGATGACGCTCGACGCGGTCGAAAGCTGCGGCTTCGACTGCAGCTACTGTTCGATTCAGTCGTTTTACAACCAAGACCGCATCGGCTTCGACGTGAAGCTGGCCGAAAAACTTTCGCGCCTCGAACTCGATCCCGAGACTGTCTATCATATCGGCACGGGGCAGTCGTCGGATTCGCTGATGTGGGGCAACCGCGGCGGCGTCCTCGATGCCCTGTTCGCGTTCGCCCGCAGCCATCCGAACGTGATTTTGGAATTCAAAAGCAAGTCCGACAATATAGCCTATTTGCTCGAACACGACGTGCCGCGCAATATTTTGTGTACCTTTTCGCTCAACACGCCGACGATCGTCGAAAACGAAGAGCATCTGACCGCACCGCTGCACAAACGCATCGCGGCGGCACGTGCACTGGCGGACAAAGGGGTGCTGGTCGGCTTTCATTTTCATCCCATCGTGCGCTACGAAGGCTACCTCGAAGAGTACGGTGCGGTCTACGCCGAGCTGCTGCGCACCTTTTCGCCCGACGAGGTGGCACTGGTGTCGCTGGGAACGCTGACCTTCATCAAACCCGTGATCCGCCAGCTTCGCGAACGCAATTTCAAAAGCAAGATTCTTCAGATTCCCATGACCGATGCCAACGGCAAGCAGTCGTATCCGCTTGAGACCAAGCGCGAGATGTTCCGCCACGCCTACGAGGCGTTCGCCCCGTGGCACGGCAAGGTCTTTTTCTATCTGTGCATGGAGGACCATGCGCTGTGGCGCGACGTATTCGGTTACGAGTACGCCACGAACAACCATTTCGAAGAAGCGATGCTCTCAAGCTATATGGAGAAAATTCGTGGATAGCCGCGGCAATCATGTCCGCAATATCCTGCACGGTTTTTTTCTCAGCATGGGGACGACGGTCGCCGAGCCCGCGACGATTTTGCCGCTGATGGTGAACTATTTCGGCGGTTCTTCGGTGCTGATAGGCTTTTTCAGTGCACTGCTGCGCGGCGGCGCGGTACTGATGCAGCTTTTCGCCGCGTTTCGCGCCCAGCATTACGCCCGGATGCTGCCGTACCTGCGCCGGGTTTTTTTCGCCCGTTTTCTTTCGTGGTTTTCGATCGGGGTCGCGATCGTCACGCTGGGCGATACGCACCCCGAGCTGACGCTGTGGTGCATCGGGATCGGGCTGTTTTTCTTTTCGTTCAGTGCGGGATTCGGCGCGATCTATTTTCGTGAAATCGTCGCCAAAATCTTTTCGCACCGTTTTCGCGGCAAAAGCATGGCGTGGCGGCAGTTTTTCAGCGGGGTGGGCGCACTGCTCAGCGGCGCGGTGGCAGCGTGGGTGCTGGGGCATTTCGAGGCACCATATGATTTTGGATACCTGTTTATGCTCAGTGCGGTGCTGATGGGCTTGGGCTTTTTCGCGTTCGCGACGGTCGACGAACCGCCGAAGCGACGTTTCGACGAGAAGATCCGATCGTTTTCGGCTTTTTTGCGCGAAGGCTGGAAAATATTGCGGACCGACCGGCAGTTTCAGGTGCAAACGGCGACCTTTTTGCTCGGCTACGGTTACCTGATCGCGATGCCGTTCGTGATTCTCGATGCCAAGGAGACGATTCATCTTGGAGGGGTGGAGGTCGGCACCCTGATTACCGCACAGATGACGGGGGCGATGCTGAGCAATCTGCTGTGGGGCAGACTCAGCGGAACAGGGCACAATCGGCTGACGGCAAACCTGGGAATGCTCTTTCACCTGATCGCGGTCTGCCTTGCCTTTTTCGCCGCGTCGCTGCCGACGTACGCGGCGATTTTCTTTCTTTTCGGTGCGGCGGCCGACGGAAATCGTATCGCTTCAAGCAATCTGATTCTTATCCTCGCTCCCGAGGCGAAACGGCCGCTGTATGTCGCCGTGCAGATGAACGTCGTTTCGCTGGGAATGTTTTTCTCGATTGCGGGAGGCTTGCTGCTTTCGGCATTTGGGTACGGTGTGCTTTACGGGGTGACGTTCGCGATACTGCTGGCGGCTTTCGTTTTGTCGCTGCGGCTTCGCGATACGGCGTGAGCGGAGGGGATCAAAAGGCTTTTTTCAACGCCTTGAGCTGTTTTTTGCGTGCTTTGACAAGGCGGCCGCATTCGTCGTGGGGGTGTGCGCTGCAGAAGTTTTCGAGCCAGCGCAACTGGTCGGCGGCATCCTGGACGGCGCCGAAATGCTCCAAGATTTTTTTGACACGCTTGATTTTTTTTCGTCCGTCGATCAGCCCGGCATCGCTTAGAAACTCTAGCGCATAACGAAGCTGCTTGTAAAGCAGCCGAACGTTGTGGACCGCATCTTCGGGGCTGTTCGCACCGAGCCGTTCATGAGCCTCTTTCGCCCGTGCGTCGAGCTTGTCGACGCGTTTGAGCATCTTTTTCGTGCGCGATTCGAAAGCAAGCCGCGAGATGTCGCCCGAAAGGCGCACGAGGGCATGTTCGAAACGTTCGACGGTATCGGACGTCCAGCGGTTTCGGTAAAGCGTGCGGCGTTCTTTCTCGACGGCTGCGTACAGATGCGGGTACGCCGTGTTGTCGAGCGATGCGAAAAAGACGTCGATTTCGCGCAGCGGATTGGTGGCCGAAAGCATCGATTTGGCGACGGCATCGGGGGCGTAGAGTGCTTTGGCATAGGTATGCAGCAGCGAGCGAAAACGCCGCAGCGCGACGCGAAAACGGTGGAGTGCTTCGATATCACCGTCGGGCCCGATCAGTCGAAGTTGCTTCTGCGCCGCTGTCAGCTGAAGAATCATGTAGGTTTTGAGCGGGTCGCCGGAGTTTTCTCGTGTCAGTTCTTTATCGGACATGATGGATTCGCTTGAAGATGTGTTGAAAGGGTTGCAAGCAGCGTTGCAGGATCGACGGGTTTGCTTAGATAGTCGTCGAACCCTGCTTGCAAGAAACGCTCTTTGTCGCCGTGCAGGGCGTTGGCGGTGAGGGCGACGACCGGTGTGTGTGCAAGGGCTTGCTCTTTTTCGATGGCGGCAATGTGTTTTGCGGCTTCGGTGCCTCCCATCACGGGCATGTTTTCGTCCATCAGAATCAGGTCGTAACGGTTGCCGCGGTATTTTTCGACGGCTTCGGCACCGTTGTTCGCGGTATCGCAGCGCAGCCCGGCGTTTTGAAGTATGATACAGACAAACATCCGGTTGGCTTCGATATCTTCGACCACCAGCACATCGCCGTCGAGTTTTTCGGCAGTGTGGGTATTTTGGGACGGTTTTGGCCGTGACTTCACCGGCGCAACGGGGAGCGAAAGCGTAAACGTACTGCCCCGGCCCGGGGTGCTTTCAAGCGAAAGGGTGCCGCCGAGGAGGTCGGTAAGTTCCTTGCTGATGCTAAGCCCAAGCCCGGTGCCGCTTTTCTCTTCGGACTCCACCTGAATGAACGGATCGAAGATTTCGCGCTGTTTTTTGGCATCGATGCCGATGCCGTAATCTTTGACTTTGATATTGAGGCGACCATCCTTGTACCAGATGATACATTTGATTTTCGAGCCTTCGGGCGTGAATTTCACGGCATTGGAAAGAAGATTGGTCAAGATTTGCTTGATACGCAGTACGTCACCGTGCAGCTTTTCGGGCATTTGGCGGTTGTAACGGATCTGGAACGTAATGTTCTTTTCTGCCGATTTGGCCTGAAAGAGCTCGGCGGTCGCGATAAGGTCTTCGTAGGGGTCGAAATCGACCGGATGGATCGAAAGTTTGCCGCTTTCGATTTTGCTCAGGTCAAGGACGTCGTTGATGATGTTGAGGAGCGAATCGGAAGAGCTGCGGATGATTTTCAGGTACCTGAGTTTTTCCTCATCGGTCTCTTTTTCTTCGAGCAGCGTCAAAAAACCTAAAATAGCGTTGAGCGGGGTGCGCACTTCGTGCGACATGTTCGCCAGAAAACGGCTTTTTTGTTCGAGGGCATCTTCGAGCTGTTTGTAGAGACGCCGGAATGCAATACGCTGCTTGATGATACCAAGCACGTTGGAAAAAACGCGCTCGAAGCGTTCGACGGTGATGGGTTTGAAAATGATGTGGGAAATTTCGAGCTCGATCAGTTCGATCAGGTAACGGCTTTCATCGTGTGCAGTTA
>CAZYEW010000081.1:0-2290 GCA_964646705.1 uncultured Sulfurimonas sp.
CGGCATGACGGACTATTCGCAGACGGCACCTTTTCTCGACCCCGACGCCTACCGTTCCATCGCCGGTTTCACCCTGCAAGACGAAATCGAGGTCGGAAACCGTATCGGTATTCTGGCAGGTTTGAACATCGAAAAGACCTCGCTCAGCGACATTCAGTACGACCCGCGTATTTCGCTGGTCTATCGACACGACATGTACCATATCTTCAAAGCCATCTACAGCCATTCGCACCGCAATCCGTCATGGCAGGAGCTGTTTACCGTCAACAACAGCGCCCGCGTCGGGAATCGCGATCTCAAGCCCGAACAGGTTGACGCTTTCGAAATCGCCGCGATCCGCCGCTTCAACAGTACCGACTACCTTCAACTCGATGTTTACAGCCTGCAAAACCGGGACCAGATCGACAAAAACAATCCGCAGCACCGCTATCGCAACGCCCACGACACCTTGCTGTACGGGCTGGACGCGGAATGGTCGATGCACCTCGGCTCCAAAGACCGTGTCTATCTGACCTACGCCTACGTCACCGGGGAGGACGAAAACGGCGATATTCCTCCCAATATCGCCCGTCATCTGGCCAACTTCTCCGAGCACCACAATTTCGGAGGCGGCCTTTCCGCAACGGCCCTGGTACGCTATATCGGTGCGAAAGAACGGAGTCCGAATGACGAAAGGAATCCGACCGATGCCTTTCTCAGCGCCGATCTGACGCTGCGCTATGCCGATGCCGACGACGGTGTGTCACTGACGGCTACGGTCAAAAACATCGCCGACGCTTCCGGCGTCTATCCGGCGGAAGCCGACACCTACATCAACGACTATCCCCGTGAAGGCCGGACCTTTTACGTGCAGTTTCAGAAGGCCTTCTGATGCGAATACTGCTGCTGCTTTGGCTTGGAACGGTCACACTGTTCGGATACAGCTACGATCGACTGCTGCTCGAAGCCGAAGCATCCGTATTCCCGAAACTCCTTTTGCTCAGCAAACATCCCGAAACGCTGACGGTCGAAGGCAAACTGCGCTTTTTCATCCTCTACGAAGAAGAAGACCGGCCCGCCGCCGAACATCTCCGGCAGGAAATGCTGCGGCACTATCGCCGTGACGAAAGCCCTTATGCGCTGGACGTACGCCTGCTCGCTTTCGAAGCCGTCGACCACATCGAACGGGCCAGTGCCCTGATGGCACTGTATTCCTCGGAGCGTTATCCCGACGTCGTCCGTCGTGCGAAAAAACTGCATATCCCTTCTTTCGTGTTCGATACCGCCTACCTTGGCGAAGGGTTTCTTTTTTCGCTGAGTATCGAGCATGCCGTTACCGTCTATCTCAATGCGTCGCAACTGCCCGGATACGGTATCGCGTTTTCCGATGCACTCTATCAAATTGTAAGGTTGTATGATGCGGGACAAACTTCATCGGTCGCTTTCTAGTCGGATCGTCGCGCTTACGATATTCGTTTTCGGCATTATATTGCTGGGGCTCTACCTCTTCTTCGATACGCTGAGCGAACGGGCGCTCATGGCATCCGAAAAAGAAAAAGCCCAATTGATCGTCCATACCGTCGCACCGATTATGGGCGTAGACCTCTACCTCGGTGTCCGGCAACCCCTGCTGACGCTTGCCGACGAAATCATGAAAAACCGCAACGTTACGGCACTGAAACTGACCGAAGGCAACCGTACGGTGATCGAACGTTCGCGCAATACCGCCGACGCTGCACAGGGCTTTGAGGTCGAAGCACCGGTTATCCATCCGGTTACCGGCCGAGCCTTCGCCGTTTTTTCCCTGCATTACTCCAACGCCCACTATCAGAAACTCAACCGGCAGTTTCGGTTCGCATTTTTGTTCATCACCGTCGTCCTTGCCGCCATTGCCGTCGCTTTTTCGTTTTACCTGCGACGGATGCTGCAGCCGCTCAGACGGATTGCCGACGCACTCAAACAGTTCCGTCCTGACCAGCCTATCGACCTGCCCTCCGCTGCGCAGACCGACGAAATCGGTCAAATTTCCCGGGCACTGAAAGAAATGTCCGAACGTATCCATCGGTATGATGAATTTCAAAAAAACTACAAAAAGCACCTGCAGGCCGAGATACTCAAAAAAACGCAGCAGCTTCAAGAACAGCTGCGCACCAATGCTCTCACCGGCCTGCCGAACCGCTACAGCCTGACCCGAGATATCCAGCAAAACGGCGACGGTATATACGCCGTCATCAATATCGACCGTTTCGGCCAGGTCAACGACCTTTTCGGTCAGGAAGAAGGCGATCGTATTTTGGCCGAAATGGGCAAA
>CAZYEW010000081.1:2390-8292 GCA_964646705.1 uncultured Sulfurimonas sp.
CTGAAAGAAGAACGGCTGGCGGTCTGGGTACAGCCGATCGTCGACAATACAAGCAAATCCCCCGTCAGCTACGAATGCCTGATGCGGCTCATCGGTGACGACGGAACGGTTCTGACACCCGACCGCTTTTTGGAATTTTCGAAAAAAGCCCGATTCTATCCCCATCTCACCCGGACGATGATTCGCAAAGCTTTTCGTTTTTTCGCCGGAACCGACCTGCATTTTTCCGTCAACCTGTCGATCGAAGATATCATCGATCCCGCAACGGCAGCGTTCATTCGCCGGGAAATGCTTCGCTATAACGTCGCTTCGCAGCTGACTTTCGAACTGCTTGAATCCGAAAATATCGAAAACTACCCTGAAATCGCCGGTTTTATCAAAGAAGTCAAGTCCCTCGGATGCCGCTTCGCCATCGACGATTTCGGCAGCGGCTATTCCAATTTTGAACACCTGCTGCACCTTGAAATCGACACGCTCAAAATCGACGGAACGCTGATTCGCACCGTCGATACGGACGAAAACACGCGGACCGTCGTCGAAACCATCGTCGCGTTCGCAAAAAAACGCGATCTTGTCTGCATTGCGGAATTTGTCCATAGCGAACAGGTTTACGAAACGGTTCGCACGCTCGGCATTTCCTATTCGCAGGGATATTATTTCAGCAAGCCGTTCCCTCTTGAAGAACTCGCCAATACACCGAAGGAGGCCTGATGCATCCGGATATTGAATCACTGGATCTTTTCTATCTCGGTACCGAACGCGAAAGCGATCATGAAACGCCCCTGCTGTACAAAAATGCCGCCCTCACGACCCATGCCGCCGTTATCGGCATGACCGGCAGCGGCAAAACCGGTCTGGGCATCGGCCTGCTCGAAGAAGCGGTGCTCGACGACATTCCTCTGCTCGTCATCGACCCCAAAGGCGATATGGGCAATCTGGCACTCGCCTTTCCCGGCCTCGATCCGGCCGCGTTCGAGCCGTGGATGGATGCGGACGAAGCCCGCAGCCGGAACATGAGCACCGCACAGCTGGCCGAAGAAAAAGCCGCATTGTGGAAACGGGGCATCGAAGCTTCGCACCAGGACATGCAGCGGCTGCAACGCTACGCCGACAAAGCCGACATTACTATCTACACCCCTGGATCGACCGCGGGAGAAAGCGTCAACGTGCTGGGCAGTTTCGCCGTCCCGCCGGCGGAAGTTCTCGACGATGCCGATACTTTCAGCGCCCTTTTGCACGCTTCGGCGACGGGACTGCTCGCACTCGTCGGCGAAGGCGACAAACACGACGGCACCGATCCGCAATACCTGCTGCTGACCAACATTCTGCGCCATTACTGGCTCAACGGCAGCGATCTGAGCCTCGAACAGCTCATCGGCGCCGTCGTCACACCGCCGTTCAAACGGCTGGGACTGCTCGATATCGACACCGTCTATCCGCAGCAAGCGCGGCTGAAATTCGCGATGAAGCTCAACGGCGTCATCGCCAGCCCCACTTTCGCTTCATGGACACAGGGTACGCCGCTGGATATAGGGCGCATGCTCTATACGCCCGAAGGCCGCCCCCGCGTCGCCGTTTTCTACCTTGCCCATCTGAACGACGCACAGCGCATGTTCTTCGTCACGATGCTTTTGGGACGCACCGTCGAATGGATGCGCACACTCTCGGGAAGCAGCCGGCTGCGGGCCCTGCTGTATATGGACGAGGTCTTCGGCTATTTCCCGCCCAGCAAAACCACGCCGGCGAAGTCGTCGATGATGCTGCTGCTCAAACAGGCACGCGCCTTCGGTCTGGGCGTGGTGCTTTCGACCCAGAATCCCGTCGATCTCGACTACCGCATGCTCTCGAACATCGGTACATGGTTTATCGGACGGCTGCAGACCGAACGCGACCGCGCCAAGGTTCTCGAAGGTATCGGCGGCGATGCCGCACAAAAAAAAGAACTCGGCCGCCTGATCGCCGCACTTCCCAAACGCACCTTCGTATTGCGAAACGCCGGCGAACCGGTGCCGACGGTCTTTTCGACGCGCTGGGTACTGTCCTACCTCAAAGGCCCGCTCGCAAAAGCCGACATTCGGCGGCTCACCCCCGCCAAAGAAAAGCCCCCGCACGCTGAAACGCAACCGGCTTTTGCCGAGCAGCGAAGCCCTTCGGGACTGCCCAAACCTCTCTTGCGCCTGCGTATCGGCGAAGCCTGGCTCGACACCTCGGCGCCCGAAAGCCAAGCGCATTACGCACCCGCACTCTACGCCGAAGTTTCCTGGCGCTTTTTCAATGCCGCCAAGGGCATCGACCTCCCCCAAAACGGCCGTTTTCTTCTCGATCTTTCTCAAAGCGATGCGCCCGAATGGGAGCATGCCGAACCCCTCGATGCGCCACTGCCGCTGCAGCCCTCGGGACGCAGCGATGCCGATTACGCACCCCTGCCAGACTGGATCGGACGGCTGCGCACCCCCTCCAAAATCGAACGGGCACTCAAAAACCATATCTACGCAACGCGCACCCTGACGCTGCTGCAATGCCCCTCGCTCAAGCTCGAATCCCGTCCGGCCGAAGATGAAACGCACTTTCATGCACGTATCCGCGCCGAGCTCGAACACCGTTTCGACGAAAAGGCGCAGGCCCTGCAAAAGCGTTACGCCAAAAAAGAAAAAACCCTGCGCAACCGTCTGCTCAGGCTTGAAGCGAAACTCGAAAAAGAAAAAGCCGACGTCAGCGATGCCGCGACCGACTCGCTGCTAGGATTCGGCATGGCGCTGTTCGACCTGTTCAGCGGCAGCAGCCGTGTCAGAACCAGCGCATCGCGCGGGTTGCGCAAAGGCAAACGCGCCTACGACCAGCGCCAAGACGTTGCCGACGTGCAGCGGCAGATCGACGCGCTTCACGAAGAGATCGGCGCCCTCGAAACGGAGTACGCCGACGCGATGGCCGCACTCAAAACACGTTTCACGCCCGGCAGCCATCCTGTCACAAGCCGACTGTTCAAACCCCGCAAAAGCGATATCGACGTGCAAACGGTCAAACTCGTCTGGGTCGCCTAAGCGTCAGCCTTTGTGCTCGAACTCCGGAACGATCCGGCGCAGTGCGGCCACTTTGTCGTCGGCTGCGATCAGCGCGTCGATCTCTTGTTCGAGCTTTGTAACGGGATAGCGGGTTTTTGCCGCGATAAAAATCGAAGCGTACTGTGTCTTTTTCTCGCTTTCGTCGATCAAAAGCTCTTCGTAAAGTTTTTCGCCCGGCCGCAGGCCGGTATAGACGATTTCGACCTCGTTTTCGCGTCCGTAAAGACGAATCATGGTGCGCGCAAGATCGGCGATTCTGACCGGTTCGCCCATATCGAGGATAAACAGCTCTCCGCCCTTGGCGATCGCGGCGGCCTGCAGCACCAGCTGACAGGCTTCGGGAATCAGCATAAAATAGCGCGTAATGTCCGGATGCGTCACTGTAACCGGCCCGCCGCGTTCGATTTGGCGCTTGAACTTGGGGATCACGCTGCCGCTGGAGCCCAGCACGTTGCCGAACCGCACCGCGACGATTTCGGTCGCGGCACTCTCGACGTTGAGCGCGTACAGTTCCGTCACCCGCTTGGTCGCACCCATGACGTTGGTCGGGCGCACGGCTTTGTCGGTCGAAATGACGACAAGCTTTTCCGCCCCGACCGCAATCGATGCATCGACGACGTTTTTCGTTCCCAGCACGTTGTTGCGTACCGCAGCCTCCTTGTTCGCTTCGCACAGCGGAACGTGTTTGTATGCCGCGGCATGAATGACGATCTGCGGACGAAACCGCTGCATCGCCTCATCGAGCAGCCGGCGGTCGGTTACGCTGAAAAGGTCGAGCTCGGCATCGGGAAGTGCTTCGCCGATACGATAGAGGTTGAATTCGGAGTGATCGACCAGTGCCAGTGCCGCTGCGCCGTAATGCGCACACTGGCGGGCGATTTCGCTGCCGATGCTGCCGCCGGCTCCGGTGACGAGTACCCGTTTTCCCCGAATGAATGCCGCGATCGCCGCACTGTCGAGGTCTTTGGGGTGCCGGGCAAGCAGGTCTTCGATCGAAAGCTCTTCGAGACGCTCTTCCCGCCCGCCGAGCAGACGCACGCGTTTGATGTCGGCAATCCCCGCATCTTCGCACTGCCGCACCAGACGGCGCAGCGCTTCTTGCGACGTCGCGGCGGTGATCACCAGCGCCTCGGCACCCTCGCTGCGGGCGACCGACGCCAGCGTATCAGCCGCATGCACCCGAATGTTGGAAATGTAGCTTCCCACCATTTCCGTCTCGTCCGGCGATGCGACGATGGCGACGGGATAGTACGGGATTTCACCGTCGAGCGCACTGCGGATGATCCCCGCGGTTTTCGCGTTGGCACCGTAAACGATCGCCGCTTTGACCTCGCCGTGGGCGCTGTTTTCCACAATCAGGCGTTTGAGTGCGCGCAACGCGCCGATAAGCAGCAGCGACAGCACGAAATCGATGCCGATCACGCTGCGGGGCATCGGCCCGATCCAGTGCCCCGCCGCGCCGTAAAGCAGCGCAAAGGCGCCGTAGGCCGCCACATGGGCTTTGAAAATGTTTTTGGCATCTTCGAACCCGAAAAAACGCCAAACGACGAAATAGCCTTTGAAAAGGTAGAGCATGGCGACTTTGAGCGGCATCAGAACGGCGTACACCGTCCAGAAATTGGCCAAAAAACGCGGATCGATCGCAAAATTGAACCGCAGCCCGTACGCCAGATAAAGGCTCAGCAGCGAAAGCAGCATATCCGAAAGCATAAAAAAAGCGATCCGTTTGCCCGAGGTCGGGCGCAGCAGCCCTTTCATTGCAGCACTTCTTTCACCGCTTCGGCGACACGCATGACGTCTTCGTGCGTCATCTGCGTGCCGCTGGGCAGGCAGAGCCCTTTGGCGAACAGATCGTCGCTGACGCCCGAAAGCACGGTTCGCGCGCCCGAAAACAGGGGCTGCGCATGCATCGGTTTCCACAGCGGACGGCTTTCGATGTTGTACGATTCAAGATGCCGGCGCACCGTTTCGGGGTCGGTATGCGCGAAGGTCAGCGTCGTCAGCCAGCGGTTGCCGCGCGCACCGTCGAGTTCGGGCATAAAAGCGACCTCCTCCGTATCGGCGAAAGCCTCGCGGTACCAGTCGAAAACCTGCCGCCGTTTGGCGACGCGCGCGTCGAGCACCTCCATTTGCGCTGCACCGATCGCGGCAAGGACGTTGCTCATGCGGTAGTTGTACCCAAGCTCTTTGTGCTCGTACCACGGCGTCGGCTCTTTGGCCTGCGTCGCATAGAACAGCGCCTTCTCGATCGCTGCTTCGTTCGGCGACACCAGCATCCCGCCGCCGGACGTCGAGAGGATCTTGTTGCCGTTGAACGAATAGACGCCGAAATCGCCGAAGGTCCCGCTCTGACGCCCGTGCAGGGTCGCACCCAGGCTCTCGGCGGCGTCTTCGACGACAAGGATACCGTGGGTACGGCAGATCCGCATGATCGCGTCCATTTCGGCAGGCTGCCCGTAAAGGTGTGTGACGATCAGTGCCTTGGGCGGCTTCGGTGCCGCTGCGATCGCCGTTTCGAGCAGTGCCGGATCAAGGTTCCAGCTTTTGCGGTCCGAATCGACGAAAAACGGTTCGGCTCCCAGATAGACAATCGCCGCCACCGAACCGATAAAGGTAAACGTCGATGCCAGCACGATATCGCCCGGCCCGACGCCGCCGACGCGCAGGGCCAAGTGCAGGGCGGCCGTCCCGCTGGAAGTCGCCAGGGCATACGGCGCACCGGTCGCCTCGCACACCGCCTGCTCGAAACGCGTCACCATCGGCCCCAGCGGCGCGATGTAGTTGCTTGCGAACACCTCGGCGATGTAGTCTTGTTCGTTGCCGCTCATATGCGGCGGAGA
>CAZYEW010000082.1:0-5482 GCA_964646705.1 uncultured Sulfurimonas sp.
GTAAAAGGCATTTTGTCGGCCATATGGTACGCCAGGCGCAAAAAGAAGTATCCACCGACGAACACAACGACGCTTAGAAGCATCAAAAGAAAGTTGTTCTCATACCAGTGTTTCAAAGAAATCCTTTGCAGGGGTTGTGCAATCATAGCACAAGAAAGCGTGCGCCAAGCGCACAGGTCCGTCAGTCGATGCGGACCTTGATGTCGTCACCTTCGGCATCGAAGACGACATGGCTGCCTTCTTTGACTTCGCCGCCGAGGATCAGATCGGCCAGCCGGTCTTCGACGATCTCGTAGAGTGCGCGCTTAAGCGGCCGCGCGCCGTAGACCGGATCGAATCCCGCCTTCGCGATAAACGATTTGGCGGCATCGGTCAGCTCGATCGTAATGTTGCGTTCTTCGAGCTTTTTGGCGATCTGGCCGAAGAACAGGTCGACGATCTTCTTGATCTGCTCTTCTCCCAGCGGATTGAAGATCACGATATCGTCAAGACGGTTGAGAAACTCCGGCTTGAACTTGCTGCGCAGTTCGCCCAGCACTACCTCTTCGAGATTCGGATCGCCCTGCATCGTCATAATTTTGTCCGAAGCGATGTTCGACGTCAGAATGATGATGGTATTCGTAAAATCTACCGTCACCCCCTTGTTGTCCGTCAGACGGCCGTCGTCGAGTACCTGGAGCAAAATGTTGAACACGTCAGGATGCGCTTTTTCGACCTCGTCGAACAATACGACGCTGTAGGGCTTGCGGCGCACCGCTTCGGTCAGCTGGCCGCCTTCATCGTAGCCCACGTATCCCGGAGGCGCACCGACAAGGCGCGACACGGCGTGTTTTTCCATGTATTCGCTCATATCGAGACGAATCAATGCCTCTTCGGTATCGAACAAAAACTTCGCCAGCGTTTTCGCCGTCTGCGTCTTGCCGACCCCCGTAGGCCCGAGGAACATGAACGAACCGATCGGCCGGTCGGCATCGGAGAGGCCCGCTTTGTTGCGCTTGATCGCACGCGCCACGGCATGCGTCGCACGTTCCTGGCCGACGACGTCGTGATTGAGTTCGTCTTCGATGTGCAGAATCTTCTCTTTTTCGCTTTGCAGCATTTTGCTGACGGGAATTCCCGTCCACCGACTGACGATGCCTGCAATCGATTCTTCGTCGACGCTGTTTTTAAGCAGCGTGCCTTCTTTTTGCATCTGCTTCCACTGCTCTTGCAGGCGCGCTTCTTCTTCGTTGAGCTTGGGAATTTCTCCGTACTCGATCTCGGCGGCACGGTTGAAATCACCCTGCTGCTTGGCCTGCTCCGCTTCGCGGCGCATCACTTCGATCTGGCTTTTGATCTGAGAAATCCGCTCGAACACCTCTTTTTCGCGCTGATACTGCGCTTCGAGGGTACGCTTCTCTTCTTCGGCATCGGCCAGTTCTTTTTCGATTTCGGCCAGACGTTTTTCGTTGGCGGGGTTCTCGTCCATTTTCAGCGCCTCTTTTTCGACGTGAAGCTCCTGAATTTTACGCTTGACCGCAGCCAGCGCATTCGGCTCGGATTCGATCTGCATCTTCAGTTCCGCCGCCGCTTCGTCGATCAGGTCGATCGCCTTGTCCGGCAAGAAGCGGTCGGAGATGTAGCGGTCCGAAAGCTTCGCCGCCGCGACAAGCGCCGCATCGGTAATCGTCACGTTGTGGTGCGCTTCAAGCCGTTCTTTGATGCCGCGCAGAATCTGCAAGGCCTGGTTGATACTCGGCTCGTCCACCGTGACCGGCTGAAAACGCCGCTGAAGCGCCGCATCTTTTTCAAAATATTTGCGGTACTCCTTGAGCGTCGTCGCCCCGATCGTGTGCAGCTCGCCGCGTGCCAGCGCAGGCTTGAGAATATTGGCCGCGTCCATGCTGCCTTCGCTCGCACCGGCGCCGACGATGGTGTGGATTTCATCGATGAACAAGATGATATCGCCGTTCTCTTTCACCTCGTCGATCACGGCTTTGAGCCGGTCTTCGAATTCGCCGCGATATTTCGCTCCGGCGATCAGCGCGCTCATATCGAGCGCGACGACCCGCTTGTTTTGCAGCGAAATCGGCACCTCTTTATTATGGATACGCTGGGCAAGCCCTTCGACGAGTGCCGTTTTTCCGACCCCGGGCTCTCCCAGCAGAATCGGATTGTTTTTCGTTTTGCGGATCAGAATCTGCATCATCCGCTGAATCTCTTCGTCACGCCCGATCACCGGAGAAAGTTTTCCCTCCGCCGCCTGTGCGGTCAAATCGATGCCGTATTTGTCGAGGCTTTCAAGGGTTTCGTCGGCCGTCTGGCTTTCGATTTTCTGTCCGCCGCGCATCGCCTCGAAGGTTTTGCGCAGTTCCATCAGGTCCACGTACTTTCCAAGTACCGATTTGAACGGCTCTTCATTCAGGTTCGCCAGGATGAAACTGTCCACGGCAAGATAGCTGTCGCCGTTTTTGGCCATCTCCCCCATTCCGCGTTCCAGTGCCTGGACGAGGTTGCGGGAAATCCGCATACTTTCTTTTGTCACACCGCTGGTTTTAGGCAGTTTTTCCGCCGCCGAGCGCACCTCGAGCTCGATCGCGCTTTTTTCGACGTTCATTTTGTTGAACGCCTGATTGAGCACGGAGTTGCTGTTGGTCAAAAGCGCCCACAACACATGTACGGGCTCGACCTCGTTGTTTTGGTTATGCAGCGCCAGCGACAGTGCCGATTCGATCGTCTCCGTCATCTGATGCGTCAGTTTTTCAAATATATTATTCATTGTTCTTCCTTTTTCCGAATTTCTGAGCGCATTATAACATATTGAGCCACCTATTGTCAAGTTTACTTTATACAAATTCACTCAACTTTCTTGTAACGTTGCAACACACGCTGCAGTTTTGTTTATTTTTACCTTCTTTGACTATAATGACGCATCAAAAATCCAAAGCAAAACAAACGGAAAACGATGAAGAAAAAGCGATTTATGGCAATGGGATTCGCGTCGGCTGCCGTGGCGATCGGGCTGACCTATTCGTCCGTCGTACTGGCGGCCGAAGCAGCTCCTTCCGACGCCCCCTCGGTCGAAGCTTCGCGGCTCCAGGCCCTGGCGAAATTCACGAAGGTACTCAGTATCGTCGAAAAATACTACGTCGACGAAGAAAGTATCGAAACGCTTATGAACAAAACGATTGAAGGGCTGATGAGCAAACTCGACGCCCATTCGGCCTACCTGAACCAAAAGCATTTCAAAGACCTTCAGGTTCAGACCAAAGGCGAATTCGGCGGACTCGGCATTACCGTCGGCATCAAAGACGGCGCACTGACCGTCATTTCGCCCATCGAAGGCACGCCTGCCGACAAGGCCGGACTCGAAGCCGGCGACATCATCCTTAAAATCGACGACAAACCGACGCTGGATATGAGCATCGACGATGCCGTCAAACTGATGCGCGGCAAGCCGGGCACACCGATCGACCTTACCATCGTACGCCAAGGCAAAAGCAAACCGTTCGTCGTTCATATCGTCCGCGATATCATTAAAATCCAATCGGTCTACGCCAGAACGATCGCATCCGATCCCGGTGCGGTCTACCTCCGCGTCACGAGTTTCGATCAGAAAGTCGTCAAAGACATTTCGCGTGCGATCAAGCAGTACGACGCCGACGCCAAGGGCTTCATTCTCGACCTGCGCAACAACCCCGGCGGCCTGCTCGACCAGGCGGTCGGACTGGTCGATCTTTTTGTCGACGAAGGCGTGATCGTCTCGCAAAAAGGCCGCGATCCGCGTGAAAACACCGAATACAAAGCCCACGCTTCGGATACGCTGACGCACAAACCCCTGGTCGTCCTTGTCAACGAAGGAAGCGCTTCGGCCTCAGAAATCGTCAGCGGCGCCCTGCAAGATCACAAACGTGCCGTGCTCGTCGGCCAGAAGACCTTCGGCAAAGGTTCCGTGCAGGTCATTTTGCCGATCAGCCAAACCGAAGCGATCAAGCTGACCGTCGCACGCTACTACCTGCCAAGCGGCCGTACGATTCAGGCCGTCGGCGTCACGCCCGACATTCTCGTCGCCCGCGGCAAAGTGCCCGAAACCGAAGAAAACGAATTCGCCATCAAAGAGGCCGACCTCAAAATGCACCTCAAAAGCGAACTCGAAAAACTCGACGGCAACACGACGAGTACGGACGCCAACGTCAGTAGCGAAGACGAAAACGCCACCAGAAAAACCGTCATCACCGAGCAGCAGGTCAACAACGACATCCAACTCAAAGAGGCGCTCGACATTCTCAAAGCGCTCAGTATCGTGAAAGGACGCTAATCATGCAAAAACGTGAACTGCTTTACGAGGGAAAAGCCAAGCGGCTTTACACGACCGACGACCCGGACCTGCTCATTTCCGAATTCAAAGACGATTTGACCGCGTTCAACGGCGAGAAAAAATCGTCCGAAGCCGGAAAAGGAGCCCTCAACAACAAGATTTCGACAGAACTTTTCAAGCTTCTCGAAGCCAACGGTATCCCTACGCACTTCGTGAAGATGCTCGACGACAATCATATGCTGCACAAAAAAGTCGATATCATCCTCATCGAAGTCATCGTGCGCAATATCGCGACAGGAAGCCTGACGCGCACGCTTGGCATCGAAGACGGCACCGTGCTTCCGTTCACCCTCGTCGAATTCGACTATAAAAACGACGATCTCGGCGACCCCAAACTCAACGACCAGCACGCACTGATTCTCGGCCTTGTCGATTTTCAGGACGAACTCGACAAACTGCGCCGCATGGCACGCCAAGTCAACGACATTCTGCGTCCCTACTTTGCCGACAAAGGGCTCAATCTCGTCGATTTCAAACTCGAATTCGGAAAAACGGCCGACGGCAACATCATTCTTGCCGACGAAATCAGTCCCGACAACTGCCGGTTTTGGGATATGCAAACGGGAGAGAAAATGGACAAAGACCGCTTCCGCCAGGGGCTCGGCGGCCTCAAAGTCGCTTACGAAGAAGTCCTCAACCGCATTTTGGGAGAAAACAAATGAAAGCCATCGTCAACGTATTTTTGAAACCCGGTGTCCTCGATTCGCAGGGCAAAGCCGTTCACCATGCCCTCGACGCGCTGAAGTTCGACGGCGTCAACGACGTACGCGTTGGCAAGCAGATCGTCATCGATCTCGATGCCGCCGACGCCGCGGCCGCCAAAGCCGAAGTCACCGAGATGTGCGAAGCGCTGCTTGCGAACACCGTCATCGAAGACTACACGGTCGAGATTTTGCAATGAACGTCTCGATCGTCCAGTTCCCCGGTACCAACTGCGAGTACGATACGCAGTACGCGTTTGATAAACTGGGAGCACGCACGCATATCGTCTGGCACAAGCAGACCGTGCTTCCAGGCGGCACCGACCTCGTCGTCATCGCCGGGGGCTTCAGCTACGGCGACTACCTGCGAAGCGGAGCGATCGCCCGTTTCAGCCCCGTCATGGAAGCGGTCGCTTCGTATGCC